>NZ_KV787896.1:102399-134496 GCF_001807145.1 Enterobacter sp. HMSC16D10
CGCCGTTCTACCGACTGAACTACAGAGGAATCGTTGTGGAGGCTTATCTTAGCGGCGAAAAAACTTTTGTCAAACCTGATCTTAGGGAAAATCGACTGATTGCTGATTCTGTCGTCAGTTTGTTGTAATTCCACACATCTTTTTTCAGGAAAATACTTTGCAGGATTAGCATTTCTCCCCCATCATTTGAAATGGAGTTTCAACTTTTCTCGCTAAGGTCCATTTTGAACGTCACTGCCTCCTTACGCCAGGCGATCGCGCGCACGCCATGGTATGCAAAACGTAAAAGCTATCGTGTCCTGTTCTGGCGTGAAATCACCCCTCTTGCTGTGCCTATCTTCCTGGAAAATACCTGCGTTCTGCTGATGGGGGTACTGAGCACCTTCCTGGTGAGCTGGCTGGGGAAAGAGGCGATGGCGGGGGTCGGGCTGGCGGACAGCTTTAACATGGTGGTGATGTCTTTTTTTGCTGCCATCGATCTCGGGACGACGGTGGTGGTGGCTTTTAGCCTCGGCAAGCTCGATCCCAAACGTGCGCGCGAGGCAGCCCGCCAGTCGCTGATGATCATGACTGTCTTTTCGATTGTTCTGGCGGCGGTGATTCACTATTTCGGTAAAGAGATTATCGACTTTGTCGCCGGGGAAGCCACGAACGAGGTTAAAGACCTGGCGCTGACCTATCTGGAGATGACCGTTATCAGCTATCCGGCGGCGGCTATCGCGTTGATTGGCAGCGGCGCGCTGCGCGGGGCAGGTAACACCAAAATTCCGCTCCTGATCAACGGCGGAATGAATATCCTGAATATCATCATCAGCAGCGTGCTGATCTACGGCGTGTTCTCGTGGGACGGGCTGGGGTTCGTCGGCGCTGGACTGGGGCTAACCATTTCACGCTATATCGGTGCGGCGGCGATTATCGGCGTGCTGATGGCGGGGATCACCCCCTCGCTGCGCCTCACGCTGAAGAGCTATTTCCGCCCCTTTAACTTCGCCATTATCTGGGAAGTGATGGGGATCGGCATTCCCGCCAGTATTGAGTCGGTGCTGTTTAACGGCGGGAAGCTGCTGACGCAGATGTTTGTCGCCGGGATGGGCACCGACGTGATCGCCGGTAACTTCATCGCCTTTTCTATCGCCTCGCTGATTAACCTGCCGGGTAACGCGCTGGGTTCGGCCTCGACTATCATTACCGGGAAACGGCTCGGGAAAGGGCAGATTGGCCAGGCTGAGCGGCAGCTGCGCCACGTTTTCTGGCTGTCAACCATTGGACTGACCGTGATAGCCTGGGGAACGGCGCCGTTTGCCGGGCTGATGGCCTCGTTCTATACCCACGAAGAGGACGTTAAAGAGGTCGTTAAAATCCTCATCTGGCTCAATGCGGCCTTTATGCCCATCTGGGCGGCCTCATGGGTACTGCCAGCCGGGCTGAAGGGCGCGCGTGACGCCCGCTTTGCGATGTGGGTGTCGATGCTCGGCATGTGGGGATGTCGCGTTGTGGCGGGGTATACGCTCGGGGTGATGCTCGGATGGGGCGTAGTCGGCGTCTGGCTGGGTATGTTCTTGGACTGGGCCGTACGGGGCGCGCTGTTCTACTGGCGCATGGTCAGCGGGCGCTGGCTGTGGAAATACCCGCGGAAAAATGCCTGACAATTGCGCGAAGTGGAGAATAAATCGGCAAACGATCGGAAATATGCATTCTGCCTTTGACATCATGGGGGAGCATCGATAATATGCGCCCCGTTCACACGATTCCTCTGTAGTTCAGTCGGTAGAACGGCGGACTGTTAATCCGTATGTCACTGGTTCGAGTCCAGTCAGAGGAGCCAAATTTGAAAAGCCTGCTTTTAAAGCAGGCTTTTTGCTTTTCTGCGTCGGGTAAAAGCCGCACTATCCGTTCACACGAACCGGTGCCGTCGCCTCTTCCAGCCACGAACGCGCATCGCTGTTCACCCGTGGTGACAGCGCCTCACGCACCTGCTGGTGATACGCATCCAGCCACGCTTTTTCCTGTTCGCTCAACAGATCCAGCTCGACCTGGCTTAAATCAATCGGGATCAGCGTCAGCGAGGCAAATTTACAGAATCCCGGACGGCTCTCCACAATCTCCACCTGGTTTTCAATGCGAATCCCGTGGCTATCGCCCAGATAGTAGCCAGGTTCAATCGTCATGATATTGCCCGCCACCAGCGGCCACGGGTTGACCTTTTTGGCAATGCGATGCGGGTTCTCATGGATCAGAAGCTGATGCCCCACGCCATGCCCTGTGCCGTGATCGTAATCCAGCCCCATCTCCCACAGCGGACGACGCGCGAAGGCATCCAGCTGATGCCCCTGAGTGCCAGAGGGGAACTGCAGGGTAATGAGCGACAGAAAGCCTCTCAGCACGGCGGTGTAGTGCAGGCGCTGCTGCGGGTCGACCTTACCCCATGCCAGCGTGCGCGTGGCGTCGGTGGTGCCATTAACGTACTGACCGCCGGAATCGTTCAGGTAAAAATGATCATGGCCGATGGGCTTGTTGCTGGCCTCGCTCGAATGATAGTGGCACATCGCCGCATTGCTCGAAGAGGCGGAGATGGTCGCAAAGCTTTGCTCGATAAACCCGGGCTGCTGTTGACGGAACGCGAGCTGCTGCGCCTGCACTTCCAGCTCGGTGAGCGGATTTCCTGCCGCCTCGCGCAGCGGCACTTCGCGGCTCAGCCAGGCCAGGAAGTTGACCCAGGCGGCACCGTCCTGGTGATGGCACGCGCGATACCCAGCCAGCTCGATCGGGTTTTTGGTGGCCTTCATCAGGGTGATGGGATCGGTTCGCCAGACAATCTCTCCCCGTGGTTCAATGGCAAAGCGCAGGGCGACCGGAGCGGAATCGGCATCAACCATCACCCGTTTGCCTGCAGCAATCTGCTGACAGCGTTCGATGAAGGCGTCCTGCGGCGCAATCGTAAACGCATTGCGCACCTCTTCAGGCAGGGCGCCGAGCTTGTTGTCGTTTACAAACCACTCAACGTGGCCGTCACGACTCAGCAGGGCAAATGAGAGCGGTACCGGACTGGTTGGGATATCTGAGCCCCTTACGTTGAGCAGCCATGCAATGTTATCCGGCAGCGTAACGGCCAGATAATCAGCATTGTTCGCGGCCAGCACGGCAGCGACGCGCTGACGTTTGTCCTGGCTGCTTTCACCGCTTACTTCAACCGGCATTTCACGAATAAGCCCCGCCGGTGCGGCAGGGCGATCGGTCCATAAGGCGTCAAACGGCGAAACCTTCAGCGGTACCAGCTTGCACGGCGTGGCGGACAGTTGCTCAAACTCCGTATTGGTCATCAGCAGTGCGTCAAAACCGATGCGCGTGCCTGCCTCCACGTTTTCTGTCAGCCATTCAGCCAGCGGCTCGTTGTGCAGGTGGTGAATTTCAATCTCGTCCAGATTCACCTGAACGCGGGCCTGCACCTGATAGCGCCCGTCGACGAACAGCAGCGCTTTATCCTTCAGTACCAGCGCGACGCCGGCAGAACCGTCAAAGCCCGTCAGCCAGGCCAGCTTTTCGTCACAGGGCGCGCAGTATTCGCTCTGCCACGCATCCGCACGCGGGACGATCATCCCGTCGAGATGGCTGGCCTCAAGCCAGTGGCGCAGGGCAGAGAGCGGAGAGGTGCTGGACATGGTTATTCCTTATCGTTATTAGCGGAACGGCGGCTCGTTGAAGGTGCGCAGCTTGCGGGAAAGCAGTCTGTCACCTTCCGCCCGAAGCAGGTCGATGGCGCGAATGCCAATTTGCAGATGCTCTGAGATAGCCCCTTCATAGAAACGGTTGGCCTGGCCCGGCAGCTTAATTTCGCCGTGCAGCGGTTTATCGGAGACGCACAGCAGCGTGCCGTACGGGACGCGGAAGCGATAGCCCTGTGCGGCGATGGTGGCGCTCTCCATATCAATGGCCACCGCGCGGCTCAGGTTGAACCGCAGCGCGGAGGCTGAGTAACGCAACTCCCAGTTGCGGTCATCCGTCGTGACGACCGTACCGGTGCGCAGGCGCTGCTTAACTTCTTCACCCGGCATGCCGCTGACCTCTTTGGTCGCGTCATACAGCGCGCGCTGTACTTCGGCGATGCTCGGGATCGGGATATCCGGCGGCAGCACCGCATCAAGCACATGGTCATCGCGCAGATAGGCGTGGGCGAGCACGTAGTCGCCAATCAGCTGGCTTTCACGCAGGCCGCCGCAGTGACCAATCATCAGCCACACGTCAGGGCGCAGTACCGCCAGATGGTCGCAGATGGTTTTGGCATTCGACGGGCCGACGCCAATGTTGATCAGGGTGATCCCCTGACCGTCGGCGGTGATCAGGTGCCAGGCGGGCATCTGGTGTTTTTTCCACGCCAGGTCGGAGATGGCCTGCTCGGGCGCTTCGGTCTCTGCGGTGATCCAGATCCCGCCCGCGCAGGAGAGGGCGATATACGGGCTTTCCGGGTCGAGGATCTGGCTGCATCCCCAGCGGACAAACTCGTCGACGTAGCGGGTGTAGTTGGTAAAGAGCACGAACGGCTGAAAATGTTCAGCGGGCGTACCGGTGTAGTGGCGCAGTCGCGCCAGGGAGAAATCGACCCGGCGGGCGTCAAAGTGCGACAGAGGAGAAAATTCTGCCGGGTGATAAATCCCGTCGGCGGTCTCATCGCCAATCTGCGACAGTTCCGTCGTCGGGAAGTGGCGGGTCAGCCCCGCGCTCATGGAACGGTCAAGGGTTAACGCCGAACCGTCAATTACGTACGGATAGGGGATCTCATGCTGCGAGGGCTCAACGGCAATGTGCGCGCCGTAATCCTGGTACAACAGCGTAAGTTGTTCTTCAAGATACGGGCGGAACAGGGCCGGGCGGGTGACGGTGGTGCTGTAGCAGCCGGAGTGGGTAAAACGGGCGTAGGCGCGGGTTTTTGGCGTCGTGCTGGCGCTGCCGTCCCAGGTCACAGAGAGCGATGGATAAACAAAAAGGCCCTCGTTTCTGGCCTTTTGGTCGGGAAGTTTCCCTGTATCGATATATTCGCTGATGGCGCTGCGCAGCGCATTGACGGACTGTTCATACAGCGCGTCGAGTTTTTCCAGCGCCTGAGCCGGGGTCAGGCTGGAGCCCTTATTATTCATCTCTGTCTCCTTGTTCCACAGGTGTGCGACTCTATCCGATAGTATGTCACACGCCTGTGAAACAAAAGGGCGATCAGGTGTGGCGGGGCTCTTTCATCACCAGGGCCGTCGCAGCAGAGAGCAGGCAACCGGCCAGCAGATAAATCGCCACGCTGTGCCAGTTTCCGCCGGAGAAGGTCACCAGCGCGGCGGCAATAAATGGCGTAAACCCGCCGCCGACCACGCTTGCAACCTGGTAACCCACGCCCGCGCCGCTGTAGCGGTAGCTGGCGCCGAACAGTTCGGTAAACATCGGCTGCTGGACGCAGACCACCATGTCGTGAGCGACGTTGGCGAGCATGATGGCGAAGAAGACAATCCAGAAGATCGACTGTGCCTCCAGCGCCATAAAGAATGGCCAGGCGCTGAGGGTGCCCACCAGCGCCCCGGTGATATAGACGCGACGGCGGCCAAAGCGGTCCGCCAGCCAGGCGAAGCAGGGGATGGTCAGGCAGCTGATCCCGCCAACCACCAGGCCGATATTCAGGAACAGTTCACGCGGCAGGCCGAGGTTCTGCGTCGAGTAGTTCAGGGCAAACGCGGTGACGATATACATCGTCAGCAGTTCACACAGGCGCAGGGCAATAATTTTCAGAAAAGCGCCAGGATGCCGGACGAGTGCCTCCATGACCGGCAGCCTTTTTTTGACGGCCGGTTTTTCCTGCTGCTTTTCGAACTCTGCCGACTCCTCCATGCCGTTACGGATCCACAGCGCGGCGATGACCAGCACGATGCTGAAGATGAACGGAATGCGCCAGCCCCAGCTCAGGAACTGCTCGTCGGTGGTGAGCTGGCTGATCAAGGAGACCAGCCCGGTAGAAAGAAGCAGACCCACGCCGTATCCGACCTGCACGCCGCTGCTGTAAAACGCTTTCTTATTTTTGGGCGCGCTCTCAACGGATAGCAGCGCCGCGCCGCCCCATTCACCGCCCACGGCGAAGCCCTGAATCGCCCGTAATGTCACCAGCAATGCCGGTGCCCACCAGCCAATCGCGGAAAACGACGGGAGAATGCCAATCAGCGCCGTGGCGATCCCCATCATCCAGACGGTAAGCATCAGCATGCGCTTGCGGCCGAGGCGGTCGCCAAAGTGGCCGAAGATCACCCCGCCCAGCGGGCGAAACAGAAAACCGACGCCGAAGGTGGCAAACGCGGCGAGGGTGCCCATCGCGGGGCTGACCTGCGGAAAAAATTCGCGGTTAAACACCAGCGCGGCGGTAATGCCGTAGAGCAGAAAATCATACCAGTCGACGACGGCACCCGCGAAGCTGCCGAGTGCGGCGCGGCGGGCACGATTGAGCGAAGGTGTCTCCTCGTTGGGATGTGTGGAGGTGAGAGTGGAGTCCATAGTTGTCCTGTCTGCACTGATTTTTAATTATTGGTATAAGAAAAGGTCACTCACATAGCGGCCGTCATATAAACGGAACCTATGAGACTACCGCGACAGGGGGCCTGTGCAAACTGATTTTATTTCCTGATGGGTAATGCAAAACGGCTACGCTATGCTTACTAAAGAGCGAAGCGACTGAGGAAGGGAATATGTGTCGTAAAATGGCGTTGGGCTGTCTTGCTGCGTTACTCATCAGCCAGAGCGTGCAGGCGGTGAGCTATCCTTTACCGCCGGCGGGCAGTCGCCTGGTGGGGAGCTCGCAGGTCATTACCGTGCCGGATCATAATACGTTACCGCTTGAGGCGTTTGCCGCGCAGTACGGGCAGGGGTTGAGCAATATGCTGGAAGCGAACCCGGGCGTGGATCCTTTTTTGCCCAAATCCGGCACCCGGCTGGTCATTCCCCAGCAGCTGATTTTGCCCGACACCGTTCGCGAGGGGATTGTCGTTAACGTGGCGGAAATGCGTCTCTACTATTACCCGCCGGGCAGCAATACCGTTGAAGTGCTGCCCATCGGCATCGGTCAGGCCGGGCGCGAAACCCCGCGTAACTGGGTAACGGCGGTTGAACGTAAGCAGGTGGGACCCACCTGGTCTCCGACGCCCAATACGCGCCGTGCCTATGCGGCAGAGGGAAAAACGCTGCCTGCCTTCGTGCCCGCCGGGCCGGATAACCCGATGGGGCTGTATGCAATCTATATCGGCAGGCTGTATGCCATACACGGCACAAACTCCAATTTCGGCATCGGGCTGCGGGTGAGCCAGGGCTGTATTCGTTTGCGGAATAACGACATCAAATACCTGTTTGATAATGTCCCTGTCGGCACCCGCGTGCAGCTTATCGATCGGCCCGTTAAAGTCACCTCCGAGCCGGACGGTAGCCGCTGGGTGGAAGTGCATGAGCCGTTGTCACGTAACCGCGCGGAATTTGAATCGACCCGGAAAGTGCCGCTGCCGATATCGACCGCGCTGCGGACAGAGTTGATCAACGAGGGTGCAGGTGCTGAGCTGGAACGGCGGTCAGGGATGCCGGTGAAGCTCGGCAATTGAGGACATTTTCGCCGGGTGGCGGCGTCGCCTTACCCGGCCTACGATTCGAGGTTTTTGTCGGTCGGGTAAGGCGCAGCCGCCACCCGAAATTTTACCCGACGCAGAAAAGCAAAAAGCCTGCTTTAAAAGCAGGCTTTTCAAATTTGGCTCCTCTGACTGGACTCGAACCAGTGACATACGGATTAACAGTCCGCCGTTCTACCGACTGAACTACAGAGGAATCGTGTGAACGGGGCGCATATTATCGACCTGCGTTCACCTTGTCAAAGGGTGGATCGCCGCCTTTTGATCGTTTGCTGACAAAATCGGCAAAGTGCTGTTTTTGACAGCGGAATGCACCGCTTTGGTGCGGATATACCTCTAATGGGGCAGATCATAAACTGCTGTTTCGGTAATAAAACCCCCCTCCATGATTAGGTTTCCTTATTTTCAGGCGCTTAGCGCCCAATTCAGACCGCCTGGTAAAAGTGGCATTCATATTGCAAAACCTGTTCAACAACGACAGCCGGTTCCGGCACAGCATTTCGAACAGGGGGCAAAATGAACTTAAGACGACTGAAATACTTCGTAAAAATCGTCGATATCGGCAGCCTGACTCAAGCAGCAGAAGTGCTGCATATCGCGCAGCCTGCGCTGAGCCAGCAGGTGGCTACTCTGGAAGGCGAGATGGATCAGCAGCTGTTGATCCGTACCAAACGCGGCGTCACGCCAACGGAAGCCGGAAAAATTCTCTATACCCATGCGCGCACGATTCTGCGCCAGTGCGAGCAGGCGCAGCTGGCGGTGAATAACGTGGGCCAGACCCTGAGCGGACACGTTTCTATTGGCCTGGCGCCGGGAACGGCCGCGTCCTCTATTACCATGCCGCTGCTGCAGGCCGTTCGCGCTGAGCTGCCTGAAGTGCTGGTGTACCTGCACGAAAACAGCGGGTCTGTACTGAATGACAAACTGCTCAACGGCCAGCTGGACATGGCGGTCCTTTACGATCGCTCCCCGGTGGCCGGGATCACCAGCCAGCCGCTGCTGAAAGAAGATCTCTACCTCGTGGGCACCCGCGACTGTCCGGGCCAGAGTGTCGACCTTACCGCCGTGGCAGAGATGAACCTCTATCTGCCGCGCGACTACAGCGCCGTGCGCGTGCGCGTGGACGAAGCGTTCTCCCTGCGCCGCCTGACGGCCAAAATCATCGGCGAAATTGACTCGATCTCCACGCTGACCGCAGCCATTGCCAGCGGCATGGGCGTCACCGTGCTGCCGGAATCCGCCGCGCGTTCGCTGTGCAGCGCGGCGAACGGCTGGATGGCGCGGATCACCACGCCTTCTATGAGCCTGCCGCTCTCGCTGAACATGTCCGCACGCGGTTCGCTGTCGCCACAGGCGCAGGCGGTAAAAGAGATTCTGATGTCGCTGGTCAGCAAGCCGTCGCTTGAGAACCGTGAACTCCAGCTCGTGAGCTGATATTCCATAAAAGCATAAGATGCTGGTTTTTATTATTTGTTCTGCAGCGCAGCTGACTCTAACAATAGAGCTATGTCAGATGTGCCGGAGTGAATCGTGAATTTCCAGCAGCTTAAAATTATCCGTGAGGCGGCCAGGCGGGACTACAACCTGACCGAGGTCGCCAATATGCTTTATACCTCTCAGTCCGGCGTCAGCCGCCATATCCGCGAGCTGGAAGAGGAGCTGGGCATAGAGATCTTTATCCGTCGCGGCAAGCGGCTGCTCGGCATGACGGAGCCGGGTAAAGCATTGCTCACCATCGCTGAGCGGATCCTCAACGAGGCCAGCAACGTGCGTCGCCTGGCGGATCTCTTCACCAATGATGCCTCGGGCGTGCTTACCATTGCCACCACCCACACCCAGGCGCGCTACAGCCTGCCGCCGGTGATTAAGGCGTTCCGCGAACTTTTTCCGGAGGTGCGTCTGGAGCTTATCCAGGGCACGCCGCAGGAAATTGAAGTGCTGCTGCAAAACGGTGGGGCGGATATCGGTATCGCCAGCGAACGCCTGAGCAACGACCCGCTGCTGGTGGCGTTCCCCTGGTTCCGCTGGTATCACAGCTTACTGCTCCCCGTCGATCATCCTCTGAATCAGGTCTCTCCCCTGACGCTGGAAGACATTGCGAAATGGCCGCTCATTACTTATCGCCAGGGGATCACGGGACGCTCGCGCATAGATGAAGCCTTCAATCGTAAAGGGTTAACGCCCGACATCGTGCTGAGCGCGCAGGATTCAGACGTGATCAAAACCTACGTCGAACTGGGTCTGGGCATTGGGCTGGTGGCGGAACAGTCCAGCGGAGAACGCGAGGACGGGAACCTGGTGCGTCTTGACACGCGTCATCTGTTTGACGCCAACACCGTATGGCTTGGCCTGAAGCGCGGACAGCTGCAGCGTAACTATGTGTGGCGCTTTATCGAGCTCTGCAACGCCGGGCTGTCCGTCGATGAGATTAAACGCCAGGTGATGGAGCCGGAAGAAGTGGCGATTGATTATCAGATTTAGGTGCGGGTTTGCCCGGTGGCGCTGCGCTTACCGGGCTCTGCATTTAATTGAACGGATATTTTTTGAAGGCCGACTGCGATTCGAATGATTCGGCAAACGCCTGGATCGTTCTAAAATCCGCTGCGTTAACGACCTGCGGGATCATCGACTGAATAAAAGTCCAGACAACCGTGCTCGTGACGGCAACCTGATCGGGAACGGCGGTGGCGGGACGCCCCTCCAGTAAGGTACTCCATTCCCTGCAGGCCGCCAGCAGCTGGATTGTAATGCGTTCGACCCATGAAACGTGCTGCTTTTCTACCGGGCGCAGGTTGTGTTCATACACATTTTGCACCGCTTTTTCAGCGGCGGCGAGAATAAAGCCCAGCGTCTGAAGATCGTTTGTCTGCGCATCCGGCGCGACGGGCAGGAGTCTCCGCTCGGGGTCGGCCTGAGCCTCAAAATAATTCAGAATCAGCGAGGAATCCATCAGACGTATTCCGTTATCCAGAACCAGCGTCGGGGCTTTTACCGCGGGGTTGATCCGGGAGAATGCGTCGAAGGTGCTAAAGACTGACAGCGGCTGGCTTTCAAACTCAACGCCATAAAGCTCAAGGGAGATCGCCACGCGCCGTACATAAGGTGAATCCATTATGCCAACAAGCTTAATCATCTTTCCCGTTTTCCTGTCTGTGTGAAAGAACGCGTCATTGAAAAGGATGACCCGACATTACAATACAATTTGCATGGCGAATATCTTCAGTATCTTACCGTAAGGGTTAGTATTACTGACATATGGTCAGGTTGCCGCTGTATATCCAGCGCAGATAAGGAAGTGCTTTCATGTCGGATTTTCCACCCATTGCCAGTTTGCGAAGCTTTGAAGCCGTCGCCCGTCTTGGCAGCGTGACGCTGGCGGCGAAAGAACTCCACGTTACCCATTCCGCTATCAGCCAGCAGATCAAAACGCTGGAGGAGATGGTGGGCGTAAAGCTGTTTATCCGTCAGGGGCGAGGAGTGCAGATCAATGAAGAAGGGCGGCTCTATGCCTTACAGGTACGCGAGGCGTTGAACCACATCGCGGATGCTACCCGACTCGTACAGGTGAAGCCGAGAAAGCAGGAGTTGACGCTGGCGATGGTGCCGTCATTTGGATGCCACTGGCTTTTGCCGCGCCTGGAACGCTTTCGGACGAAGTATCCGCTTATTACCCTGCGGATCCAGGCCAGTCTGACGGTCACCAGCCTGCAGCAGGAAGGGATAGATATCGCGATACGGATGGGGCAGGGAAACTGGGAAGGGAGTGAAAGCCATTACCTTTTTTCCGATGAGCTTATTGTGGTGGCCGCACCGGGCTATAACGGGGGCGTGCTGCCCGCTACGCCAGCGGAGATTGCAAAGAGTCATCTTATTTTTTCCATGGAATCGTGGAAAACGTGGTGCGTGAATGCGGGGCTGGAGAAAGAGATCGTGCCTGGCGGTTTATGTATTAACGACTCCAATATCATTATCGAAGCCGTCCGGCTCGGGAAAGGCATCGCGCTGGAGCGCCGCTCTCTGGTTCAGGATGCCATCACCCGAGGTGAACTGGTCCAGCTAACCTCCATCACTGCGCCATATCCCTGGCCTTACTGGCTGGTGACAGCGCAGCCTAAGGAGGAGAAGCCGGAGGTGGGGCTTTTTGAGGCGTGGCTGGATGAGGAGGTGGCGGCCTGGCGGCGAGCGGTGAGTGCTGTGGAAAGTAACCAACCCTAATGAGCGAATCAGGGTCTGGGAGGGAGTGACTTATTATTGGAATTAGGGACATGCTGCTGCATCAATTCAACGATCCAATCAATAAAAACGCGCAGTCTGGCGTTGACGTGGCGGTTAGGCGGAAATGCCAGGTACAGGGGCATTGGCTTAATACGCCAATGTTCGAATAGCCGAATCAAGGAACCGCAAGCCTGATGCGCTTCTGCCATATAGACCGGCAGCGCAATCACGCCTAACCCGGCTAACCCGGCTTCGAGGTAAGCATTGCCATCATCCACGGCAAGGACATAGCTGCCCGTGATGTCAATATGTTCACTCTCACTGCGCAGTACCAGCGGATCAATCTTACCGGTGCGTGAGGACAAGAACCCTACAATGCGATGGTCGGTGTTTTCCAGCTCTCGCGGGTGCGCAGGGGCGCCGAGGCGTTCCACATAGCTCGGTGCGACGTAAACACCGATGTGCAAATCGCCGACGTGGCGTGCGATCAGGGACTGGTCGTTGATTTCGCCACCGCGCAGGACGCAATCCACGTTGTCGCCGATCAGATCCACCACCCGGTCGCTCACGCCCATATCGAACTGGATATCCGGGTAGCGTGCGTGAAAAGCCGGAAGCGCCGGCACCAGGATGAGGCGGGCCAGCGGACTGGGCACGTCTACCCGTAGCCGTCCCCTGGGCGTCATCGTCGCGCTGGACAGGCTGTTTTCAGCATCTTCCATGTCTGCCAGCAGGCGGATGACGCGTTCGTAGTAGACCGCGCCATCGGGGGTCACACCGAGCCTTCGGGTGGTGCGATGGAGCAATTTGACGCGCAGGCGCGCTTCCAGCTGCTGAATGAGCTGCGTCACCGTGGTTTTGCTCATATGAAGCGTTTGGGCAGCCTTTGTGAAACTACCTGCCTCAACCACGCGAGCAAAGGCGCGCATCGCGTCGAAACGATCCATCCCTTATCCTCTCTTTTCACCGATTGTTTGGATATTACAAACAATGATGGACAAAGTCGCTTGTTTATCCGCCCGAACCTGCACCTGTAAAGTGTCTTTATGTTCAACGGGCTGATTTTGCCCTATTGCAAAGGTACAAACATGACAGCACGCGAAGCAGTTTTCCCCTCCGGTCGTCAGGCGCTCTATGAGCGCAATCGCTATTCACCGGCCATCAAATCCAACGGTTTCTTGTTCGTTTCGGGGCAGGTGGGTAGTCGCGAGGATGGTTCGCCTGAACCCGATCTGAAAGCGCAGGTCAGGCTGGCCTTCGATAATCTTAATGCTGTCCTCGCGGCTGCGGGCTGCACGTTCGCTGACGTGGTTGACGTGACCCTCTTTGTCGTCGATCCCGAGTCAAACCTCGACGCTATCTGGAGTATCCTGCCAGAATATTGGGGGGACGCGCCTTATCCTACCTTGACCGGGATCGGCGTGACGTGGCTGTACGGATTTAAGTTTGAGATTAAGGTGATTGCCAGGCTGGATGCGATTCAGAGTTAACTTCAGAGATGCAGTCCCGTAGGTCGGGTAAGGCGAAGCCGCCACCCGACAATTTTACCCGACGCAGAAAAGCAAAAAGCCTGCTTTAAAAGCAGGCTTTTCAAATTTGGCTCCTCTGACTGGACTCGAACCAGTGACATACGGATTAACAGTCCGCCGTTCTACCGACTGAACTACAGAGGAATCGTGTGAACGAGGCGCATAGTAGCGACCTCAGTTCGCCTTGTCAAAGGGTGAAATCGCGCTTTTTGTTCGTTTGCCGATAATTTCAGCAAGTCGCTGATTTTATAGTAAATTTGCTTCGAAATTACACAGCAAAATGCGCCGCCCGCAGGCGGCGCTGAGGATTAGAACAGAACGGAGTAGTTCAGACCAAACGTCCGTCCACGGCCTTTATAGGTATACAGACCCGGTGCACCGTAGGTTGGGCTATACAGCCCCGGCGCGCGCTGGCCCCAGGCGGTGGTGTAGTCTTTGTCCAGCAGGTTCTCCACGCTGAAGCTGACTTTACCCACCGGCAGGGCGTAGCTGCCCAGGAAGTCGACCGTGTTATAGCCATCGATCTTCTTGCCGTCGGCGTCAGAGACGTCAAAGGTCTGCGTGCTCTGCACGCGCAGGGTCCAGTCGCCCGGCGCCCAGTTGACCCACGCGCTGGCTTTCGACGGGCTGGCGCTGTCTACCGTCAGCTTCTCCCATTTCCCGTTTTCGCGGGTTTCCGACTTAATGGCGTTAAAGTTCGCGCCCGTGCTCCAGTCGCTGTCGGTGAAGAAATAGTCCACCTGACCTTCCACCCCGTAGATACGACGCTTGTCGTCTTCCAGGTTGATGGTCATGTCCGTCTTGTTGATGGTGATGGTTTTATCCGAGAGCGAGTAATACGCCGCAACCTGGGTGCGCAGGTTATCCCCGGTGTAGCGCCAGCCCAGCTCATAAGCGTTAACCTTGATACCGTCCAGCTTCGAGTCGTTGACGTTGACGCTGTTCAGCAGGCGATAGTGACCGTTGCTGAGCTGATAGGTCCCGGAGCCGTAGTACTTCGCCAGGTCCGGGATTTCGAAGCCCTGGGAAAAGTTAAACCACAGCTGCTGCTGTTCGGTCAGGCGACCAAGGATCCCGGCGTTAAACAGGAAGTTGTTGTAATCGGTTTTCCCGCCTGGCACCGCGTCGGCGGAGGTAGCTTTCCCGGTAGCGATGGCCTGCTGCTGGGTGTAACCGACAAAGTCGTCCACCTTGTTCTCGGTGTACTGGTAGCGCACGCCGCCGCTCAGGGTGATGGCGTCAATGTCATAGCTGGCCTGCAGGAACGGGGCGAGGTTGGTGATGCTATAACCCGGGTAGCGGCCCACGTTGTAGGCGTTATCCAGCTCCATGCCGCCACTTGCCGCAGCTTTTTTCAGGTTGAAGAACTGCTGGTTGGCGTCGAAGGTTTCGTGGTCGGCATCCATACCCCAGGTCAGCGTCAAATCGTCCACCGGCTTGCTGTTCAGCGTCAGCTTGCCGCCGTAGAAATCGGTTTTCTGCTGCGACGCGCCGATGCTGGTGACCACGCCTTTGGTCAGGGTTGGGAACGGATAGTAGGTCAGGCTCTCGTCGCGATAGTAAATCTGCGCGACCAGATCCTGGCCCCAGAAGTCGGTATTGGAGTACTGCAGGTTGATCAGATGGCGCTCGGTACCCGGCACGCGGTCAGAATCGAGGTTACCTTTGTTGTACGCGGTCGCATCGCCCGTGACCGCCGAGAAGTTCTTCCCGAGATAGAGACCATGCTTGCCGTCGGACTCGCTCTTGTAGTACTGGGTCGTCAGCTGCAGCTGCTGGTGATCGTCAATATTGATGGTGCCTGTGCCCATCACGTCGATACGGTCGGAATACTGTAAGCCGGTCTGGGTGTTATCAATAATCACCTCATCGCCGTTGCCGTCATACCAGCCGCCGTAGCGCTGATACGACACCGACAGACGACCGGAGGCGTTGTCATTGCCGCCGCTGACCGCTGCCGACACGTTCTCATCGTGGTCGTTGTGGCTGTTGAAC
The DNA here is from genome assembly GCF_001807145.1 of Enterobacter sp. HMSC16D10. NCBI lineage: Bacteria > Pseudomonadati > Pseudomonadota > Gammaproteobacteria > Enterobacterales > Enterobacteriaceae > Enterobacter > Enterobacter sp. HMSC16D10. The sequence goes on from NZ_KV787896.1 coordinate 117,773, forward strand.
CCGCTTTTAGCCCCGGTCTGGAATTCGACTTCGGTCTCAGGCTGGCCTTTTTTGGTGACGATGTTCACCAGACCGCCGGTACTGCCGCCGCCGTAGAGTGACGTGGCGCCGGAGATAACCTCGATACGGTCAATGTTGAACGGATCGATAGAGTCCAGCTGGCGGCTGTCGCTGCGGGACGAGTTCAGGCGCACGCCGTCCACCATTACCATCATGGAGCGACCGCGCAGGTTCATGCCGTAGTTGGTACGCCCCTGGCTGCTGACGTCCATGCCCGGAATCAGCTGCGCCAGCACTTCTTTAATCTCTTTCCCGCCCTGAACCTGCTGCTCAATTTCAGCCCGCTCGATGACCCAGGTGGTCTGCGCCATCTCCGCCACGCTGCGGTGCGCGCGGCTGGCGGAGACAACGATATTTTCTTCCTTTTGTTCTTCCGCCCACGCAGAGGTAGAAAGCATTGCAAGCAAGCAAGGATTTAAAACCCAAAGATGAGAACGTTTCATTGTTATGTTGACCCTGATTGTGTGTGTCAGTACTCGGTGGTTTTTGCTAATGATTTAAAAACCTGGCTGTTCTCCGGGCTGGTGGTGCTTCGCCAGTGGATAACGCCGGGGGTGGTAGCCAGCTCAAACGGCTCGTCGGCGTGCGCGCGATTCAGAATTCGCGCCGCGCGCCAGGCCATCAGGCTGAGCTGGGGTTCGGCAATGCCGAGACGGTGCATCCCGGCATTCACGGCAAACAGGCTGTTACTCTGCGGGCCGTCCCATTCGAGGGTGAAATCATTGTTGATGCAGAAGGCTTCGTCCGTATCCAGATGCAGGCGGTGAGACAGCGGCGCCAGGAACGCAGGCTGCACGGCGCGATAGCCGGTGGCGAAAATCACAATGTCACTCTCCATCTGCTCACGGCCGCCGTCGAGGTGATGCTGTATGCTCAGACGCTGTCCGTTTTCCAGGCGCGTCAGGGCCGTCACCGAGCGGGACGGCATCAGGTGCGCCCAGGGTTTTTCACGCAGCACTTCAAAGCGGTGGTACATGGCGCGGTAAATCGCCAGCAGGGACTCGGTGGTGATCCCGTCGGAGGTCATCTTCTGCTCGTGCAGCATCTGACGACGCGCCTCTTCACCGAGCGTGGAGAAGCTGTCCACGTACTCCGGCGTGAAATACTCGTTAGCAAAGGCGGCTTCATCCAGCGCGTTGTAGTTGTTGCGGCGCGAGACCCAGTTCAGGCTCAGCGGCTGGCCCCATTCGCCACGGAAAATATTCAGGAACAGGTCGGCACCGCTCTGGCCGCCGCCGACGACGGTAACGCGCTTGCCCGCGAGATCCGGCGCGCGCAGCATCATCTCGCTGGCATGGAAGCAGCTATCGTCCTGCGTCGTGACGCAGTCCGGCAGGTTGATCTGCTTACCGATCCCCACGCAGACGTGGCGCGCCAGGAAGCGATCGCGCTGGGTCACTACCTCAAACAGGCCGCTTTTCTCATCAAAGCTCACCTGCTGTACCTGCTGGCTGAAGGCGAGGTTGGTGAGGTTGTCCGCCGCCCAGCACAGGTAGTCGGCAAACTCCTCCCGTGAAACGGTGCGCTGCTCGGTGGTCAGGAAGCGGTAGAATTTTTTACGCTGCACCAGGTAGTTCAGGAAGCTGTGGCGGTTGGTCGGCTCCACGGCGCTGACCAGATCCTTCAGGAAGCTGGTTTGCATGTGGCAGTCCGGCACCATCATCCCCGGGTGCCAGGAAAAGTGCGGTTTGCGCTCAAGAAACAGCGAGCTAAAGCCGTCCAGCCCTTCTGCGAGGGCGGCGATGCTAAGGTTAAACGGGCCGATACCAATGCCGATGAAATCATAGGTTTTCATTGCGCGGACTCCCGGGAGGCCAGAAAAAGAGGGTTATCAAGGTCGGTGACGTAGTTCGGCAGCATGCGGCTGCCGCCGTCGTGTTCGGAGAAGGTCAGTTTGACCGGGTTGAGGATCACGCGAATAATTTGCGGCTTGAACAGGTCGAACTTCGCAAAGCGCTCGGCAAGCTCGGGGTGCGCGGCCATATAGCGGTGCAGAACGCCGGCTAGGATCTGATAGAAACGCGTTTCGCTGACGCCGCTTTGCCGCGTGAGGCGTGAAATAAAGCGCAGCACCGTCACAAAGTTGCCGGTTTGCAGGTCGTGGATGATGTAATCCGCGCTCAGGCGCGCCGTCACCGCTTTTACCTGCTCCGGCAGGCTCTGCGCCTGCGGGAAATCCTCGTCCACCAGGCGCATATCGCCCTGGAAATCCTTCAGCAGGATGCGCTGCGGGACGTAGTCCTTCATCACCAGCGTCACGTTCTGGCCGTGGGCAATCAGCGCCACGCCGTAGCGGCAGAGCAGGTGATAGAACGGGATCACCGTTGCCTCAAACAGCTTTTCCAGCCACGCGTCGGCGCTTAGCCCGGAACGGCTGATCCACGCGTCGATGAGCGGGCGCCCGGCGTTATCGGTTTCCATCAGCGCCGCCAGCAGCACCGCCTGTTCGCCCTCCTGCAGATAGCAGGACGGGTTCTCGCGCCAGATCACCCCCAGCATCTCCTGATAGCGGTAGGGCGCTTTCGGCAGCGCCGCATAGCCCGGATGCGACAGATATCCGGCGGCGGGTTCGCCAAGCACCTGTGCGCCAGAGCGGGCAAGCGTAGCGTCGGCGACAAACTGCTGCTGCAGCCAGCGCGAGGCCAGCGGCCCGGCGGCAATGTACTTGCCCGGAATACCGCGATAGCAGGAGGTGTTGTAGATCGTCAGCGGAAGCTTGATGTCAAACGGCGCGCGACGGCTGGCGTTGGTGAGCGTGCGCAGGGACTGCTGCGCCAGGTACTCATCGCCAAACTCGCCCAGCTCAACCATCTCACCGCGTGCCAGCTGCGGCAGGAAATGAATGGCAATCTTCTGCTGCCACTGCCACGGGTGCAGCGGCACCGGCAGCCAGCTCTCGTCGAGGCCCAGCGCCTGCCAGCGGGCGTCAAAGCGGGCGCGCTCGGCGTTGTCCATGGCGCTCGCCAGCAGGGCGCTGATATCGCAATCGGCGTCGCTGCTCCAGACCAGATGCTCCCGCTGAACGGCAATCCAGTGCAGACGAAAACGTTCGCGATACTCAGGCGCGTACTGGCGCAGCGCGTCCAGCCCCCAGCCGCGGCGACCTTTGTTGAAAATAAACTTCGGGTGACCGCGCATCAGGCACTGTAATTCGTCCGGATCGAGGTGGATCAGCGCGTCACGCGCCTGCAGCAGCTGCATGTCGCCGCGCAGCGTGGCGTAGAGATCTTCCATGTGCTCCGCCGTTTGCGCGTCGCTCATCTCCAGCACCGTCGCCAGTTGCAGCAGCGCGCTTTCCGCTTCGACGGCATCGCCGCTGGCGGTGGTCAGGCTGTCCGGGTCGATATGCAGCCAGCCCCAGATCCCGCGCGTGGCGCAAAACTGCCAGGACGCGTTGCCCATGGCGATGCGCCAGCCGTCCGACGAAACCGGCTCGGCGCGCAGGGTGCGCTCGTATTCCAGCTCGGCGAGGATCTTCGCCACCATCTCGCGGTTCACTTTTTCCCAGAGCGCGTTCACAGGCCCACCTCGCTGAAGAACCGGTGACGCTGGCTCATAATGAGGCGCGAGCGTTTATGCGGGAAGTCGAACTCTTTCACCGTGTCAAAACCGGCAGAGGAAAGGTGACGGAACAGGCGCTGGTTGTCGAAGCGCGGCTCGGCCACGATGCGCGCGGTGCGCGGTTCATCGAGATACAGATAGTGGCTCAGACCGCGCAGCCAGCTGCGGATGTACTGCGCGCCGCGCCAGTTCTCTTCCCCCACCAGCATGTGTAGCCCGCGGTCAAACGGCTGCCAGCGGTAGTGGCGGCCAATGCGGTCTTCCGGTGCCCAGTAGAGTTCAAAATAGCCAAACGGTTGATCGTCGAAGCAGCCGATAACCGGGTAACAGTAGGTCGAGTCGAGCTGACGGCGCAGGTAGTTTTCCTGCTCGGCCTGCGGGCCCGCCATCTCCCAGAAGGCGTTCACGCGCGGGTTATTCATCCAGCGGGTAAAACGCTCGCCGTCCAGCGCCACGTCGGCCACGCGGAAGCTGAGGGTACGCTTAATTTGCGGATCGTAACGGCGATACACCTCACCCTGCGGGCGGCGAGGGCGCAGCGGGAAGTACAGTTGACGGCTCTCGTCAAACTGCATTCCGCCGCTCGCCTGCGGGCGTTCGCCCTTCAGCCACAGCGGCAGCTGCCAGAAGGCGTCGCGCGCCAGATAATCACCGTGGGCCCGGCCAAACAGCGCCTGCGCCTGGGGTTCATCCTGCCAGTCCGCCCACGGCAACGTAATGCCGGTCAGCGCGGGGGCGGCCACAAACAGCTGATCCAGGGCTTCCACCAGCCAGCCGTCCGGGATCCCCTTCAGACGCTCCAGCACCGCGCTGCCGTCGAGACCCAACGCCAGCGGCAGGGCGCGATCCGTTGCGGTGCAGTGAAAGCCGTAGCCGGAATGGACGATATTCGCGATAGCCATCACGCCTTCTCCTTGTAGAACGGGTTGCTAAAGTCGAAATAGATCACCGCCGGATCGGCGATGGTGTTTTCATTGCGATCGTGCAGGTAGCAGAAGAAGTTGCCTTTGCAGTTCCAGGTCGGGCTGTCGAGCACGTAGTCGAGGCAGCGGGTCTGCTTCGCCGTGCGGCGCAGTTCTGCCAGCGCGTCGCGCACCCGGGACATCAGGCTCTCTTCGCTGTCGAAACCGGCGGCGGCGAGGGCGGCGGTGACGGCAAGGGTAGAGTTCAGCAGCAGGTAGTAAGGGAAGTAGCGCAGCAGCTGGCTCTCGCCGAAGCGGTTTTCCACCTCAGTTTCGCCAGCTTCTTTCAGCCACGCGTCAGCGCTTTCGGTCCACGCGCTACCCTGGCAGTCGCGATAGATCAGCCCGACCGGGAAATCCTGCTGCATCTCAACGAGGATATTTTGCTGGTGCGCCAGCAGGACCAGACCGTAGTCCGCCTCGGCGCTGAACAGCGGAAGCAATACGCGGTCGCAGTAGGCGTCCAGCCAGCAGCGGGCGGCCTGGGCGAGCGGGAGATCCAGACGCTGGCTCAGACGGCGCACCGCCGCGGCGAGCAGGCTGTCACCGCCGTCCGGCGCGGCCTGCGTCAGGCTCACCAGCACGTTGGTCTGGGTGTCTGGCGTATCGAACAGCAGATTGACGCGCAGGGCCATCAGGCTCTCTTCCTGAATAGTGCCGCTTTCGTCACGCAGCCCCGCCCAGCCGTCTTCCTGCATCACGCGCATGGTCGGGTAGCGTGCCTGTAAATCCTGCCAGCGTTCCGTTTTTGCCAGACGCGCCAGGCGCATGCCGCGCTTCACCTCTTTCACCGACAGCGTGCGCACGGAGTTGGTCAGGCGCACGCTGAGGGAGAACTTAATCATGTCGCTGTTGGTCTCGCTGTGCAGCGAGCGGGAGGAGCTGGTGGGCAGCCACTGTGCGCCCGCTTCACCCAGGTCCTGCAACGAACCGTTTTCCACCAGACGCTGGCACCAGTCCTGCTCCAGCAGATAGTCGGCCTGCCACGGGTGCATCGGCAGCAGCCAGCGGGTGTCGGTAAAGTGGCCGAGCAGCTCGGGCGCGCTCTGGGCCGCAAAGCGCAGCAGACGCTCACGCAGGGAGACGTTCAGGCTGTCGCCGGCAACGAGCGTGCTCTCAACGGCAAACCAGCGCAGCGGGAAGCGGGAGGCGAAATCGGGCAAATAGCGGCGCGCCTCGGCTTCGTTGAACGGCTCGTGGGACTTCGGTGCCGGGTGAAACGCATGGCCGACCAGCAGCGCCTGTTCCGCTTCGGCAAACGTCAGCGGCTTATCGCGCAGGGTTGCCCAACTGTGGCGTAAATCAATCGCCTGCCAGGTGTGGGCATGGCTTTCGAGAACGCGCTGCTTAAAACGCGCCAGCGTATCGGCATCCAGCGAGCCTTTTACGGACGGTTTTTCAAGAATTAAATCAACCAGTTGAGGGAAAGTGACGGCGTCACCCCTGTCGCTGTTGCTCTGAATCCGCGTTGCCGGGAAACGGTACTGATGATGCTGGGTGGGTGAGAAATAGCGTACCGGCACCCGAAGCGCCTGGGTTTGGGAAAGCGGGATATGGATCTCAGATAGCGCATCCGCATCGGTAGCGGGGAGATAGCGCCAGTCCTTCGTTTCACGCACCAGGGCGTTTAAAAAGCACTGGGCTGCAACGTCTGTACCGGCGGCGCGGAGCAGAGCACGCATAGATGTACCTCATTCCATGATTGATAATGATTCTCGTTATGATATTCATTCTGTTTACACTCGCAACCATTTTTGCAATATTTGTTTTCATAAACTTCATAATTTCCACACATTTATTGACACTATGTTCACATTCTTATGCGCGCTGACTCTGAAACCTTGACGGAAAACGTCACTTCAAAAGCTAACTGGCCCCTGGCGCTATCTGCGGGGTTACTCGGCATCGGGCAAAACGGCTTGCTGGTGATGCTCCCGCAGCTGGTCACCCTGACCGGGCTGTCACTCTCGGTCTGGGCCGGGCTGTTGATGTTCGGATCGATGCTCTTTTTACCGGCCTCGCCCTGGTGGGGGCGTCAGAGCGAGCGGAAGGGGTGTAAGTCCGTCATGCTGGCCTCGCTAAGCGGCTATCTGGCGAGTTTCGTCGTGATGGCGCTGGTGGTCTGGGCGATGGCGGCCGGAAGGCTGGATGCAGTCTGGGGGCTGGCGGGGCTTATTTTCTCGCGCCTGCTCTACGGACTGACGGTCTCGGGGCTGGTGCCTGCGGCCCAGACGTGGGCGATTCAGCGTGCGGGGCTGGAGAAAAGAATGGCGGCGCTGGCGACGATAAGCTCCGGCCTCAGCTGCGGGCGTTTGCTCGGCCCGCCGCTGGCGGCGCTGATGCTCAGCGTTAATCCGGTGGCACCGCTCTGGCTGATGGCGGTTGCGCCGCTTATCGCCCTGCTGCTGGTGCTTCGCGAAGTCGCTGACCCGCCGCTGCCGCCGGTAGCCCACCAGGCAACCCGCCTGCAGGCCTCCATGCTGCCGTTCCTGCTGCTGGCGCTGCTGCTGGCGGCGCTGGTGAGCCTGATGCAGATTGGCCTGTCACCGCATCTTAGCCCGTTGCTGGACGGTAACGCCCGGGAGATCAGCCATCATGTCGCGCTCCTGCTGAGCCTGGCCGCGCTGGCCACGCTCGCGGCACAGTTTCTGGTGGTCCGCCCGCAGCATTTCAGCCCGGTGACATTGCTTTGCATCGCGGCGGTGCTGATGGTGGCCGGGCTTGGGCTGATGGCTGTCGCCGGTTTAGCGCTGTTCTACGTGGGGATTGTTACCACGTCACTCGGGGCGGCGATGGCCACGCCGGGCTACCAGCTGCTGCTGAACGATCGGCTAACCACGGGGAAGGGGCGGGCGTCATCGCCACCAGCCACACGTTAGGCTACGGCGTCAGCGCGCTGATGGTGCCGGTCGTGACGCGCTTTTACGGGGAGCAGTCTTTAACGGTGGCCGCGTGGGGAATGGCATTGCTGTTTTTAGCCCTGAGCATAGGGGTATGGTCAACCGAGCGTACCCCTGCTGAAAAAGCTTAATGGACCTGGCGGGACGAATGCCCGCCGGACGCTTCATTCTGCCGCAGGCGCTGTAGCGGATCCTGCTGATAAAACTGGCAGAAACGTTGCCAGAGGGCCGGGAAACGGGGCGCGAAGAGCTCGGGCGCGCTGAAGAAGTACTCGGAGAGCACCGCAAAGCACTCAGCCGGGTCGGTTGCCGCATAGGCGTCAATGCTGGCCGCGCTTTCGCCCACCAGGTCTATTTCATCCTGGATGTTATCCATCGCCGCGTGCAGGTCGTGCTCCCAGCCCGCCACTTCGCGAAGCGGGATCCGCGGGACGCCGCTGGCGCGATCGCCGTTGCGGGTATCCAGCTTGTGCGCCACTTCATGGATAATCAGATTAAAACCGGAGGCGTCGAACGAGTCCTGAATATCGAGCCAGTTGAGGATAATCGGCCCTTGCTGCCAGCTTTGTCCGGACTGCACCACGCGCTGGTTATGCACCAGCCCAATATCGTCCTGCCATTCGTCATCCACCACGAACGGCGCAGGATAGATAAGCACTTCGTGGAAACCGTCCAGCCACTCAATGCCGAGTTCAAGCACCGGCAGACAGAAAAGCAGCGCGATGCGGGCGTTTTTCAGGGGATCGAGTTCAAACCCCTGCAGCGGCACCAGGCGCTTTTGCTGTAAAAAACGATCCGCCAGCTGAACCAGTTTCGATTGTTCATCCGGGTTTAGATTAGCCAGAACAGGGATCGTCAGGGCGTCATCCCATGGCAGCGCCACATCCCGGCCAGCCTCATTCGTTTTCCAGGGCCACTTTATCATCGCTTTGCTCGCAAACTCGTCACTTGAACAAAAATGGGAAAGTCAGATTCGGTTAAGATGCCAGAATATCGCCTGCTGCGACAAATCCAGCCTGAATAAACTATCATTTCGTACGTAGCGGTGGGTAGCGGTTTGCGGGCATCACCTTCATTTTGTGAAGTCTGTCGTAGCCTTTATCCGCAGGTGGCGTGAATAAATCAGTACGGTATTGAAAAGATGAGCGATTTCAAAGGTAACAAGCAGGACCTGCCCAGTCGACTGTGCGTGCACTGCCAGCGGCCCATGACGTGGCGCAAGAAATGGGCGAAATGCTGGAATGAGGTTAAATACTGTTCTGAGCGCTGTCGCAGGAGCCACCATTGACCGAGCTACGTCTGATCCTGGGCGATCAGCTTAATCCGCATCACAGCTGGTTTGATACCTGCAGTCCGAACATCATTTACGTGATGCTGGAACTCCGGGCAGAAACCGCCTATGTGCTTCATCACGCCCAGAAAGTTATCGCTATCTTCGCCGCCATGCGCGCGTTTGCCTCTGCATTAAAGGAGAAGGGGCATCGGGTGAGGTATGTCCGGCTCTCTGATGACTCAAACCGCGGCGCGCTGGAAGACAATCTCAACGCGCTTGTCGCGCATTACGGCGCGGGCAGGGTGATATGGCAGGAGCCCGACGAATGGCGTCTTGATGCGCAGCTGCAGGCGTGGGCGAAGACGGTCTCCGTTGAAACGGCCTGCGTCAGCAGCGAGCATTTCTTCACCACTCGGGAACAGGTCAGCGCGTTTTTTGCGTCGCGCAAAAGCTGGCGAATGGAATACTTTTACCGGGAAATGCGCCGTCGGCACGGCGTCCTGTTGACGTCAGCAGGCGAGCCGGAAGGGGGGAAATGGAATTTCGATGCTGAAAACCGCAAGCGCTGGTCCGGCGAGCCTCCCGCGCCGGGGGACGCGCGTCCTTGCCACGATCGTTCCGCCTTATGGGCGGAGATCCAACGCTGCGGCGTAAAGACCTTCGGCGAACCGCAGGCCGACAATTTTCGCTGGCCGCTCAACCGTTCTGAAGCCAAAGCCAGGCTGGATGAATTTATCACGCACGTGCTCCCGCAGTTTGGAAACTGGCAGGACGCGATGCACACGGAGGAACCTTTTCTTTTCCATTCGTTAATTTCATTTGCGCTGAACACAAAGATGCTTAATCCGCGGGAAGTGGTTGCTGCCGCCCAGCAGGCGTGGCGTTTGGGCCACGCGCCGCTGCCTGCCGTCGAAGGGTTTATCCGGCAAATTCTCGGCTGGCGGGAGTATGTGCGCGGGATCTACTGGGCGCAGATGCCCGGCTATCGGGAACTGAATGCCTTAGACCAGCACGCCCCGCTGCCGGACTGGTTCTGGACGGGCAAGACGCAGATGCGCTGCCTGGCGCATGCCGTTGGGCAGTCGCTCACCGAGGCTTACGCCCACCATATCCAGCGCCTGATGGTCATTGGAAACTTTAGCCTGCTCAGCGGCCTGTCGCCGCAGGCGGTTCATGAATGGTATCTGGGCGTCTATATTGACGCCTTTGAGTGGGTGGAACTGCCCAATACCCTCGGCATGAGCCAGTTTGGCGATGGCGGGTTGCTGGCCAGTAAACCCTACGTCTCAAGCGCGTCATATATTCATAAGATGAGTAATTACTGTCAGGGGTGCCGGTATCAGCACAACCAGCGTACCGGAGAGCAGGCCTGCCCCTTCAATGCCCTTTACTGGGACTTCTTTGCGCGCAATCAGGCGCGTCTCGGCAACAATCCCCGCCTGGGCATTGTCTTTAAACAGCTTGCGGACATGACGGAAGAGGATCGGCAGGCCATTACCGACCGCGCCGGGTACGTCCGCCTGCATCTCAACGACCTCTGATCGGCATTTCAACGCCAGGCCGGTTGCGGCAGGTCAATAAGACGCTATTATTTTTGACTTTGTTGCGTATTCCCTGACAGGACATCCAGACGCCATGCCCGTGAATTTTGACCTTAACGATCTTTATGCTTTCAGAGCGTTAGTGGAATACGGTAACTTCCGTGTCGCCGCTGAATCTATCTGCTTATCCCAGTCGGCGCTGAGCCGCAGGATTGAAAAGCTGGAAGCCGCGCTGGGAAACAGGCTGTTCGATCGCACCACCCGCCGCGTGGCGCTGACGCTCTACGGACAAAACTTTGCCGAGCGCTCCGCGCAGCTGCTCGACAGCGTGGAGTCAATGCTGGCGGATGTCGATAAGGCCAGCGAAGAGCGGACGGGGCTGATCGCGGTTGCCGCGGTCCCTTCCGCGGCCTGTTACTTTATGCCCGACGTGATCCGGCGTTTTCAGTCCCGCTATCCGCGCGTTCGCATCAAGCTCATCGACAGCAGCGCGGGGAATGTGATTGACGCCGTGGCCCGCAGCCAGGCGGATTTCGGCATCTGCTTCGCAGGAAACCTGCCGTCTGAAATCGAATTTTTCCCGCTGGTGGAGGATGTCTACGTCGCGGCGTGCCGAAAGGATCACCCCGTGGCGCAGAAGAGTCACCTGACGTGGCAGGCGTTTTACCAGCAGGATTATATCTCCCTCGATAAAACGTCAGGTAACCGTAACCTGCTCGATCGGATGCTGGGGGATATAGTTCCCGGGCGCCCCAGCGTCTGCGAAACGCGTCACGTCACCACGATGCTCGGTATGGTAGAGGCGGGGATTGGCATCGCTGCCGTTCCCGCCATGTCAATGCCGACCTCTGAGCACACGCTGTTGACGCATCTGCCGCTGGTGGCGCCGGAAGTGAAACGCACCGTTGGGCTTATCCGGCGCCGGGGGCGCATCCAGTCTTACATTGCGGCTGAACTGGAAAAGCAGATCACCGAGCAGTATCGCCGGACGTAACGGGGATCATCCCCGTCTTCTCGATGACGGCGCGTGAGGGCGGTGAGGCGAGATAGGATAACAGCGCTTTCCCCTCGTCAGGATGTTCAGCGTGACGAGTGACCGCACCCGCGAAGCGCGTGATGTATTGCACATTGTCAGGGATTTTCCCGACAAAGGTGACGCCCTGAACCGGCAACAACTCGCTAACCTGCTGGAAACCGACGGCGTATTTTCCTTTAGCCACTTCCGACGCGACCGGAATGCGCTCGACCATTGTCGCTTTATCGGCGACCTCCTTTTCAATGCCCAGCTTTTTGAACAGCCCCTGGCTGACGTAGCTGCCGCTGGCGCTATCAGAGTAGGCGATGGAGCTGGCCTGCAGCAGCGTTTCACGCAGTTTCGCGTCGCTGCTGATATCCGGTATATCCGCTCCTTTTTTTACCACCATGCCAACGGGAGAGTCCGCAAGTTCCGTTCGCGAACCCGGCCGGGTCTGGCTGACCTTTTCGAGCTTCTCCAGCGCATCACCCACCATAATCACCACGTCGGCCTTCTCGCCGCGCGCGAGCCGGTTTGGGATCGCCTGCGGCGTATTGCCCATTGAGGGGCCGGGGATGACCACAATTTTATCTCCGGTCTGACGTTCATACTCCGGCGCCAGCTTTTCCAGGGCGGCTTTGAAACCGCCGGAAATCATGACCTTCACGTCCTGCGCGCAGGCGCTCGCGCTCAGGAACATCAGCACCAGCGCGCTGGCGGTATAGCGAGACGTGCGTTTCATGCGGCCCCCTGTGACTTGACGGTATTTTGCAGCGACATCGCACGACGGCGGTAGAGGTAGAGCGTTGCCAGCAGGGCACATACCGCAGCGAAGCTCATCCAGTAGCCCGGCGAGGCTTTGTCACCGGTGTATTCAATCAGCGCGGTGGACATCACCGGGGTAAAGCCACCGAACACCGCCGTTGCCAGGCTGTAAGCCAGAGAGAACCCTGCTACGCGGACTTCAGCAGGCATAATTTCCGTCAGCGCCGGGATCATCGCGCCGTTATAGAGGCCGTAGAGGAAGGAGAGCCACAGCAGCACGCTCAGCATCATCGAGAAGCTGGGCGCGTTCGCCAGCAGCGTCAGGGCCGGGTAGCTGGTCGCCAGCGCCAGCAGGGTCATGGCAATCAGCACCGGCTTGCGGCCAAAACGGTCCGACAGGGCACCACCCACCGGCAGCCAGACGAAGTTAGAGATCGCCACCAGCAGCGTGACCAGCAGGCTGTCTGACGCGCTCAGCATCAGCACCTTTTTGCCAAAGGTGGGCGCATAAACGGTGATCAGATAAAAGGCCGTGGTGGTCATCGCCACCATCAGCATGCCCGCGACCACCACCTGCCAGTTCGCGAGCAGCGTTTTAAAGACCTGACGCATCTCCAGGTGATGGCGGCGCGCGCTGAACTCTTCCGTCTCCTCCAGCTTGCGGCGCAGGAAAAAGATAAACGGCACGATTAAACAGCCGAACAGGAACGGGATGCGCCAGCCCCATTCGCGGATGGCGCTCTCTTCCAGCACCGCGTTCAGCGCAAAGCCCATTGCGGCGGCGACCATAATGGCGACCTGCTGGCTACCGGACTGCCAGCTGGTGTAAAACCCCTTGCGGCCCGGCGTGGCGATTTCAGCCAGATAGACCGACACGCCCCCAAGCTCCGCGCCGGCGGAAAAGCCCTGCAGCAGACGGCCCGTCAGCACCAGCAGCGGCGCCCAAAGCCCAATACTTTGATAAGACGGGATCAGCACGATCAGGAAGGTCCCTGCCGCCATAATGGAAAGCGTTACTATTAGCCCTTTGCGGCGGCCAACCTTGTCAATATAAGCCCCCAGCACAATGGCGCCGATTGGACGCATCAAAAAGCCCGCGCCGAAGACGGCGAAGGTCATCATCAGCGACGCAAATTCACTGCTCGCCGGGAAGAACGTGTGGGCGATGTAGGTGGCATAGAAGCCGAACAGAAAGAAATCGAATTGCTCAAGAAAGTTGCCGGACGTGACGCGAAGTATCGCGCCCGCCTTCGAACGTACGGTTGCAGGTGAGGTTGAGGAAAACATGGTTATCTCCAGTTTATTGTTGACGTTTTACGCGTCTGTTTCTGAAAACTGGATCAGGATGAGGAATTAGATAAGCGCAAATGCCGCATCGACTGATGCATTTCTTGCATGAATATAATCCGGCGAATAAATACAATTAATGGCAACAATAACTTAACAAAATGTTGGCTTTTTATTCACCAATATTCTGTAAGTCTCTGATATTGCGATTTTGTGATGTGGCGCAGAGGCGCGTTTCAGAATGAGCCGGGTAACCGCGTCATTACCCGGCGGAGGCCATTTAGCGCAGCGCCCTGGCAATCGCGCTAAACATCAGAGAGGCTTCCAGCGGCTGGGCGCTGAAGGACGGTTCCGCCTGCGGCCAGGTAGACCACTGGACGATGACCAGATTTTCCTTCGGGTTCACCACGATCATCTGTCCGAAAATGCCCAGCGCCCAGAGCGAACCTTTCAGCGAATCCTTTGCCGTCGGCTCTACGCCCGCGGCGTTGGCGGGCACTTCATTGTTCCACCACTGATAGCCGTACAGCCCCTCGGGATGGGCGTCAGAGACCGAGCCTTTGGCCTTCGTCCAGCCTGACGACTGCCGGATCCAGTTTTCCGGCAGGATGGTCTTACCGTTCGGTAACGTACCGTTGTTCAGGATAAATTGCCCGAAGCGTCCCCAGTCCTCCAGCGTGGCGTTAAAGCCGTGCGCGCCGACGTCGTGCTGGCCTTTGCTGTAGGCATGCCACACGCCGTCGCTCGCCATGCCGTAAGGCTGCCAGATGCTTTTCTCCAGATAGGCTGCGAGCCTCATGCCGGTGGCCCGCTCCAGCACGTCACCCAGCAGCCAGGCGCCGCCCGAAGAGTAAGACCAGTTCTCTCCGGCCGGGTGCGCCCTGCGTAACCCCTTCACCAGCTTGCGCACGCAGTCATAGGTACCCGGCTTCGCCTCGCACTCGGTGAGCTGCGCAAAGTCGGATTTAGGGTTGGTGTAATCCTCGTTCCAGGCCACGCCGGAGGTATGGGTGATCAGCTGCTTAAGCGTCACGCCGTCCCACGCGGTGCCTTTCAGGTCGGGTTCATACCGCGTGATCCGATCGTCGAGCGAGTGAATTTTTCCCTCTTTGAGGGCCACGCCCACCAGCGCCGATACCACCGATTTCCCAACCGAGCGCGAGGTCCAGAGCGTCGAGTCGGTATTGCCCTCTCCAAGATACTTCCAGGCGATTTTGCCGTCCTTCAGCACCAGCATGCCGCTGACGTTCTGCCGCTGGAGGTAGTCCTGAATGCCGTAGCGCCTGCCGTTGACCTGATAGTGTGCGTTCGTGAGCGGCTTGTCCGACATTTCCAGCGGCACAGCGTTACCGTGGCGGAAAACATCCCCGGTGTAGTTGCGGTAGTCATTGCGAAAGCCCACCACCCGATCGGCCTGACTCCAGGTGAGCATCTTATGGGTGTCAGGCAGCGTGGTGTCGAAGGGGGCAGGGCAGGCGCTGAGGTCGGTGCCTTTACAGGCCGCCACTGCCGCAGGGGAGATCAGGGTGCTGAAGACAAGGCCCGCCAGCAGGGCATGGTTTACTTTTCTGTTTTTCATATCCATCTCTTACAGGTTAAGAACGGCTTCAGTTTAAAAACCCCGGGGCTATAATAAAAAACGCGTAGTGGGGGAAAATCCCCCTAAAAAACAGAGGGAGCGTAGCGTGGCGGGACTGATTTACTCTTTTGCACAGCTCGAGGCATTTACCGCCGTGGCCGAGAATGGGAGCCTCAGTAAAGCCGCGGTGGCGCTGAAGAAGGACCGCACGACGCTTCGCGATCTGGTTGATTTTCTTGAGGATGGGTTGGGCTACGCGCTGTTTATTCGCGACGGCCGCACCCTGCGGCTCACGCCCGAAGGGGAACAGCTTCAGCGCCAGGCGCACCTCCTGATGCGGCAGGTAAAAGCCTTTGAGGCGTTTGCCAGAGAGGTGCCGCACGGTGCCACGCAGGACCTGACGCTGGTCTACGATCCTTTTACGCCCAGAGCCTTTCTGCACGGGGTGATTGCTGAAATGGCGGTGCGAAAAATCCGCCTCAGCCTTATCTGCGCCTCGCGGGATGAATCGGAACGGCTGCTGGCGAATAACGACGCGGATCTGGCCATCTGCCAGGCGCGCAACCGCAGCGTGGGCAACGACATGGAGTGGCGTGCCCTGGGGGCCATCGAGATGGATTTTTATGCCGCCAGCGGGCTGTTTGCGGACAGTGCTTCCCCTCTGTCGCTGCTCGATCTCTCCCTGGTACCTCAGCTCGTCATGCACCCCGCCTCGGACGAGCCGGTGGCGCGCCGCCTGCAGATTTCGGGGCATACCCTCTTTACCAATGAGCCGGAGATGCTGCGCGGTCTGCTGGAGCGCGGCTGCGGCTGGGGATTCTTACCGACGCATTTTCACGCCGGGCAGTGGCAAAACGTAAAAAGGCTGCACACCGAAGTGGGCAGCCAGGGGATTGGTCAGACGATGGTCACCATCTGGAAGCCGGGGAGCGACAAGCGCAGCACAATCGCTGAAACGCTGTCGCTCTTGCCGGACGTATGGAAGCAATCAGCGCTGTGAACAGCCTTTACACTGCTGGTTCTGGATCTGCTGGAAGAAATCGTTGCCTTTGTCATCCACCAGGATAAACGCCGGGAAGTTCTCGACCTCGATCTTCCAGATAGCTTCCATGCCCAGCTCAGGATACGCCACGCACTCCAGGCTCTTGATGCTGTTTTGCGCCAGCACCGCCGCCGGGCCGCCGATGCTGCCCAGGTAGAAGCCGCCGTGCTTATGGCAGGCGTCCGTCACCTGCTGGCTGCGGTTGCCTTTCGCCAGCATGATCATGCTCGCGCCGTGGGACTGCAGTAGGTCTACGTACGAATCCATGCGCCCTGCCGTGGTTGGGCCGAGGGAGCCAGACGCGTAGCCTTCCGGCGTTTTGGCCGGGCCCGCGTAGTAGATCGGGTGATCTTTGACGTACTGCGGCAGTTCCTCACCGTTGTCGATTAGCTCTTTCAGCTTCGCGTGGGCGATGTCGCGCGCCACGATGATGGTCCCGTTCAGCGACAGGCGGGTAGAGACCGGGTGCGCGGAAAGCTGCGCCAGGATCTCATTCATCGGCTTGTTCAGATCGATGCTGACCACGTCGCCTTCACCCTGCTGGCGCAGTGATTCAGGAATGTACTGGCCCGGGTTGTGCTCCAGCTTCTCAATCCAGATCCCGTCGCGGTTGATTTTCGCTTTGATATTGCGGTCCGCGGAGCAGGAGACTCCCATGCCGATAGGGCAGGAGGCGCCGTGGCGCGGCAGGCGGATCACGCGGATGTCGTGGGCGAAGTATTTACCGCCAAACTGCGCG
>NZ_KV787896.1:134516-171514 GCF_001807145.1 Enterobacter sp. HMSC16D10
AGTATTTACCGCCAAACTGCGCGCCGAGGCCGAGGTTCTGGGCTTCCTGGAGCAGCTCCTGTTCGAGCTGAACGTCGCGGAACGCCTGGCCGTGTTCGTTACCTTCCGTCGGCAGGGCGTCGTAGTAGCGCGTAGAGGCCAGCTTCACGGTTTTCAACGTCGCTTCCGCGGAGGTACCGCCGATCACGAACGCGATATGGTACGGCGGGCAGGCCGCGGTACCGAGAGTGCGCATCTTCTCAACCAGGTAATTTTTCAGCTTCGCCGGGGTGATCAGCGCTTTGGTTTCCTGGTAGAGATAGGTTTTGTTGGCAGAACCGCCGCCTTTAGCCATGCACAGGAATTTGTACTCATCGCCGTCAACGCTGTAGAGATCGATCTGCGCCGGCAGGTTGGTGCCGGTGTTCACCTCTTTATACATATCCAGCGCCGCATTCTGGGAGTAGCGCAGGTTGTCTTCGATGTAGGTGTTGTACACCCCCTGACTCAGGGCCGCTTCGTCACCGCCGCCGGTCCAGACGCGCTGGCCTTTTTTACCCACGATGATCGCCGTGCCGGTATCCTGGCAGGTTGGCAGCACGCCTTTAGCGGCGATTTCAGAGTTACGCAGGAACTGCAGGGCAACGTACTTATCGTTCTGGCTCGCTTCCGGGTCGTCAAGAATGGCGGCAACCTGCTTCTGGTGGGAAGGACGCAGCATAAATGCGGCGTCGTGGAAGGCCTGCTGCGCCAGCAGGGTCAGCGCTTCCGGCTCCACTTTCAGCACTTCCTGGCCTTCGAACTCGGCAACGGAAACGTGCTCTTTGGTCAGCAGATAGTATTCGGTGTCGTCGTGCGCCAGTGGGAAGGGGTTTTGATAAAAAAACGGTTTGTTTGACATAGCTTGCTCCAAAAAAATAAAACCGCCGGAGGAGAAGTCCGGCGGTCAGGAATCAGAACATCATGGACATCCACGGATAGCCAATCAGCAGCAGGGCCGCCAGGAAGATGGCACCGAAGATGGTGCCGAGGCGCCAGTAGTCTTTGGTTGGCAGGTAGCCGCTACCGTAGTAGATCGGGCTTGGGCCAGTGCCGTACGGGGTGATGATCCCCATCACGCCCAGCGAGGTCACCATCAGCAGAACGAACACTTCCATATTCATGCCCGGGATGGTGGAGGCGATGGTCAGAATCGCTGGCAGCAGCGCCGTGGTGTGCGCGGTGGTGCTGGCAAACAGGTAGTGCAGCAGGTAGAACGCCAGCAGCAGCACGATGGTCGCTACGCCCGGAGAGATACCGCTCATCAGCAAACCGCCTTCTTTACCTAACCAGCTGATAAAGCCGGTAGAGGAGAGGCCATCCGCCAGCGCCACCAGGGTGGCGAACCAGACGAAGGTGTTCCACGCGGCTTTATTACCGGTGATGTCGTTCCACTCCAGCACGCCGGTCCACAGCATCAGGCCGACGATGAGCAGGGCAGCCATAGCCGGTTCAATCCACGCCGCGGCAAAGATCCACATCAGCAGCGCACAGCACACGAACACCAGCAGCAGGATTTCATTGCGGGACAGTTTGCCCAGTTTTTCCAGTTCACGGGTCGCCCACAGCGGCACTTCGTTGTTTACCTTCACTTCAGGCGGGTAGAACCAGTAGGCCAGCAGCGGCATGGCCAGAATCAGCAGGATACCCAGCGGCAGGAAGGCGAGGAACCAGGTCCCCCAGGAGATATCGATTCCAACCGTACTTTTCACCAGCGCCAGGGCCAGCAGGTTCGGCGCAAGTGCGGAGAGGAACATTGAGCTGGTGATACAGGCCGCGGTGATCGCCACCCACATCAGATACGAACCAATCTTACGCGCGCTTGGGTCGTTCGGTTTTGAACCGTACAGCGGCGGCAGGTTAGCGATGATCGGGTAGATGGTCCCGCCGCTGCGCGCGGTGTTGGACGGGGTGAACGGTGCCAGCAGCAGGTCAGCAAACGTAATCGCGTAACCGAGCGTCAGGCTGCGACGGCCTAGGTATTTCACCAGAATCAGCGCCAGACGGCGGCCGAAGCGGGTTTTGTCATAGCCTGCGGCGAACATAAAGGCACCGAAAATCAGCCAGACGGTAGAGTTACCAAACCCGCTCACCGCCCATTTAAAGGAGGCGCCCGCCAGCTTGAATTTCGGATCAGCCAGCTGTTCAGGGCTGAACAGCACCCACTGGCTGCACAGGGCAATGGCGACGACGCCGGTCAGGCCGATCACCGCGCCCGGCAGGGGTTCGAAGATAAGACCGACAATCACGCCGACGAAGATGGCGAAGTAGTGCCATGCATAAGGAGGCAGGCCTTCCGGTACCGGAACAAACAGCAGCAGTACGGCGACGATGACGGGCAGTGCCATCATCAGCAGACGTTTTGCGTTTCCATTTGATGCCTGGTTCGCCACAGGGGGCGTTACAGCAGTTTTTGTATTCATAGTTTCACGTCTTAAGTTGTCAAAGATTCGGTCGTACTGAAAAACAAAATCACTTTCTTAAGTTTCTTTGCTTTTTTTAGTTATTAAAGGTGCGATTTTGTATTTTCAGTAATAGCAATTTAACGCTTTTATGGAGGCGCTAAATTAAAAATTGATGATGTTTTTATATTGCGCTTTTGGATGCCATAACTATTGATCGCGATCAAAAAAATAGAATTGCAGCGTTATTTTTATGCTTTTATTAATAACCACTCTGGCGTATGTGGGTATTCCCTTTTTTATTGGTTTATTTTATCATTTTTGTAACATTTTTATTTTCTTTGATTTCATATGTGTTTGTTTTGTTGGGTGTTTTTAGTTATTTGGAAAAGTGGTTTTACCAATCATTATTTAACGAATTTTAAATTATTGTGAATGGCTAAATGACATTTGCTAACACCAATGTGTTAATTGTGTTATTGCAGGGATTAAATAGTTTTTTAACTAACGTAATAACTTTAGAAAGTAAAAAAATCATTATATTAATATCATGACATCGGCAAATAACGACGAACTAAAAAATCAATCCGATAACGAATTCTTAATTTTAAAAAGTTTGGAGTTTCAATTATGAGCACTAACGAACGTATTCTTAGCCCCTTCACATTACCGAATGGCACTGAACTGAAAAACCGTTTGTTAATGGCCCCTATGACCACCTGCACCGGCTATTACGACGGCACCGTCACCAGCGAACTGGTGGAGTACTATCGTGCCCGTTCCGGAAGCATCGGCACCATTATTGTGGAGTGCTGCTTCGTCGACGATCTCGGTCTCGCCTTCCCGGGCGCGATCGGGATTGATAATGACGAGAAAATTGCCGGGCTGGCGAAAATCGCGGAGGCGATCAAATCCAAAGGATCTAAAGCCCTGCTGCAGATCTACCACGGCGGCCGCATGGTCGACCCGAAACTGATCGGTGGCCGTACGCCGGTTGGCCCAAGCGCTGTTGCCGCGCCGCGTGAGGGCGCAGCAACGCCAGTGGCACTGACTGGCGAAGAAGTCGAAGGCATGATCGGCAAGTTTGGTGAAGCGGTGCGCCGCGCCATCCAGGCCGGCTTCGACGGCGTGGAAATCCACGGGGCAAACACCTATCTGATTCAGCAGTTCTATTCGCCAAACTCTAACCAGCGCGATGACGAGTGGGGCGGCAGCCGCGACAACCGCGCGAAGTTCCCGCTGGCAGTACTGGATATCACCCACAAAATGGTGCGCCAGTACGCGGACGACGCCTTTATTATTGGCTACCGCTTCTCTCCTGAAGAGCTTGAAGTGCCGGGCATCCGCTTTGAAGACACCATGTACCTGCTGGAAAAACTGGCGGCTCGCGGCGTGGACTACCTCCACTTCTCCGTCGGCGCGACCCTGCGTCCTTCCATTGTTGACACCCAGGACCCGACGCCGCTGATCGAAAAATACTGCGCGATGCGTTCTGAAACGCTGGCTCAGGTACCGGTGATGGGCGTGGGCGGCGTGGTGAATGCCGCCGATGCCAATGAAGCGCTGGACCACGGTTACGACCTGATTGCCGTTGGCCGTGCCACCATCGCTTACCCGGACTGGACCGACCGCATCGCGGCCGGGGAAAACCTGGAGCTGTTTATGGACAGCACCCAGCGCGAGGCGCTGAACATTCCTGAGCCGCTGTGGCGCTTCTCGCTGGTGGAAGCGATGATCCGCGACATGAGCATGAGCGAATCGAAATTCAAACCGGGCATGTTTACTGAGAAGGTGCAGGACGACGCGAACGAGCTGGTGATTAACGTCAGTCTGGAAACGGACCGCATTGCAGACATCGAGCTGGCCTCTGGCCCGAGCGAAGACGTTGAGTTTGTCACCAGCTTTGAAGAGATCCGTACCCGCATTCTGGATGCCAACACCCCGCACGTGGATGCCATCACCGGCGCCACCAGCCAGAGCGAGGCGGTGAAGAAAGCGGTCTCTAAAGCGATGCTGAAATCCAGCAAAGCGCTGGCCGCGGAAGAGGGCGTTGACCCGAACGAAACCCGCAGCGTGGATGTGGTGGTTGTCGGCAGCGGCGGCGCCGGTCTGGCGGCGGCGATTCAGGCGCACGACGAAGGCGCGAGCGTGCTGATAGTTGAGAAAATGCCAACCATCGGTGGCAACACCATTAAAGCCTCTGCCGGGATGAACGCCGCAGAAACCCGCTTCCAGCGCGTGAAGGGCATTCAGGACAGCAAAGAGCTGTTCTACCAGGAAAGCCTGAAAGGTGGCGGCAACAAGAACAACCCGGAACTGCTGCACCGCTTCGTTGAGAACGCGCCGCAGGCGATTGAATGGCTGGCAACCCGCGGCATCATGCTGAACGATATCACCACCACCGGCGGGATGAGCATTGACCGTACCCACCGTCCAAAAGACGGCTCAGCGGTCGGCGGCTACCTGATCAGCGGCCTGGTGCGTAACGTCAACAAACGCAATATCGAGGTGATGCTGGATACCTCCGTCAGCGACATCATCTTCGAAAACGGCGAAGTGACCGGCGTGCGCCTGACCACCGAAGAGAACGAAACCCTCACCGTGGCAGCGAAAAGCGTGATTGTGGCCACCGGTGGCTTCAGCGCTAACAGCCAGATGGTGGTGAAATACCGCCCTGACCTGGAAGGGTTCGTTACCACCAACCACAAAGGGGCGACCGGCGGCGGCATCGCGCTGCTGGAGCGTATCGGGGCAGGTACGGTTGATATGGGCGAGATCCAGATCCACCCAACCGTAGAGCAGAAAACCTCGTACCTGATTTCCGAATCCATCCGCGGCGGCGGGGCGATTCTGGTCAATCAGAAAGGGGAACGCTTCTACAACGAAATGTCGACCCGCGATAAAGTCTCGGCGTCAATCATCGCGCTGCCGGAGAAATACGCGTACATCGTCTTTGACGAGCATGTTCGCGCCAAAAACAAAGCCGCGGATGAGTACATCGCTAAAGGCTTCGTGGCCAGCGCCAGCTCGCCAAAAGCGCTGGCGGAAGCGCTCGGCATGGATTACCACGCTTTCCTGGCGACCCTGGAACGTTACAACGGTTTCGTTGAAAAACAGCACGATGACGACTTTGGACGTACCACCGCGCTGCGTGCGCCAATCAATGAAGGGCCATTCTACGCCATTCAGATTGCACCGGGCGTGCACCACACCATGGGCGGCGTGACCATCAACACCGAAACCTGCGTGCTGGACAGCAACCACAACGTGCTGCCAGGTGCGTTTGCGGCCGGTGAAGTGGTCGGCGGGATCCACGGCGGCAACCGTATCGGCGGTAACGCAGTGGCAGATATCATCATTTTTGGTGCCCTTGCAGGACATCAGGCGGCTCTGCGTTCGAAAAAGATGTAAGGCACCTGCTTCCCAGGCCGGATACGCGCAGCGCTATCCGGCATTTTCCCCGGCGGCGCGGAGCTTGCCGGGGCTACTTCTGAGGACTCCTGCCATGCCTGATAGCCATCGCGTTTACAGCTACTCCGCCGTTCTGATGGGCTCGCCCATCCTCCTGAAACTCTTCTCCCATGACGAAGCCCTCGCGTCCCGCGTGTTTCGTCTGATCAAACAGTACGAAGATCTGCTCACCGTTAACCGCGCGCACTCGCAGGTGATGGACATTAACGATGCGGCGGGCCAGCATCCGGTCACCGTCAGTCGGCCGGTGTTTGATCTGATCCGCTGTGCAAAAGCGGCAAGCTTGCTCAAGGACAGCGCCTTTAATCTGGCGATCGGTCCGCTGGTGAAGCGCTGGAAGATTGGCTTTCAGGGGGACAGCGTTCCGCCTGCCGATGAAATCGCGTCGCTGCTGGCGATAACCCGGCCCGAGGATGTTCTCCTTGATGAGGCCAGCAGCAGCGTGTTTCTGACCAGAGCGGGGATGGAGATCGATCTGGGGGCGATTGCCAAAGGCTATATCGCCGACCGGGTGCGGGATTACCTGCATAAAGAGGGCGCGGAGCTGGGGCTGATTAACCTCGGCGGCAACATTCAGACGTTAGGCTCGCCGGAAGGGGGCTGGAGCGTCGGGCTGAAAAAACCGTTCGCCGGAGATGCGCTGATCGGCACGATGATCGTTGAGAACGTGTCCGTCGTCACGTCGGGAACGTACGAGCGCTATTTTGAACAAGACGGCAAACGCTATCACCACATTCTTGATCCGCGCACCGGTTACCCGCTCGATAACGAACTGGACAGCGTCACCATCATTTCGAAAGATTCCATCGACGGCGATATCTGGACCACGCTGATGTACGGCATGGGCGTGGAGAAGGGCTGTGCCGCGCTGCGTGCGCGCCCCGACATTGAGGCCATCTTTGTGACCAAAACAAAAGAAGTGGTGTTCTCTTCAGCACACCACTTCCGCTTTACCCTGCTGGATGATACCTACCGCGTTACTGACAGTATTGCTTGAGCAGGCCCGTTTGCTCCGGCTGGAGACGGTAGCGATACACCGGACGCCCGGTGGCGCCGTAGTGAATGCTGGTGAACAGAATATTGATTTGCGCCAGCCAGATCAGGTATTTGCGGCAGGACACGCGAGAAATATTGACCGCGTTTGCCAGATCGTCGGTGGAAAACTCCGTCTCCGGGTGAGCGTCAATCCACTGGCAAATCGTGCGCAGCGTTTGCGGCGTTAACCCTTTCGGCAGCTTTTTGCTGTCCGCCAGTTCCGGCGCCCCGCCGTGGATCAGCCGGTCGACGTCCGCCTGCTCGTAATACTGGTGCGACCCCATCAGGCTGTGCTTGGCCTTCCAGCCGTTCAGCGCCTCTTCAAAGCGCGGGAACTGGAACGGCTTTATCAGATAATCCACCACGCCGTAATGGATGGAGGTCTGGATCGTCGCGGCGTCGGCGGCCGAGGAGATCATGATCACGTCGATTGGGCGGCCGGATGCGCGAATCACGGGCAGCAGATCCAGCCCGTTATCCTGCTGCATATAGACATCCAGCAGCACCAGATCGACGGGCTGGCTGGGGTTATTAATGATGGCCTCGGCCTGGCTTAGCGTGGAGGCGACGCCGCAGCAGCTAAAGCCTTCAACACGGTTGACATACAGACGGTTGAGGTCGGCTACCATGGCGTCATCATCGACAATTAACACATTTATCACGCGATTTTCCTCTCGCTATCCCAGGGGATGTGAACAAAAAATTGGGTAAATACGCCGGGCTCAGACTCGACGGAGATATCGCCGCCAAGGTTCTGAATCTGCTGGCGAGCAAGGAACAGCCCAACGCCGCGGTTTTCACCTTTTGTTGAGAAGCCCTTTGTAAAAATAGACTCCAGCTGAGTGGGATCAATGCCGGGGCCATCGTCGCTGACTTCACAGCTGAGCCAGCCATTCTGATAATGCAGCAGCAGGCCGATCTCGCCCTCCTGCTGTCCTTCCATCGCGTCGAGCGCGTTTTCAATGAGGTTGCCTAGCGCGGTGATCAGCACCGCGACCTGCTCTTCACTTGCGGTATCCGGTATCTGGCTTTCATCCGCCAGCGTCAGGGTGACGCCCGCTTCTTTCGCCCGGTTGATTTTACCCAACAGGAACCCGGCAACCACCGGGGATTTTACCTTGCTCTGTATCGTACCGATATCCGTCTGGTAATGATGTGCCGTCTGGAGAATGTACTCTTCCAGCTTGTCGTAGCGCTTAATATTCAGCAGGCCGAGTATCACATGCAGTTTATTCATAAACTCGTGGGTGTGGGCGCGCAGGGCATCGACGTAGTTAACCATGCCGTCCAGACGCTGCATCAGCTGGCTGACTTCCGTTTTATCACGGAAGGTGGTGATGGCGCCGATCACCCGATCCTGACTTTTTACGGGGACCATGTTGCACAGCAATAGCCGACCGTTGCAGCTGATCTCCTGATCCTGGCGTGCGACGCCCGTCTTCGAAACGTCACGCAGGCTGGCAAGCAGGGGCGCGCTGGTGTTTTCGGTCTGCTTGCCGGAGGGGAGAAGCAATATTTCTCTGGCGGTCTGATTAATCATCGTCACGCGCCCGTGTATATCAACAGCCAGAACACCCTCGCGAAGCGACTGCAGCATCGCCTGGCGCTGTTCGAACAGGGCGGAGATTTCGTAGGGTTCGAGCCCGAACAGAATGCGCTTCAGAACCCGCACCAGACCCCAAATCGCCATAGAACTCATAAAAATACTGAACAAAATGGTCCAGACGGCGTTTAGCCGCCCGCGAGCGATCTGCTCTTCAACCTTATTCAGGGAGATTCCGACGACCACCACGCCAATCTGCTCGTGCTGGGCGTCGTAGACGGGCGTAAAAACGCGCAGCGCTTCGGCGAGCGCGCCCCGGTTAACCGAAACGTTCTCTTTGCCTTCCAGCGCGGGCGTTAAATCGTCACCGATAAAATGCAGCCCCAGCAGCGCCTCATTCGGGTGAGAGTAGCGGATCCCGCGCATATCAGTGACCACGGTGAACAGCAGATCGTTTCGCTTCGTCACCGCCTGGGCGATGGGCTGAATAATGTTCTCCTGCGGTGCCTGCATCAGGCCGCGCTGTATCTCGGGGCTGTCGGCGAGGGTGCGGGCAATGCCGAGCGCGGTGTCTTTGACATCATCGCGCGTTGCGCGGGTGATCTGCACCGAATAGAGCGCAAAAACCACCAGCAGAACTGAACCGATTATCGCGCACACCATCAGCGTGACCAGCGTATTGAGTTTCATGGGGCGCTTGCGCGTCGGAAGGAAAGGCTGCAAATCGCTCATCAACACTCCGCGATGATTAAGTAAGGGGGTAATTATCGCCGATGACGCACTTTTCTTAAAGCCATGTAAAAGCGTGGATTTGGTCCTCTTTTCGTGACCCTCCTCGCAGGTCATCTATATAAAACACTTTATAGTGTGTGGGTACTCATAATAAGGAGGCTGTTTATGAGCATTATGCTTACCGGTTCGGTCAAGGAAAGACGGCACGCCAGCACGATGAATATCGATAGATTGTCCACGCTGGACATGCTGAAAGTCATTCACCAGGATGATGCACTCATTTCTGCTGCTATCACCCCTTGCTTACAGACGATTGCCCGTGCGGTGGATAACGCTGCCGCGACCCTCAATCACGGTGGTCGCCTGGTCATTGTCGGGGCGGGGCCGTCTGGCCGCGTCGCGCAACAGGTTGCCGATGACTATGCGCCGGGCAAAACCCCTGTGATGGCCGTAACGGCACAAGAGGGGGAAGGGAGCTACGAGCGCGGCGTTTCCGACCTGCAGGCCATTAAATTTGGTGAACACGATATGATGCTGGCCGTGACCGTCAGCGGAAAAACGCCGTGGGTCTGGGGAGCGATGCGGCATGCATGGTCGCTGGGTTCGCCGGTCGCCGTGATTACCGGTGATGCGCAAAGTGAAGCCGCGCAGCTGGCGAGTATGGTTATAGCCCCCGAACTGGGTGCCGATGTGGTGGCCGGCTACCTCAACACCAAAGCGGGGATCGCGCAAAAAATGATCCTCTCGATGATCGCTACCGGGCTGGCCGTTCGAACCGGGCGCGTATACAGCAACCTGCGGGTGGATCTTGAGGCAAGCAACACCAAATGGGCCGAACGTCAAATCGCCATTGTAATGGAAGCGGGGGGATGCTCCCGGGCGGAGGCAAAAGCGGCGCTGGAGAGCTGTAACCATCACTGTAAAACAGCGGTATTGATGGTGCTGACAGGGCTGGATGCGTGGAAAGCTCATGAGCTGCTGGTGCAGAATAACGGGTTTATCCGCGTGGCGCTGCAGGAAGCGCCGTAATACGTACCGTTAAGAAATAAAAAAGGCCGCAGATGCGGCCTTTGGTATTTTTAGAGGTTAGAACTGGTAGGTCATGCCTACACCAACGATGTCGTCGGTGGAAATACCGTATGCGTCATACAGCGCTTCATCGTTGTCCAGCATGTTGATTTTATAATCAACATAAGTGGAGAAGTTTTTGTTGAAGCTGTAGGTCATGCCCAGGTCGATGTAGTTAACCAGATCCTGATTGAATCCTTTACCGTCCAGATCTTTACCTTTTGAGTAAACCCATGCCAGGGAAGGACGCAGACCGAAGTCGAACTGGTACTGTGCAACCGCTTCAAAGTTCTGAGTCTGGTTGGCGATACCAACGTTGCCGATTGGCGTCATGTTGCGGGTTTCCGCATACATCATCGCCAGGTAAACGCTGTTTGCGTCGTATTTCGCGCCAACGGTCCAGGCTTCAGCTTTTTCGCCACCCGCAAAACCGATGCTTTCTGCGGCTTTGCCGTAGGCAACCTGATCGTTGGTACGGTCAGAAGAAGAGTACGCTGCACCCAGGCTCAGGCCGGACAGATCGCCAGAGAAGTCATAGGAGGTGGACATACCGAAGCCGTCGCCGTTCTGGAAGCGTACGTCTTTATGACCGTTTTTAGTGCCTTCCTGATCTTCGTTAGCGTTAGCACCTTCGTTAGCACCCTGATACTGCAGCGCAAAGTTCAGGCCATCAACCAGACCAAAGAAATCATTATTACGATAGGTCGCAACACCGTTGGTACGGCCAACCATAAAGTTATCAGTCCAGGTGTAGGAATCACCGCCAAATACAGGCAGCATATCGGTCCACGCTTCAACGTCGTACACGACGCCGTAATTACGGCCATAATCAAATGAACCGTATTCGCCAAATTTCAGGCCAGCGTATGCCAGACGGTTAAAGGATTTATCACCCGCGCCTTCGGTATCGTTAGCGTAGGTTTTATATTCCCACTGGCCGTAACCGGTCAGGTCGTTAGTGATCTGGGTTTCGCCTTTGAAACCAATCTGTACATAGGTTTCATCGCCGTCGTCGCCAGGGTTGTCAGAGAAGGTATGACGCGCGTCGACCTTACCGTACAGGTCAACTTTATTGCCGTCTTTGTTGTACATTTCAGCCGCATTTGCTGCGCCTGCCATTAATAACGCGGGTACAAGAATTGCCAGAACTTTTCTTTTCATTATATATTCCCTTTAAAGATAATTTATATGAATATATGTAATTACCCTCCGTAATTACAGGGTTGATACTATTCCAGGAGATGTGATTTAGTTTCAAAAATAAATGTAATAAAATTCGATGAAATATTTCAAATTATTTCTATAAATCTCTTTATTTTTCCGGTGAATTAATTAATTGAATTTATAAGGTGTAATTATTATTAAATATTTCGCATTTCTATTTTTTAATTTATTTAATTTGGCTATGTTATAATTCATCCTCTTTTTAACAACAGGACATGACGATGGAACTGGCCCGGTGGCAGCATGGCTTTGAGCGCTGGCTCAAGGACAATCATCAGAACGACGATACCGCACATGATATTTCGCATTTTCGACGGGTCTGGATGACGGCGCAAAAAATCATGGTTCACCACACGGTCGAGCCGCGGGTGATTCTGGCCGCATGCTATTTTCACGATATTGTCAGCCTGCCGAAAAATCATCCCGAACGCAGTCAGTCGTCAAGGCTCGCCGCGCGTAAGACGAGCGACATTCTGCGCCGCGACTTTCCGGACTTTCCGCCAGAGCATATTGCCGCCGTCGCGCACGCGATTGAGGCGCACAGCTTTAGCGCCGAAATCGCGCCGCAGAGTATGGAAGCCAAAATAGTGCAGGATGCTGACCGGCTGGAAGCGTTAGGTGCTATCGGCCTGGCGCGCGTTTTTGCCGTCTCGGGCGCGCTGGGCGTGCCGCTATTTGACGCGGACGATCCCTTTGCCGATGCGCGCCCTCTCGACGATAGGGCATTTGCCCTCGACCATTTTCAGACCAAGCTGCTGCGTTTGCCTGATACAATGCAGACGGAAATGGGCCGCGAACTGGCACGTCACAATGCCGATTTTCTGATCCAGTTTATGGCGAAACTCAGCGCCGAATTACATGGCGACTGCCTCGGGCTGGATAGCGAGGTGCTGAGCCACTTCCGTCGCAGTTTGCGCAACTGAACTGTGGTAATCTGTTCCCAGTCTTTACTCTCCGGTTAAAAGAATGCAGGAAAATCGAGCAGTGAAAGAGCCCGCGCCCGCGCAGGCTGAGAAATCAACGGCAACGGTGCAGGCCTTACTGCGCCAGCTGTTGGATATCTATGATGCTAAAACGCTGGCCAGTCTGCTGGTGGCGCACGGCGAAAGCCACTGGAGCCCGGCGATCCTTAAACGTCTGCTGACCAGCGAGCGAGCAGGGCGTCGCCTGAGTGAAGGCGAGTTTCGTTATCTGCAAAACCTGCTTCCGCGACCTTCTGCCGCGCACCCGAACTATGCCTTCCGGTTTATCGATCTGTTTGCCGGTATCGGCGGTATTCGGCACGGTTTTGAAGCTATCGGCGGACAGTGCGTATTTACCAGCGAGTGGAACAAGCACGCCGTGCGGACCTATAAGGCCAACTGGTACTGCGACCCGCACGAGCATCATTTCAACGCCGATATTCGCGATGTCACCCTGAGCCATAAAAGCGGCGTGAGCGATGAGCAGGCCGCCGAGCATATTCGTCAGACGATCCCCGCGCATGACGTGCTGCTGGCCGGCTTTCCGTGCCAGCCTTTTTCGCTGGCCGGCGTCTCCAAGAAGAATGCCCTCGGACGCGCCCACGGTTTCGCCTGCGATACGCAGGGAACGCTGTTTTTTGACGTGGCGCGCATTATTGACGCCCGTCGTCCGGCCATTTTTGTACTGGAAAACGTCAAAAACTTAAAAAGCCACGACGGCGGGAAAACCTTCCGCATTATCATGCAAACGCTGGATGAGCTGGGTTATGACGTGGCCGATTCAGAGGACATGGGCGCGGACGATCCTAAAATCATTGATGGGAAACATTTCCTGCCCCAGCATCGCGAACGTATCGTGCTGGTGGGCTTCCGCCGCGATCTCAATCTGAAAGGGGATTTCACCCTGCGGGATATTCCTTCTCTGTATCCCGAGCGCCGTCCTACCGTGGCCGACCTGCTGGAACCGGTCGTCGACGCGAAATTTATCCTGACCCCGGTGCTGTGGAAATACCTCTACCGCTATGCCAAGAAGCATCAGGCGAAAGGCAACGGCTTCGGTTTTGGGATGGTCAACCCGAACGATCCGCACAGCGTCACCCGCACGCTGTCTGCTCGCTACTATAAAGACGGTGCGGAAATCCTGATCGACAGAGGCTGGGACAAAGCGCTGGGTGAAAAAGATTTCGACGATCCGCACAACCAGCGTCATCGCCCACGGCGCTTAACGCCGCGGGAATGCGCCCGGTTGATGGGCTTTGAAACGCCGCAAGGCTACGGTTTCCGCATTCCGGTTTCAGACACCCAGGCGTACCGCCAGTTTGGTAACTCGGTCGTCGTTCCCGCGTTTGCGGCTGTCGCAAAACTGCTGGCTCCGCGCATCAGACAGGCGGTGGCGCTACGCCAGAGTGAGGCCGTCAATGACGGACGTTCACGATAAGGCCACGCGCAGTAAAAACATGCGTGCCATCGGCACGCGTGACACCGCCATTGAAAAGCGCCTGGCCGCGCTGCTGACGCAGGCAGGGTTTGACTTTCGCGTGCAGGATCCCGCCCTGGCGGGTCGTCCCGATTTCGTCATCGACGCCTGGCAGTGCATCATCTTTACTCACGGCTGCTTCTGGCACCATCACGACTGCTATCTGTTTAAAGTCCCCGCGACGCGCACCGATTTCTGGCTGGATAAGATTGGTAAAAACGTCGAGCGCGACAAACGGGATCTCTCAATGCTTATTGCGCAGGGCTGGCGGGTGCTGATCGTCTGGGAGTGTGCGCTGAGAGGCAGACTAAAGCTGAACGATACCGATCTGCGCGAACGGCTGGAAGAGTGGATCTGCGGCGGCGGTCAGACCGCGCAGATCGACACGCAGGGTATTCACCTGCTTACGGTTTCTCCACCTCACAAGGCGTGACCACCGGTTTTGCCGGCAGCAAATATTTGCCCAGCGTGACCAGTACGACGGCAAACACGATGATCCCTAAAGCAATCCATTCCACAGGCGAGAGCGTTTCTCCTCCCAGTCCTGTCCCGAGCAGCACGGCCACGACCGGGTTAACGTAGGCGTAGCTGGTGGCGACCGCCGGGGAGACGTTGCGGATCAGGAACATATAGGCGTTAATGGCGATGATAGAGCCAAACAGCGCCAGGTAGCCCACCGCGAGAAAGCCCGACAGGTCCGGCAGCGCGGTCAGCTTTTCTCCCGTCAGGGTGGAGGCCAGCAGCAGGACAATCCCCGCGGCGAGCATCTCAATCGCACCGGCCATCATGCCGGTCGGCAGTTCGATACGCGACCCGTAGACGGAGCCGAACGCCCAGCTCATCGAGCCGATCAGGATAATCACCGCGCCCCACGGATTCCCGCTCAGGTTGCCGCCGCTGTTGAGCAGAACAATGCCGGCCAGCCCAATCCCAATCCCCAGCCATTCCAGCTTGCGGGTGCGGATGCCGAAAAGACGGCTGAAGCAGAGGGTAAACAGCGGTACGGTGGCAACGACCACGGCGGCGATCCCGGACGGGACGTTCTGGTGCTCGGCAATCGTCACAAACCCGTTCCCCACTGCCAGCAGCAGCAGGCCGATCAGGGCGGCATTCAGCATCGGGCGCAGCGGGGGAAGCTTATTCCCGCGCAGCATCAGGAAGGCCAGCAGCAGGATACCCGCCGAAAGGAAGCGGATGCCCGCCATCATCAGCGGCGGCCAGCTTTCCACGCCGATGCGAATGACAAAGTAGGTTGAGCCCCAGATGATGTACAGCGAAAAGAGTGCCCCGATGAGCGGGAGCAATTGCCGGAAACGCATAATCCCTCACGACGAAATAAAAAGGTCGCTGATAGTAAACGCGAAAACTATCGCGCTGGCGAGCCCTTTAATTGTGTAGCTGATGTGAATTTTTTGTTGACGTAAGGTGCCTGTTTCCGGGTTTGCGCTTTTGCTCCATACTATTCACTTAATTACCAAAAAATGAAGGATTAAGATTTTGGCAGGAAGTAGCTTATTAACATTACTGGATGATATAGCCACCCTACTGGACGACATTTCAGTGATGGGGAAACTGGCGGCGAAGAAAACCGCCGGCGTGCTGGGCGATGATTTATCGCTTAACGCGCAGCAGGTGAGTGGGGTGAGGGCAAACCGTGAACTGCCGGTGGTGTGGGGCGTGGCGAAAGGTTCCTTCCTGAATAAGGTGATCCTGGTGCCGCTGGCGCTGCTGATCAGCGCCTTTATCCCCTGGGCCATCACGCCGTTACTGATGATCGGTGGGGCATTTCTCTGCTTCGAGGGCGTGGAGAAAGTGCTGCATTCCTTTAGCGCGCGCAAGCAGAGCGATACGCCGGAGGTGCGCCAGCAGCGTCTTGAAGCGCTGGCCGCGCAGGATCCAAAAACCTTCGAGCGCGATAAGGTCAAAGGCGCTATTCGGACCGACTTTATCCTGTCTGCGGAAATCGTCGCGATTACGCTGGGCATTGTCTCTGACGCGCCGCTCCTGAATCAGGTCCTGATCCTCTCCGGCATCGCGATTCTGGTCACCGTGGGCGTGTACGGTCTGGTGGGACTGATCGTCAAGCTGGACGATATTGGCTACTGGCTGGAAGAAAAGTCGAGCGCGGTGGCAAGAGGCATCGGCAAAAGCCTGCTGGTGCTGGCACCCTGGCTGATGAAGAGCTTATCGGTGGTGGGCACGCTGGCGATGTTCCTCGTAGGCGGCGGAATTGTGGTTCACGGCATTGCGCCGCTGCACCATGCCATCGAACATTTCTCCTCCACCCAGGGGGCCGTTATCGCGGCGATTCTGCCTACGCTGCTGAACCTGGTGCTGGGCTTTATCATTGGCGCTATCGTCGTTGCGGCGGTGAAGCTGGTTGAGAAAATTCGCGGCACGTCGCACTAATTGTTACCGTCGGCAGGATGCAAAAAGACCATTCCTCGTCTAAATTGAAACAGTTTCACCCTGATACAGGAGGCAGGTATGGTCTTTTTGGTCAGTGATGAAGTTAAGCCTAAAAAGGGCGGCCCACGTATGATCGTCACCGGGTATTCCAGCGGAATGGTGGAATGCCGGTGGCACGATGGCTATAGCATCAAGCGGGAAGCATTCCGTGAAGATGAGCTTCAGCCGGGGGACGGGCAGCACAAACGGGACAAGGCTTAATCACATAACGCCCGGCTTTGCCGGGCGTTTTTATCTCAGGTTTCGGGTATAGAGCAGTAATCAGGGAGTGTGTGTGCAGCGCGATACCTTTGTTGTAAGACAAACTTTTTTGCAATGGCTGCATAAGCGTAGCAATCCGGGGCGGATTGTTAATCTCTGTTTTCTGATCGTTCTGGTGTTTTCCACGCTCCTGACCTGGCGTGAGGTGGTGGTGCTGGAAGAGGCGTACATCTCCAGCCAGCGCAACCATCTGGATACGGTGGCCAGTTCGCTGGACAGGCAGTTACAGAACAGCGTCGACAGGATGCTGTTATTTCGCCAGGGCATGCATGATGCAATCGAGACGCCGCTGGCCTTTGATGTCCTACAGGATGCGGTGTCACGCTTTAACACCGTCCGCATGCTCCCCACCTGGCAGCTCGCCGTTGATAAAAAGCGCACCCTTCCCATCAACGGGGTCTCGGATGCGTTCGTGGATAAAACCACGCTTCTGAACCGGGACGCTGAGCGCATCAGTCATGAAATTTCTGCCGCGCTCGAAGTGGGGTATCTGCTCAGGCTGGCGTCATCAAGAGCGCAAACGGAAGCGCGGGTGATCTACGTCTCCCGCGCCGGATTTTTCCTTTCCACGGATACGCCGGATCGGGCGGGTGATATTACCGCCCGCTATTATAATCTGGTCACGCAGTCCTGGTTTACCCAGCAGTCAGAGCGTAACAACCGCGCCCGCGCCGTGCGCTGGTTTATCTCCACGCCTTCATCCTGGACCGGGGATGAACGCACGATCACCGCCAGCGTCCCCATCTATTTCGATCATTACTGGTACGGCGTCGTGGCGATGGATTTTACATTAGACACGATGCAGCGTTTGCTGACCGACGCGACGGAAGACCGGACGGAGGGGGAGTATCAGCTGTACGATACCCGGCTTAATATGATTGCTACCTCAACCCACGCGGGAAGCCCGGTTAACCAGTTTGACGAACGCGAAACGGCGCAGATTGCCCAGGCGATTGAACATGATACCGGCGGCGGTATCCGCCTCGGGAGCCGGTTTATCACCTGGGAGCGGCTCGATCATTTCGATGGCGTCGTCCTGCGGATCCACACCCTGCACGAAGGGGTACAGGACGACTTCGGCAGTATCAGTATTGTGCTGGCGCTGCTGTGGGCGCTCTTTACCGCCATGCTGTTGATCTCGTGGCTGGTGATCCGTCGGATGGTGAGTAACATGTATACGCTTCAGCACTCGCTCCAGTGGCAGGCCTGGCACGATCCGCTGACCCGATTGAATAATCGCGGCGCGCTGTTCGACCGCGCAAAATTGCTGGCGGAAACCTGTCGTCAGCAGTCGCTGCCGTTCTCGGTGATTCAGATCGATCTCGACTATTTTAAAAACATCAACGACCGTTTCGGCCATCAGGCCGGTGATAAGGTGCTTTCCCATACGGCAGGCGTGATTGCCAGCGCGTTACGCAAGAATGACGTGGCCGGACGCGTCGGTGGCGAAGAGTTTTGTGTTGTCCTTCCCGGTCTTGGTCTGGAGGAGGCGAGAGGCGTCGCCGAACGCATTCGTTGCCGAATCAACAGTAAGGAGATCCTGGTGAAGAAGAGCACAACCCTGCGCATCAGCGCGTCACTGGGCGTCAGCAGCGCGGATGAAACGGGCAATTACGATTTTGAACAGCTGCAGTCCGTGGCGGACGCCCGGCTGTATCAGGCCAAGCAGAGCGGGCGTAACCGGGTCGTGTGGCGGGATCAGGACAGGAAATGATCCAGCCCCTCCTGCCAGCCCGCAGGCCCGGGCTGTTGGGTGTGATAAACCCGCGCGGGGTTATCGTCCCGTAGCGTGATGCCCTGGCGGTTAATCCCCTTGATCACCACCGCAAAGTCCATGCTGTCGAGCAGCGGCGCATCGTTGGGACCGTCGCCGAGCCCTAGCGTGGTGGGTTCAATGTCTTCCTGCTCGCGATACCGTTCAATCAGCCAGTTAACCGCCACGTCTTTACCGCAGCGGGCGTCCAGAATATGCCAGAAGCGCGCCCCCTGCAGGCATTGCAGGCCGCTGTGCGCCAGTTCCTCTTCAAACTGGAGCAAGTTCTCGTCGGTATCGCGCCAGATCAGCGTGACGGAGGCTTCGTGCTTGCGGGCAAGCGTCGAACGGTAGCGCGTCAGTCCGGTCCACTCGCTAATAACGTGCTCATCCACATCGTCAAAGGTGGTGAATTTAAAGCCCGTCTGCAGGCGAATCTGCTCGATCCGCGGACGAATATCCCGGTGCGTCATCCCTCTAATCTGACGCTGGATATTGTCCCAGCGCACGTCAGGCTGAATCACCGCACCGTTCTCGGCAATAAACGGCAGGCCTTCCAGCCCCAGATCCTGCTGAATATCCAGCATCTCTGCCGCGGTTTTACTGCTGCAGAGAATGATCGGAATCTGGTTATCCTGCAGCCTGTCCAGCCAGGGCATGGCGGGTTGCCAGTCATAGGTATGAATATCCAGCAACGAGCCATCCAGGTCGGAAAAAATCAGCAAGGTATCCCGCAGTGAAGGCATAGTGACTCCCGGTGACGCATGCGTTTCGATCTAAGAAAATTCCTAAAAAATATCCGAATTGTTAACCGGAGAAATGAGAGTATTCCCTGGCAAACCCGCATTCGGCGTATGTTATTGCTCATAACCAAAAGCATTATGTTAAAAATATTATATTCATCCTAAGAATATATGCTTGTCAGACAAATTCGTTGGGGATAGTGTGGCATGTACATCAGATTTCCTGGTGTAACGAATTTTCAAGTGCTTCTTGCATAAGCAAGTTTTGATCCCGGTCATCCCCATGACCGGGATTTTTTTCGCCCTAACGATTGGCTTCCGACACGCTAAAGTCGTGAATATCGAGCTCGAAGGCCTCGGCCAGCTCGCGATAGGTGTGATAATCCCTTCCGTTGACAATGACGCGGTCCGAATTGTCGTCCGAGCGGCGGACTTCTGACTCGCTGATCTCATTGATGGCGGCCAGCAGGGCATCGACATCCACCTCGACTTCGCGCTTGATGGTATCGCTGTACTCTTTATCGGTCTTCATTGCGGGACTCCTCTTTCAACCTGCAAACGTGTCCAGGGTTAAGTATAGCCTGTGCATAAAAACGCCATTCACGCCGGGCGGCGATGTGCGTTTTTGCGTTTTGTTCTACACTGGCTCAAAACCAGAGGAGGAATGTATGAAGGTCAACGATCGGGTAACCGTTAAAACGGACGGTGGGCCGCGC
Source organism: Enterobacter sp. HMSC16D10 (assembly GCF_001807145.1). Classification (NCBI taxonomy): domain Bacteria; kingdom Pseudomonadati; phylum Pseudomonadota; class Gammaproteobacteria; order Enterobacterales; family Enterobacteriaceae; genus Enterobacter; species Enterobacter sp. HMSC16D10. The sequence goes on from NZ_KV787896.1 coordinate 154,391, forward strand.
CGCCCGGGTGTGGTGCTGGCAATTGAAGAGTTTAGCGAAGGGACAATGTACCTGGTATCACTGGAAGACTACCCGCTCGGCATTTGGTTTTTTAACGAACTGGGGCATCCGGACGGTATTTTTGTAGAGAAAGCAGACTAGCACGGCGTCGGGTAGCACATTGCGTGCCCGACACCCGCTGTAAAAGCAAAAATCTCTGGCCAGGCCAGAGATCAAAGGTAGGGTGCACAGGGTCTTTTCTTAAGCGACTAACGCATGTTGACGAAAATCCCGTTCGTCACATTATCGGTCAGGCGTACCACGTGGTAGATCACTTGCTTATTATGCGTTTTAATTTTCCGTTTAATATTTCCTTTGTGTGATGAAACGGTTTTCGCTTTAATATTCATCTGGTCGGAGATCTGAATAGTTCCTTGTCCCGCCATCCACATTCGCAGCATACTTGATTCAGTCCTGCTTAATGATAGGGTGGGTAAGTTAACCGCTCCTACATTTTTAACTTCTTTATTCAAATAATCACCCAAAATGTCATCCAGCGACTCGGGTTTAATCGATTTAGAACTGATCAATAAATTTTTACGGACCAACAAATACTCATCGAAATGGATATTCGCGATCGCCATAAAAACAATAAACAGGGTTTTTGGATGCTGATTAATGATTTGCTTAATGTGCTGACTGTTGGCTGGATCGTGAATGAAACAGTCCTCATTAATAAACACCACGCCTGGTTTTAGTTCGTCACAAGCGGCTGCGAGTTCGTCAACGGTGTGTGCATCGTTGATGTCTCTCTTTCTTACCCCTCTGCTTGCCAGGTACCCGGTTAACCCTAGCCGGGTGTAGCTGCATAAATCCATAATGATCGTTGACATGGCATACCCTCACTCAATGCGTAACGATAATTCACCATCTGCCTGAGAGCTCAAAACAGCCATACGGGATGGAAAAAAATAATAAACCTGTGAGCATGACAAAGACTTTCAGGCGGACTCACTATCCCGTAAAGTTACGTATAATTTGCCAGGAATCTTCTTAAAGTAAAGTAAATATTAAGTATTGTGAGGTGGTTAGAAACAATTAAACCGCGTCAGATATATCCTGGAAGATGTTTTTCGCGTTTTATTTTAGGAATATCCTCAGAAAGACAGTAGCAACAGTACGGTCTATTATTTACGAGGCAGTTCGCTGACAATATCCGCTAACAGGTTGAATATCTCGCCGAATAAATGTTCACAGAAGGGAGCGATAAGTGGCATCAGTAATGACATTAATAAAATCCCGACCGTCAGCGTTAACGGAAAACCAATGACAAACACCGAAAGCTGCGGTGCCATTCGGTTGAGTAAACCTAACGCCAGGTTGACGGTCAGCAGCAGGGTGATGATCGGCAGCGCCAGCATCAGCCCGTTGAGGAAGATCAGCCCCGCCGCGCGGGTGAGCGCCAGAAACGCATTGCTGTTCACCGGATTTTCGCCAATCGGCAGCGTATGGAACGTGTCCACCAGCATGGAGATAAGCCACAGATGGCCGTTGAACGACAGGAACAGCAGCATGGCGAGCAGATCGATAATGCGCGCCAGCACGGGCATGTTGAGATGACTGCCAGGGTCAACAAACGTGGCGAACGATAGCCCCATCTGCAGGCCAATCAGTTCCCCCGCGGTACGCACCGCGGCAAAGGCAAGCTGCATGGTAAAGCCAACGGCGACGCCAATCATCACCTGCTGCAGGGCCACCCATACCGCATTCGCCGAGAAGATCGGAATATCCACCGGCGGAAGAGACGGGGCGACGATAATGGAGATGATGATGCCCAGCCCCACTTTGACACGCTTGGGGATCGATTTCTCGCTGAGAATGGGGGCGGTAGAGATCAGCGCCATGATGCGCAGCATCGGCCAAAAATAGACGCCGAGCCACTGAACCCACTGGTCGCTGGTGAAGTGCAGCATCGTCAGGTCAGCCGATGATGTACGGCAGGTTGGTAAACAGGTTGCGCATATAGTCCAGCAGCAGGTTCAGCATCCACGGCCCGGCCACGATAATCGCCACGAACACGGCGATGATTTTCGGGATGAATGACAGCGTCATTTCGTTAATCTGCGTGGCGGCCTGGAGAATACTGATAATCAGACCGGTAACCAGCGCGACAAGCAGCAGCGGCGCGGCAACGGCAATCGCGATTTTCATCGCCTCCGTGCCCATCATCATGACCGATTCGGGTGTCATTGCCGTTCCTTAACTGTAGAAACTCTGCGCCAGCGAGCTGACCAGCAGCTGCCAGCCGTCGACCAGCACAAAGAGCATGATCTTAAAGGGCAGGGCGATGGTCGCGGGCGGCACCATCATCATCCCGAGCGCCATCAGGACGCTGGCGATCACCAGGTCGATAATCAGGAACGGAATAAAGATGGTAAAGCCAATCTGGAATGCGGTTTTCAGCTCGCTGGTCACATAGGCGGGCAGCAGAATACGCATGGGTACCGCTTCCGGTCCCTGCAGCTCGCCGGTGTTGGACAGGCGGGCAAAGAGGGCCAGGTCGGCTTCACGCGTCTGACGCAGCATAAATTCCCGCAGCGGCTGCGCGCCTTTATCCAGCGCTTCCTGCATGGAGATTTTATCTTCGCTGAACGGCTGGTAGGCGTCGGTGTAAATCTTATCGATCACCGGCGACATAATGAAAAAGGTCAAAAACAGCGCCAGCCCGAGCAGAACCTGGTTTGGCGGAGCGGAAGGGGTGCCGAGCGCGTTTCGCAGCAGACCAAAAACGATGATGATGCGGGTGAAGCTGGTCATCATCAGCAGGATGGCCGGAATAAACGTCAGCGAGGTGATGAACACCAGCGTCTGAACCGGAAGCGACCAGCTTTGGCCGCCGCCCGCGAGCGGGGTAGAAACCAGACCGGGCAGTTGCGCATAGACCGCGGGAGCAAACAGGCCAACGCCCGCAAGCGTCAGGGATAACAAACGGCGCATCAGGATCTCCCGGAACGCTTGAGCAAACTCTTCATCACGGACTGGAAATCCGCAGGGGCCTCTGCACGCTCGTCCACCACAACAGGGGCGGGCGGCAGTTTATGTAACACGCTGATGTTTGACGCCGTGACGCCCAGGACCAGGCGCGCATCGTCCACCTCGACGATGACCACGCGTTCACGCGGCCCCAGCGTAGTGCTGGCGCTGACCTTCAGCCCGCGGGCACCGGCGGTTTTCCCCGCCAGGCCAAAGCGCTTCGCCAGCCAGGCGGCGATAAGAATAAAGGCAATAATACCGAACAACGCCCCGCTCACCTGGAGCAGAGGCGAGCCGGGAATGGCAGAAGGTTGCGATACTGTTGCCTGGGTTTTCATGCTTAACGGCTCAGACGACGCATACGTTCAGACGGGGTAATGATGTCGGTGATGCGTACGCCGTATTTATCGGCCACCACCACCACTTCACCCTGAGCAATCAGATAGCCGTTGATCAGGATATCCAGCGGCTCGCCGGCCAGACCGTCAAGGGCGACTACAGAGCCCTGCGTCAGGCGCAGCAGCTCTTTAATGGTCATGCGGGTGCGTCCCAGCTCAACGGTCAGCTTAACCGGGATATCCATAATCAGGTCGATATCCTGCAGCGTGCCGCTGACGTCACCGCCGCCGAGCTGCTGGAATACGGCATCCGCTGCGCTTTTGGCCGGGGTCGCTTTTTGCTCGTTTAACGCGTCAGCCCACAGATCGTCCAGTGCTCCGCTGTTTTCATCGGACGGATTGTTCATGTCACTCATTTGGGCTGTTCCTCATTCAGCGAATTCAAAATCGGGTTGATCAAGTGCTCAACGCGTAACGCATACTGACCGTTAATCGTGCCGTACTGGCTTGTCAGCACGGGGACACCATCCACATGGGCAATAATGCGGTCGGGTTTTTCTATCGGCAAAACATCACCGGGTTGTAATTTCAGGATCTGAGATAACCGCAGCGGGATATCGGCGAAGCTCGCCACCAGCTCAAGCTGCGAATGCTGGACCTGGCGGACCAGGTTTTCACGCCAGTTCTGGTCTTCGTTGCGGGAGTTCTCCAGCGGCGGGTTAACCAGCAGCTCGCGCAGCGGTTCGATCATGCTGAACGGCAGGCAGATGTTGAACTCGCCGGTCAGGTTACCGATCTCCACGTGGAACGGCGTATTCACGACGATATCGTTCGGGGAGGTGGTGATATTGGTAAATTTCACCTGCATCTCAGAACGGACGTACTCCACTTCCAGCGGGTTAATCGCTTTCCACGCGTCGCTGTAGGACTCCAGCGCCAGCTTCAGCATGCGGTTAATGACGCGCTGTTCGGTGTGGGTGAATTCGCGACCTTCTACTTTGGTCGGGAAACGCCCGTCGCCGCCGAACAGGTTATCCACCGCGATGAACACCAGGCTTGGCGAAAACACCACCAGACCGGTGCCGCGCAGCGGCTTCAGATGAATCAGGTTAAGGTTGGTTGGCACCGGCAGGTTGCGGGCAAACTCGTGATACGGCTGAATGCGGATCGCACCCACCGTAATATCCGGGCTACGACGCAGCAGGTTAAACAGCCCCATACGGAACTGACGTGCAAAACGTTCGTTAATGATCTCCAGCGCCTGCAGACGTTCACGTACCACGCGACGCTGGGTATTCGGGTCATAGGGACGAATATCGCTATCGCCGCCAATACCCGGTTGCGGATCATCACTTTTATCGCTGTCGCCGTTGAGCAGCGCATCGATTTCTGCCTGAGAAAGAATACTGTCGCCCATGTCGTTACCGCAGAATGAAGGCTGTATACAGAACGTCAGTGACTTCCTGCTTAGGTTGGCCGTTTACCAGCGGGGTCGCCAGCGTTTGTTTAATGGCGTCGACCAGCTTTTGCTTACCCACATCGGTGGCCAGCGCCGAAGCGTCCTGACGAGAGAACAGCAGCAGAAGGCGGCTACGCACCTCCGGAAGATAATCATTCAGACGCGCGCGCGTGGCTTCATCCTTCAGGCGCAGCGTAATACCGACATACAGCACACGATCCGCGTCACCGAGGTTCACGGTGAAGGTGTCCAGAGGGAAAAATACCGGCGCCGGCGGGGGTGCAGGTTCGGCTTTGGCCGCAGCGGTCGAAGGTTCCTGCTGCATACGCCAGTAACTATAGCCCGCGGTAGCGCAGGCGGCGAGCGTGATCAACACCAGCAGCGGGATCCAGATGGAACGCTTACTTTTTTTGGTGATAGCGGAGTCAGTCATCTGATACGAGCTTCCTGTTTCGGTACAGCTTAATAAGGTGATTATCCCGTGTCCTGCTGTCGTCAAAGCGTGGAAAAGACGGGGATAATCACGCTACCTCTGGCGTTTAGGCGAAGATGTCTACGGCACTGTTACCGCGCGCGGCGGATTGCAGAGCGGCAGGGACAGGCAGTAACTCATCGCTCTCGTCATTAAAGCCGCCGGTGTTGCCGGAACGCGAAGCCTGGTGCTGCTGCTGGGATGAGGACTGCTGCTGCCCGGCAAAGCTCTCGCTGCTGACGCTGCTTTGCGCAAGCTGAATGCCGTTCTCCGCCAGTGAGGTTCGCAGGACCGGCAGCGCGGCTTCCAGCGCCGCACGGACATGGCTGTGCGCAGAAACCATCTGCAGCTGCGCCTGGTTATCATCCAGCTTAAGCGAAATTTGCACCTGACCCAGATCTTCCGGGTGCAGACGCAGCTCGGCTGTCTGCTGGCCCTGTTTAGTGAACAGGGTGATGTGCTGGCTCAGGGACTGCTGCCATTCATGCGTACCCAGAGGCTGGCTTAACACCGGCGCGGTGGCGACGGTGGCGGCCGTCTGACTGGTCGCATGGCTGGACATAATCGGTGCCAGGGTTGCCGTCGGTGAGGCTGAGGAGGAGGAACTGGCAAGCTCCTGCTTCTCTGCCGTTGCGGCCACGGCCGGCGTGGCCGGCGCGTTACCCGACAGGGCCGGGTCGCTGTTTTTCGCCTGGCTCTGATAAGGCGCAGCACTCTGGGCTTTATCATGGCTTCCCGGAAGCGCGTTCAGGGACGGCTGGCCCGCGCCGTTTTGCGTCAGCGCCGCTGAACTCAGCGTTGCGGTGGCGGGCACACCGTCACTGCCTGCCGCACGTGAGGTGCTGGTCTGCTGGTGCGGCAGCATGGCCATCAGCGCGCTTAACCCGGCCAGCTCCTCTTCGCTCAGCTCGCTTTTGCCGTCATCTTTGCTGTTGACCGCATTAAGCGTTTTCAGGGCATCACCCTTTGACAGCGGCACCAGCCCGGATACCCGCGTATCAAGCGACGTGACGGACGACGTTTCATCGCCATTCAGCGCAGTTTGACGCGAGAGCAGGTCGGCAATTTTGGCCTGCAGGGTGGTATCCCCTTTGGCGTCCTGAGCAACGTGGGACAGCTTGCTGCCGGCGGCTTTCAGGTCAGCCAGCGTCAGGGGCGCATCGTTGCCCTTGCCCGTCGCGTCCGACAGGGCGCCCGCAAGCAGCGCGAGAAAGTCCTGTGCACCGTCGGTGCCTTTTCCTGTCTGCGTACCGCCTGACAGGTCGCTGTCGCTCATCAGCAGTTGTTGCAGTGTGATCATTCCGGTTTCCTCATTGATGCGCGCTGGGCAAACTCATCCATTTTTTTCTGATCCAGGCGGTTTTCCGCCAGGGTCGTTGCCGCAATCTGTCGGTCCTGTAAGGTCTGCCAGGCCTGCAGTCGCTGCTTCTTCTCGCGCCAGAAATTCAGCGCGGTATCGACTTTCTGGGTCCACTGGTGAAGCTGCTGGCGATGCTGATCTATCGCCTTCTCCAGCGTCTGGATAAATTGCTGATAGTTAATCCAGCGCTGGCTTCCAATGCCCTGTGTCATATCGGTATTGAGGTTGGTGCGATATTCATGCTGATAGTCGATTAACATCTTCAACTGTTCTTCAGCCTGCTGGCACCCGCGTCGCATTGCGCCAAGCTGCAATGCGGCATCATCAACTTCTTTTTCAGCCAGATCTTTCAGCGTTGATAACGCGCTGTTTTGCGCCATGACCTTCGCCCTCCACCTGTGTTACACCTGCGGGAAAATCAGCTCCAGAGCCTGAATTGAATCTTCCCAGTCGGCACGTTCAAAAATGCCTTGTTGCAAAAATGCCTCCAGCTGCGGCCACAGGGTAATCGCTTTGTCGAGCATCGGGTCGCTGCCTTTGGCATACGCCCCCACGCTGACCAGATCGCGGTTGCGCTGGAAGCTGGAGAGGAGTTGTTTAAAGTTACGCACGCGGGCGTAGTGTTTCTCGGTTATCAGCGCCGTCATCGCGCGGCTGATAGAGGCTTCAATATCTATCGCCGGATAGTGTCCGGCTTCGGCCAGACGACGAGACAGCACGATATGACCGTCAAGGATCGCGCGCGCGGAGTCGGCAATCGGATCCTGCTGGTCATCGCCTTCGGTCAGCACCGTATAGAACGCGGTGATGGAGCCGCCGCCGCTGATGCCGTTCCCCGCACGTTCCACCAGGGCAGGGAGTTTGGCGAAGACCGAAGGCGGGTAGCCTTTGGTCGCCGGTGGCTCACCGATAGCCAGCGCGATTTCACGCTGCGCCATCGCGTAGCGGGTCAGCGAATCCATAATCAGCAGCACGTGCTTGCCGCGGTCACGGAAATCTTCGGCGATGCGGGTGGCATAGGCTGCCCCCTGCATACGCAGTAACGGCGACACGTCCGCCGGTGCGGCAATGACCACCGAGCGGGCACGGCCTTCCGCACCCAGAATGTTTTCAATAAAGTCTTTTACTTCACGACCGCGCTCGCCGATCAGGCCCACGACGATCACATCGGCCTGCGTATAGCGCGCCATCATGCCGAGCAGGACGGATTTACCCACGCCTGACCCGGCGAAGAGGCCCATACGTTGCCCGCGTCCCACGGTCAGCAGGGCGTTAATCGGTCGCACGCCGGTGTCGAGCACATGCTCGATAGGGGTACGCTGCAGGGGGTTAAACGGCTGGGTAATTAATGCGCCGGTTTCGGTGGTGTCCGGGGAGGGCAGCCCGTCGAGCGGCTTCCCGCTGCCGTCCAGCACGCGACCCAGCAGGGCAGGACCAAGCGGCAGCTGTTTCCCGCTTTGCAGCCCATCGCCGGACGTGTTTTTGGCATACACGCGCGCGCCGGGCAGAATACCTTCCACCTCTTCAAGCGGCATCAGGAACAGGCGCTGGCCGTTGAACCCGACCACTTCGCTTTCTACTTCACGCGTTTCCAGACCGTCCTGACGCTCAATCACGCAGGTCGCGCCCAGCGGAAGCTGCAGGCCGGTGGCCTCCAGGACCAGACCGGTGGCGCGCGTCAGCCGCCCATAACGACGAACAGAGGGCAGTTGCGCCATCTTCGTCTCAAAGTTGTCGAGCGTGGTGAGCCAGCGGGTGAGGCGTGCGGTCATCAGACGACTCCCGGTGCCGCCAGGCGACACAGTTCCTGCCAGCGGGTGGCGACGCTGGCATCCAGATCGCCTTCATCGGCAGAAACTTTGCAGCCGCCGTGATGTAACGACGGGTCGCCGCGCAGACGCCAGCCGTGCAGGTTTAGCGTCGCGCCCAGGCTCTCTTCCACGCGCTGCAGGTCGTCCGGGTGGACGCGCAGCTGCGGCTTACCGCTGAACAGCGGCTCCTGCTGCAGCAGACCCTGAATTTGTTTGATTAGCGCGGTGTTATCCACCACGGGCGTCTGGCCGATCACCTGACGCGCGGCTTCCAGCGCCATCTGCATCAGTCGCGAGGCAATCACGCTGTCCAGCGCGTCCAGCGTGTGCTGAAACTCGCTGACCAGCTGCTGCATGCGGGCATGGATCGGCGCCTGCTGCTGGCGCGCCTGATCGATACCGTGCTCTAACCCTTTCGCCAGGCCTTCCTGATACCCCAGCTCGTGGCCTTTCTGCCGGCCTTCGTTCAGACCGGCATTGTAGCCCTGCTCGTGCGCCTGCATTTGCAGCTGAGCCAGCATCTGTGCTTGCTGCTCCTCTTCGCTCAGCTCGGGCTGCTCGACGTCCGGGTCAAGCGCCTCGGTCGGGATCGCGGCTGGCGTGAACTCGGAGAGGGGAGGGGCCAGATCGTCCGGCGTCCAGCGCTTCCACGGCAGCTCATTAGACATAGGTGTCGTCTCCGCTGCCAATCACCATCTCGCCGGTTTCCGCCAGACGACGAACGATAAGCAGAATGGCTTTCTGTTCGTTTTCCACCTGAGACAGACGAACCGGACCGCGGTTGGCAAGGTCGTCGCGCAGGATATCGGCCGCACGTTGAGACATGTTGCGCAGGAACTTCTCGCGCAGCGGCTGCTCGGCGCCTTTGAGGGCGATAAGCAGCGACTCGGAATCCACTTCCTGGAGCAGGCGCTGGATGCTGCGGTCGTCCACTTCGACGAGGTTTTCGAACAGGAACATCTCGTCGATGATTTTCTGTGCCAGCTCGCCGTCGAATTCGCGAACCGCCGTAATGACGGCCTCTTCCTGCTGCGTTTTCATCAGGTTGATGATTTCTGCCGCCGTTCTCACGCCGCCCATTTTGCTGCGCTTGAGGTTCTGGCCGTCGAGCAGGTTGTTCAGCACCTCGGTCAGCTCCGCCAGCGCGGCAGGCTGGACGCCGCCGAAGGTGGCGATACGCAGCATCACATCGTGACGCAGGCGCTCTTCGAACAGCGCCAGAATATCGGCCGCCTGACCACGTTTGAGGTGGACAAGGATGGTGGCGATAATCTGCGGGTGCTCGTCGCGAATAAGGTCGGCGGCACTCTGCGGTTCCATAAAGTTAAGCGTTTCGATACCGCTGGCGGTATCGCGCGTTTCCAGAATGTCTTCCAGCAGGCTGGCGGCACGCTCTTCGCCCAGCGCCTTGACCAGCACGGAACGCAGGTAGTCGTTGGCGTTGACGTTCAGCGCGGCAAACTGTTCGGCTTCCTGCTCAAACTCCGACAGCACTTCGGTCAGCTGCTTGTTGGAGATTTGACGCACGTTGGCCATCGCCGCACTGAGAATTTGCACTTCCCGCTGGGAGAGGTGTTTAAACACCTCCGCCGCGCGATCTTCGCCAATGGTCATCAGCAGGATGACGCTTTTATCGGTGCCCGTAAGCGTATTACTCATGTTCGTTACCCATCCACTGACGGATGACCAGCGCCACGACGCGCGGATCGTTATCTGACATTTCGCGAATGCGCTGGCTCATCACCTCGGCACCCATGCGCTGGTTAGCGCGGCGCTGCTGCATCTGTTCATCTTTGCTGAGGCGCACTTCAACCGCTTCTTCCGTTTCCTGACGCGCATTCATCTGCTCGCGAGCCGCTTTTTCGGCTTCAGCACGGCGCTGGAGCTGAGGACGAACGCCCTTGCGCCACAGCAGCCACGCGACAATCAGCACCAGCAGCCAGCGTCCTGCGGACATCAGCTGGTCGATAAACGCCTGCTGTTGCCAGAACGGCAGTTCACCGCCGGTCTCTTCCACCGAGTTGAACGGTGAGTTCACCACGTTGAGGGTATCGCCGCGCTTCTCGGAGTAACCCATCGCTTCACGGGTCAGGTTTTCAATCTGCTTCATCTGCTCGGCGGTCAACGGCAACGGTTTGCCATCCGCCAGCGTTTTGTAGTTCACCACTACCGCCACGGAAAGACGCTGAATATCGCCCACGTTCAGTTTAGTGTGGCGAATCGTTCTATCCACTTCGTAGTTCGTGGTTTCGTTACGGCTGCTGTTTCGTGGACCGCTGTTCGTCGCCGTTGAGGTGGTCTGCTGGTTATTCTGCTGGCCGTTCTGCTGATTGGCCGGCGGCGTAGAGATCGGCGCCGCGTTAGCCGGGGCAGGCTGGTTAGACAGCGCGCCCGGCACGCCGCCCGGGTTTGCGCCGCCAATCTGCTCGCTGGTGTTGATCTGGCGCGAACGCATAACCGCCTGCGCCGCATCGCCGTTCGGGCTGTACTGCTCTTCGGTTTGTTCTTTATTCGAGAAGTCGATCTGCGCGGTGACCTGCGCGTGCACGTTGCTGTTGCCCACCACCGGACCCAGGATCGCTTCGATACGGCGCTGGAGACGGCTTTCCACATCGGCGGCATATTTCAGCTGCGCGTCATTCAGATCGCGACCGGCGGTATTGGATTGCGTCAGCAGGTGACCGCTCTGGTCAACCAGCGTCACGTTACCCGGCGGCAGACCGGCCACGGCGCTGGAGACGAGATGCGTCACCGCGCTGATTTGCCCTTCGTCCAGCGCGCGTCCAGGCTCAAGGTTCACGGTCACGGAAGCCGAAGGCGATTTCTGTTCGCGGACAAATAAGGAAGGTTTAGGCATCGCCAGGTGCACGCGGGCGCTCTTCACCGGGCCTAATGTTTCAATGGTGCGGGCCAGCTCACCTTCCAGCGCACGCTGGTAGTTCACCTGCTCGCTGAACTGGCTGATACCGAATTTTTCCTGATCCAGCAGCTCAAAGCCTACCGCGCCGCCTTTTGGCAGCCCCTGCTGGGCCAGACGCAGACGCAGTTCGTGCACCTTATCTGCCGGGACCTCCAGCGCACCGCCATTATCGGCAAAGCGATAAGGGATGTTCATCTGGGTCAGCTGGGTGACGATGGCGCCGCCATCCTGATCGGAAAGGTTACTGTAGAGCGTCCGGTAATCAGGGCTTTTCGCCCACAGGACCATCGCTACAAGGATCGCAATTGCGGCAGCGCCTGCCACGATCAACGGGATTTTAGGATTCGCGCGAAGGCGGTTCATCCACTCGAGTGATTTATTCTGCGGCGCTGTCGATGCTGTTGCACTCATTGCGCACCTCTTAAATCCTGGTGGTTTACGTTATTCGTGTAGAGAAACAAAACTGACTCCCGGGTCGGCAAACACGACAAATGTTCCATATTGATGGCCCTGCCATTATTTGATGATTCGTGATTTTCTATGCGTCAAATAACCTGGTTTTTTCATGCTATTTACCGCCATTATCTTATTGACAAGCTGTTAGTCTTGACCGCGTAAAAAACCATCCAGGGGAGAGTCATGGCTATACAGGGCATTGAAGGGGTAATCAGTCAGCTGCAGGCAACGGCGATGACGGCCCGTAATCAGAATGTGGCAGATCAGCAGCCGAGCATCAGCTTTGCAGGGCAACTGCATGCCGCTCTTGACCGTATCAGTGATACCCAGACCGCAGCGCGCACGCAGGCAGAGAAATTCACCCTCGGCGAGCCGGGCGTGGCGCTGAATGATGTGATGACCGATTTGCAAAAAGCCTCGGTTTCCCTGCAGATGGGGATCCAGGTGCGTAACAAGCTGGTGTCGGCTTATCAAGAGGTCATGGGGATGCAGGTCTAAGACCTGTCGATCTTCGCTGGCAGCCGCAGCGCTTTAATGCCACAATATTTTTTTCTTCGAATGCAGGAAAGATGATGAAAAAAATAGCAATTGCTGGCGCGCTGCTGGCACTGACCGGGTGCGTTCAGGTCGATAATTATAAAGAGGTGATCAAGCATCCTGTCCCGGCGCATCTGGCGGGATACTGGCAGTCAAAAGGGCCGCAGAGCAAAATGGTCAGCCCTGAAGCGATTGCCACGCTGGTGGTGACGGAAGAGGGCGATACGCTGGACTGCCGTCAGTGGCAGCGCGTGATTGCCGTGCCGGGTAAAATCATGCTGCGTTCAGACAGTTATTACAACGTGACGCGCAAGCTGGATATCTATCCGCTGGAGCGCGATGGCTCGACGCTTGAGTACGACGGGCTGGAGCTGCAGAAGGTCGATCGCCCAACGGTTGAGTGTGCCGATTACCTGAGCAAGCATCCGCTGGAGAGTAAACTACCGTAGCCGTTTGTTGCCGGGTGGCGCTGACGCTTACCCGGCCTACAAAAGTGCTTTCCCGTAGGCCGGGTAAGGCGAAGCCGCCACCCGGCATTATTTCTACAGTGCATCCTCAATTACCCACACGCTTACGCTTCCGCCTTTGCAGGTAAACGTCCCTTCGCCATCCGCCGCCGTGGTGACCGTTTCTTCGCGATTGCCGAGAAAATCACGCCACGTTTTGTTGCCGTAGTTTTCCCCCAGGCAAATTACCTTCTCGCCGTCGTCCCCGTTCGACATCACCACCACGCAGCCGGGATCGTCTTCCGTGCCGCTGCGGCTGAAGGCGATGCAGTTAGGATGGTCAAAAAAGAGCGTCTGCACGCCGTGGGCAAATCGCTGGCGCGCGAGGATTAGCTCGTGGAGCTGCTCAATCACAGGCATATCAATATGGTACGTTTCACCGTCTCCACCCTTATCGTCATAGCTGGCGCCAAAGAGGTCAGGATAAAAGACGCTCGGCACGCCATTTTCCCGCAGCAGGATCAGCGCATACGCCAGCGGTTTAAACCAGGCTTCGACCGGGGCTTCCAGCGCCTGCAAAGGCTGGGTGTCATGGTTTGCGACGAGGGTCACCGCATGAAACGGATCGGCTTCCACCAGCGTGCCGGTAAAGATTTGGCTCATGTCGTAATCCCGGCCCTGACGTGACGCCTCGTGGAATTTCATCTGCAGGGGGGCATCAAACAGCATGGTTTTGCCTTCGACCTGGTCGATATAGGCCTGAAGTTTATCCACCTCATGGGACCAGTATTCCGCCACGATAAACAGCGGCTGGTCGGCGACCTCCTGGACGTGGTCAATCCACTCTTTGTAAAACCAGGCGGGAATATGCTTGACGGCGTCCAGACGAAAACCGTCGCAGCGCGTCTGTTCCATGACCCAGCGGGCCCAGTATTTGATCTCCTCGGTGACGGCGTGATTGCGAAAGTCGATATTTTCGCCCATCAGATAATCGAAGTTACCCATCTCATCATCAACCTGATCGTTCCAGCCTTCGCCGGTGTAGTCGTTGACGATTTTAAAAATGCCGTCTTCATCGGGGTTTTCAATGTGGTCGACGCCGCTGAAGCATTTGTAGTCCCAGATAAACTGCGAATATTGCCCGGCGCGGGCAGGGAAGGTATAGCGGGTCCAGGCTTCACACTCGATGACCTCATCGTCGATCTGCGTGCGATCCTGCTCGTTCACGCGCTGAACGCGGATGGGCTCTTTTTCATCGGCACCCATTTTGTGGTTCACCACCACGTCCAGCAGTACGGCAATGTCGTTGCGCTTGAGGGCGTCGATGGCTTCCAGCAGCTGCGCTTTGTCACCGTATTTCGTGGCGATACTGCCTTTCTGGTCAAACTCGCCCAGATCGAACAGGTCATAGGAGTCATACCCGACAGAATACCCGCCTGACGCACCTTTATAGGCGGGCGGGAGCCAGATCATGTTAATGCCGATTTCGTTAAGATTGGGGGCTAACGCCGTGACCTCTCGCCACAATTCACCGCCAGCAGGGTAGTACCAGTGAAAACATTGTAACAGGGTGGGGTTTTTCATCATCCGTGCTCCATATTGAGAACACAGTGAGTATGGGTGAAATGAGAATAAAACGCGGATGAAATAACAAAATATTATTCATCCGCAAACTACCATATTCAGACTAGAGATCTGATGGAAAGAGAACATTTCCTGATAAACGTCCATATGTTGAGTTCAGATTATGTTGTCTCGACGTCTGTCCAACTAATGCTTTCAGCTCTTCCATACGCTGGTGCAGCAAGGTTTTCAACTCGATTTCATTATCGAGTATTTTTTTCAGAATAGGGCGTATTTGAGCCTGAATATGAGGCGGAATTTCGCTGGCATCCTGGAACATAGTCAGTCTTTCAACTGATGTCAGGTAGTCAACTTCGTAAGCGATAAGCTCATCCCAGCGCCCCGCCTGGGTGAGAACAAGCATAGTGTTACTGGTTGTTAATAACTGCTGATAATGTTGGAGCAAGCCGAGATGGACGTCCATTAGTAATTGTCCCGCATGTTTTGAGAATGAGGGCCTATCTCTTTCCAGGCATCAGCAATATTATTGAGTAACTCCACTACTTCATTAATGGCATTGATGTCGTTATGAAGATTAGCCTGTAAAAGACGCCTGGTCATATAGTCATAAAGACTATCGAGATTTGCCGCCAGGTCGCCACCAATCTCATGGTTTAGACCTGACTGCAAACCGTTACTGATGATATTGATTGCTTTACTTATGGCCTGCCCTTTACCGGGAATATCACCTTGTTCAATCAAAATGATGGCTTTCTTCATAGCGCTTAATGCGCCATCAAAAAGAAGCACAACCAGTTGATGTGGGCTGGCACTCAGAACGGCCGATTCAACGCCGACCTGAGCATATGCCTGAATTCCCGATTTTGTATACATGGTAAAACCTCAATTCATCAGTTATTAACGGTTCATGGCGTTGAACTGTTGGGTCAGATAGCTTCCGGTCTGATCCATCTTTGAGACAAGCTGGCTCAGACTGGTAAATTGCGTTTTATAACGTGCCATGGTGGCAGTGATCTGCGCGTTTACGCGATCGTATTCGTCCGACAGTTTTTTCAGCGTCTTGTTGATGCCCGCGGTGGCATTCTGTACGGAACCATCAGTTCCGAGCATGTCTTTCAGCAGACTGCTGGTCTGGGTGGCAAAACCGGTGGTTTTTCCATCGCCGGACAGGAATGCGACGACGTCGGCCGATTTTTCGTTCAGTGCCTTGTTGAGTTTGGTACTGTCCACCGTCAGCTTACCGGTGATATCCTGCGTAATCCCAATCTGCGATAAGGTGGCCAGATCGCCTGAGCCCTGACTAGCCGAAATCATCGAGCGCAGGCGGGTCTGAATATTACGTAGCGTTCCGTCGCCCAACAGGTCACCGTTGCTGCTGTCCTGGTTGGTGCTTCCCTGATCTACCGCCGTATATTTCGTCTGATTGGCAATGGTGGTCTGCAGAGAGTTATACGCATCCACAAAAGCCTGAATGGCATCGGTCATTGGCTGGTTGTCTTTGACAATTGACAATGTCTCCGGGCTGCCTTTATTGGTCTTCGTCAGGTTTAGGGTAACGCCCTCTGGTGCATCCGTGATGGCATTACTGCTACGAACGATCTCGATACCGTTGATATTGACTTTAGCGTCGGCAGCTGGAACCTGTTCACTCATCACATTGGTGGCGCTGGATGGATTGTAGCTGACGTATTGCGCCAGTTGACTATCATCCGTGGTAATGGTCATCTCGTTTGCTGTACCGGTATCACGGGAAGTCAGCGCTAAGTAATAACTGTTGTCATCCGCTTTGATGATGCTGGCGCTTACGCTTCCCTGCTTGGCGTTAATAGCGTCACGCACATCGGCAAGGCTTGTCTTATCGCTCGCCAGGGTGATTGTTAACGGATCTTTCTGCCCCGGCTGAGTGATTGTGAGGGTGCGCGTGCTCATGCTGCTGTCGCCGAGTTCTGTATCCTTGCTGCCGACTTTAGGGCTCAACAGAGACTGCGCTGCCGCCAGTTGCGTTACTTCAACGGAATAAGATCCTGCAGCTGCGCTGCTGGCAAGCGTCGCACTAAACGCTGTGTTAGTGCTGGAAACCTTTGATTGTGCAATAGCAGAGGTATTTTTTAATGCATCTGAAGCAGTCTGTAATTTAGTGAGTGCTGTCTGCACCACCCCCCATGCTGTCAGCTTGGCTTTATATGACGTTTGCTGGGTAGTGATAGGCTTTAGCTTGGTTTGCTCAGCTGTCTGTAAATTGTCATACAACGTATTGAGGTCCAGTGAAGTACCTGCGCCGAGTGAACTAATACTTGCCATTTTTTCATCCTTTATTGAGACAATCGCTGGATGGTCTATCGGCAGAAACGAGAAAAAGATTAGCGTTATTTAAAAAAAACAATGCGTAAATAAAGAGGGAGAAATTCGGGCAGTTTACAGGTTTAAAAAAATGATTTTTTTTCCTAAAGCTTGAGAAAGGGCGGTCGATAACCTCATTGACGGTGAGAAAGCCGTAGGCAGATGCCTAAATCTGATAACTTTTTCAAAGGAATACATCATGGCTGTTATTAATACTAACACCCTGTCTCTGATGACTCAGAACAACCTGAGCAAATCTCAGTCTTCTCTGGGCACCGCGATCGAGCGTCTGTCCTCCGGTCTGCGTATCAACAGCGCGAAAGACGACGCTGCTGGTCAGGCGATTGCTAACCGTTTCACCTCTAACATCAACGGTCTGACCGTTGCTG
>NZ_KV787897.1:0-99642 GCF_001807145.1 Enterobacter sp. HMSC16D10
GTCAGTGGAGGCGCATTATAGGGAGTTATTCTGATGTGACAAGAGGAAATTTAAAAAAAGTTTCCATCCGCGTTTTTTTTCACCAACAGAGGTGAAATCAAGCTACAAATTGTTCTATTTGATGTATCTGCAACCACAATCACATTCGCGGTGGCATAATTATCAGCATGAATCTTTAAGGAATAAAAGCGATGCCATTAAGCGCGCAACAGCTGGCCGCCCAAAAAAACCTGTCTTATGTGCTGGCCGAAAAGCTGGCTCAGCGGATTTTAGCGGGTAAATATGCCCCGGGAAGCATCCTGCCGGGGGAAATGGAGCTGGGTGAGCAGTTTGGGGTGAGCCGTACCGCCGTGCGCGAAGCGGTGAAAACCCTGACGGCAAAAGGTATGGTGCTTCCGCGCCCTCGTATTGGCACGCGCGTGATGCCACAAAGTAACTGGAATTTTCTCGATCAGGAGCTGCTCTCCTGGTGGATGACGGAAGACAACTTTCATCAGGTGATCGATCACTTTCTGGTAATGCGCAGTAGCCTTGAGCCTCAGGCATGTCTGCTTGCTGCCACGCTTGGAACAGCGGAGCAGAAAGCGCAGCTTAATGCGTTGATGGAAGAGATGGTGTTCCTGAAAAAACACTTCAACCGCGAACGCTGGGTTGAGGTCGATATGGCCTGGCATGAACATATCTATATGATGAGCGCCAATCCGTTCCTCACCTCTTTTGCCTCTTTATTCCATTCGGTGTACCACACTTACTTTACCTCTATTACACAAGACGACGTGGTAAAACTGGAATGGCACCAGGCGATAGTGGATGCCATTCAGGAAAGCGACGGGCAGCGAGCCCTGAGTGCGTGCCAGGCATTGCTGGCAGCGCCAACCCACCAGCAGGTAAATAAATGACAAAGAAAAAAGCGCGCAGCATGGCCGGATTGCCGTGGATTGCAGCCATGGCGTTTTTTATGCAGGCACTGGATGCCACCATCCTCAACACCGCGCTTCCCGCTATTGCGCAAAGCCTCAACCGTTCCCCGCTGGCGATGCAGTCCGCCATCATCAGCTATACCCTGACGGTCGCGATGCTGATCCCCGTTAGCGGCTGGCTGGCCGACCGCTTCGGCACCCGCAGAGTTTTCATGCTGGCCGTAACGCTCTTTACGCTCGGTTCGCTGGCCTGCGCGCTCTCCTCGTCCTTAACGGAGCTGGTTATCTTCCGCGTATTACAGGGCATTGGCGGCGCGATGATGATGCCCGTGGCGCGCCTTGCCTTATTACGAGCCTATCCTCGAAGCGAACTGCTTCCCGTGCTCAACTTCGTCACCATGCCGGGACTGGTCGGCCCGATACTTGGCCCGGTACTCGGTGGCGTGTTTGTCACCTGGGCAAGCTGGCACTGGATCTTCCTGATTAATATTCCGATTGGCGTTGCGGGGCTGCTGTATGCCCGCAAATATATGCCGAACTTCACCACGCCAAGACGCAGCTTCGATATGGGCGGCTTCTTCCTGTTTGGCCTGAGCCTGGTGCTCTTCTCCAGCGGGATGGAGCTGTTTGGCGAGAAGATCGTCGCGACGTGGATCGCGCTCTCCGTTATCCTCGCCGGGATTCTGCTTTTCCTTCTTTATATACGTCACGCGCGCCGCCATCCGACGCCGTTAATCTCTCTTGGGCTCTTCAACACCCGAACGTTTTCCGTCGGGATCGCGGGAAACATTGCCTCGCGTCTGGGGACGGGCTGCGTACCGTTCCTGATGCCGCTGATGCTGCAGGTTGGTTTCGGCTATTCGGCGCTGATTGCCGGCTGCATGATGGCGCCCACGGCGATGGGCTCGATTCTGGCAAAATCGACCGTGACGCAGGTGCTACGCTGGTTTGGCTATCGCAAGACGCTGGTTGGCGTGACGGTCTTTATCGGTCTGATGATTGCGCAGTTCTCGCTGCAGTCCGCCTCGCTTCCCGTCTGGATGCTGATCCTGCCGCTGTTTGTGCTGGGCATGGCGATGTCGACGCAGTTCACATCGATGAACACCATCACCCTTGCGGATCTGACCGACGAGAACGCCAGTAGCGGCAACAGCGTGCTGGCAGTCACACAGCAGCTGTCGATCAGTTTAGGGGTTGCCGTGAGTGCGGCGGTACTGCGGTTTTATGAAGGTTTCGACAGCGCGAACACCGTCGAGCAGTTCCACTATACCTTTATCACCATGGGCGCACTCACCGTCGTTTCAGCGCTGGTCTTTATGCTGTTAAAACCGAAAGACGGCCGAAACCTGATTAAAGAGCGTCACAAAGAGAAAGCTAAACCGAACCGCGTTCCATCAGAACAGGAGTAAGCTGCAGGCGCTGCTGCTGCAGCGTGGGCTGAGCCATTCGGTGGATCAACACATCGATGGCCAGCTCGCCCAGTTCATCTTTTGGCTGATGAATGGTGGTGAGCGGCGGCGTCATATAGCTGGCCAGCTCGATATCATCGTAGCCGATTACCGCCATATCATGAGGAACGCGCAAACCGGCCTGATATAACGCCTGATAGGCGCCAAACGCCATGGCGTCGTTGCCAATAAACACCGCCTGCGGACGCTGCGGTTGCGCCAGCAGCGTCTGCATCGCTTCAAAACCACCGTGAAACTCAAAATCACCGGTAATACGATACCCTTCCGGCACGGAAAGTCCCGCCCGCGCCATCGCGGCGAGATATCCTTCCAGACGCAAACGCGCCGGGGTTTTGTCCAGCGGACCGGTAATACAGGCAATGCGAGTATAGCCTTTATCGATCAGATACTGGGTGGCCATATCACCCCCCAGCAGAGAATTATCCTGAATGAGGTCGCTGGTGCCGTCGAACGGCGCCCAGTCCATCATCACCGTGGGAATGGAGGGATAGCGCTGGATAATCTCTTTCGACGGCTGGTGCGTTTCGGTACACAGCAGCAGTAGCCCGTCGACGCGTTTTTGCATCAGCGTTTCCAGGTTACGGTTCATGCGCTGCTCGTCCCCTTCGGTATTGCACAGCACCAGGCTGTAGCCACGCTCGAAGCAGCTGCGCTCCACGCCGCGAACCAGCTCAGAATAAAAGGGGTTGGTACTGGCGGTGATCAGCATACCGATCGTACGCGTCTGGTTGAGCTTAAGGCTGCGCGCCAGTGCAGACGGCGCATAGTTGAGATCTTTTACTGCCGCTTCGACTTTTTCCCGAATCGCCTCGCTGACGAAGCGATCGTTATTAATGACGTGAGACACCGTCGAGGTAGAAACGCCCGCCAGGCGGGCGACATCTTTCATTGTGGCCAAGCGTTACCCCTGCTGACTTAAGAATTCATCGATCTCTTTACGCCACGGAACGGAAGGCTGAGCGCCCTTGCGCGTCACCGCAATCGCGGCAGCGGCATGCGCGAAGCGGATCGCATCATCCATTTTCTTGCCTTCCAGCAGCGCGGTCACCAGCGCACCATTGAAGGTGTCTCCCGCTGCGATGGTATCAATCGCCTTCACCTTAAAGCCCGGCACGCGACGGCCTTCACCGTTTACGCTTGCCCATACCCCTCGGCTGCCCAGGGTGATGATCACGGTTCCGATGCCTTTGTCGTGCAGCGCACGCGCGGCTGTCGCGGCATCGTCATCGTTTTCTACGCGAATGCCCGTCAGCTTTTCGGCTTCGGTTTCGTTCGGCGTGATGATATCCACCAGCGCCAGCAGCTCGTCTGATAATACACGGGCTGGGGCCGGGTTAAGTACGACAGTGGTATGATTTTCATGCGCAATTTTGGCCGCGGCCAGCACGCTTTCAACCGGCGACTCAAGCTGCATCAGCAGGGCCTCGGCGCCGCCAATGATTGCACGTTGCGCTTCCACGCGCTCCGTCGTCAGCGCTGCGTTAGCGCCAGCATGAATACCGATGACATTCTCACCTTCTGCGTTGACGAAAATCAGCGCCACGCCGGTAGATTCCCCTGCAACAACGCTGACCGGTGCGATATCGATGTTGTCGCTCGCCAGCTGCTTGCGTACGCGCTCACCGGTATCGTCATCGCCCGTGCAGGCGATAAACGCAATATTCGCCCCGCTGCGACCGGCAGCGACGGCCTGGTTTGCCCCTTTACCGCCGAATGCGACCTGATACTGGTTACCCGTGACGGTTTCGCCCGGTGCAGGGAACGATTCAAGGTTAAGAATGTGATCGGCATTGATACTGCCAAGGACGACGAGGTTGCCTGCGGTTTTCATGGTTGGGTTGTCCATCTGAGAGCGCCACCGGTGTTACCCGGTGGCGTATGCCACACTTTTCTTTATTGGTGTCCCTCAGGCCGCCGTGACGGCCTGATTCGCCTTTTACTGCTTGATAACCAGCTTCAGGTCAACAGGGTATTTAGCCTGAACTTTTTCGCCCTTCAGCACTTTGTCGGCAGTTTCAACGCCAGTCGCGCCAATCTGCTCAGGCAGCTGAGCGATGGTCGCAGCCAGTTTGCCATCGTTTACTGCTTTTTCACCATCCGGCGTGCCGTCAAATCCGACAACCATCACATCAGATTTACCTGCAGTCTGCAGAGCGCGCAGCGCGCCCAGCGCCATTTCGTCGTTCTGCGCGAATACCGCCTGCACGTCAGGATGTGCGGTCAGCAGGTTCTGCATGACGTTCAGACCTTTAGTACGGTCGAAGTCTGCCGGCTGGCTAGCCAGTACGTTGAATTTGTGCGCTGCAACCGCCTGCTGGAAACCTTCGCCACGCTCGCGGGCGGCAGACGTACCGGCAATCCCCTGCAGTTCGATGACTTTAGCGCCTTCGCCGGCTTTCTTCGCGATGTAGTCACCCGCAATTTTGCCGCCCAGCACGTTGTCAGACGCAATGTGGCTCACTACTTCGCCTTTCGTTGCCTGACGGTCCAGGGTGATCACCGGGATCTTCGCCTGGTTTGCCATTTTCACGGCGTTGCCTACGGCATCGGAATCGGTTGGGTTGATCAGCAGAATTTTGGTGCCACGAACGGTTAAGTCCTGAACGTTAGCCAGCTCTTTCGCCGGGTTGTTCTGTGAATCCAGTACCACCAGGTTGTAGCCCAGTTTATCCGCTTCTTTCTGCGCACCGTCCTTCAGGGAGACGAAGAACGGGTTGTTCAGCGTAGAGACAACCAGCGCGATGGTATCTTTCGCCATGGCGTTAGCACTTACGGTTGCGCTCAGCGCGACAGCAGAAACCAGGGTAGCCAGTTTTTTCATGTTCATATCTAAGATGTCCTGTAGTGTCGTCAGTTACTGTTTTTTGTTGTCTACCAGTACCGCCAGCAAAATCACCACTGCCTTAACGATCATCTGGTAATAGGAGGAAACACCTAACAAATTCAAACCATTATTCAGGAAACCGAGAATCAGTGCGCCGATCAATGTCCCAACAATGCGACCTTTACCGCCCGCCAGACTCGTACCGCCCAGAACCACTGCTGCAATAGCATCCAGCTCATACCCCGTACCCGCCGTCGGCTGCGCGGAAGAGAGGCGCGCCACTTCGATGATGCCCGCCAGTGACGCCAGCAGACCGCACAGGGAGTACACGATAACTTTGACTTTATTAACGCTAATCCCGGACAAGCGCGTTGCCGCTTCGTTACCACCCAGCGCATAGATATAACGACCCAGACGGGTATGGTGCAGCATGTACCACGCCGCCAGGAAGACGATAGCCATGATCCAGACCGGGGTCGGGACACCCAGCGGGCGACCGATACCGAACCAGCCAAACAGATCGGCGTTATCGGTGAAGCCGGTATTGACCGGGCTGCCGTTGGTATACACCATGGTCACACCGCGCAGCAGCAGCATCATCACCAGCGTCGCGATGAACGCCTGAACGCGGCCTTTTGCCACAATCACGCCGGTGACTGCACCAATCGCCGCGCCTGCCGCCAGAGCCGCGGCCACGGCCACCAGCGCGTTGACTTCAATCCCGACCAGCGAAGCGGCGATCGCGCCGGTGAGGGCCAGCAGGGAACCGACGGACAGATCGATCCCTGAGGTCAAAATCACCAGCGTCATGCCGACCGCCATAATGGCGTTCACCGACGTCTGCTGCAGAATGTTGAACAGGTTATTTACGGTGAAGAAATTCGGGCTCATGGTCGACACAATCGCGATCAGCACCAGCAGGGCAATGAGCGATTTTTGTTCCATCAGCCACGCCTTTGTGAAATAGCGGCGACCAGAAACAGCCTGGGTAGTCATCTTCTTACTCCTGATTCACGCGATTAAGCTTGCCCACAGCGGCAGCCATCAGAACTTCCTGGGTGGCCTGCTCGCGAGTGAATTCACCGCCGAGATGCCCTTCATGCATGACGATAATGCGATCGCTCATGCCTAATACTTCTGGCATCTCGGAAGAGACCAGAATGATGCTCAGACCGTCGGCCTTAAACTGGTTAATCAGCTGATAGATCTCTTTCTTCGCCCCCACGTCCACGCCGCGGGTTGGCTCATCGAGGATCAACACTTTCGGGCGCGTCATCAGCCCGCGCGCAATCGCCACTTTCTGCTGATTCCCGCCGGACAACAGGCCAATCGCCTGCTCCATCGACGGCGTTTTAACGTTAAAGAGACGGATAAAATCGCTGACCGCCTGCTGCTCGTCTTTATGCTTCAGGCTGCCGCCGCTGTGGCTGAAATAGCGCAGCGCGGTCAGGGACATGTTCTCTTTTACCGACATGCCCAGCACTAAGCCGTCGCGTTTGCGGTCTTCGGAGATATAGACGATGCCGTTCGCCAGACCATCCTGCGGGGAGCGGGTGACCACTTCATGGCCGTCGAGGGTGACATACCCACTGGTGCGCGGCAGTGCGCCGTACAACACTTTCATCAGCTCGGTACGTCCCGCGCCCATCAGGCCCGCCACGCCCAGGATCTCGCCCTGGCGCAGGGTAAAGGTCACGTCGTTCACACCCGGGCCGCAGAGGTTATCCACCTTCAGGCGGATCTCACCCGGCGCTTTATCCAGATGCGGATACTGATCTTCAAGCTTGCGTCCCACCATCATTTCGATGAGCGTATCTTCCGTCAGCGTGGCCACTTCTCGCTCGGCAATAAACTGCCCGTCGCGGAAAACGGTGACGTCATCGCAGATTTCAAAGATCTCTTTCATGCGGTGAGAGATATAGACAATCCCGCGCCCCTGTGATTTCAGCTCGCGGATAACGCGGAACAGGGATTCGGTTTCGGTATCGGTCAGGGCGTCTGTCGGTTCATCCATGATGATGACTTTCGACTCGAAGCTCAGCACCTTCGCGATTTCCACCATCTGCTGATCGCCGATGGAGAGATCGCCCACCAGGCGGTCGCTCTTAAAGCGCAGATTCAGTTTCGCCAGCAGCTTGTCGGCTTCGGCATACATGGTTTTCCAGTCGATCTTGCCGAAGCGGTTCACGAACTCACGGCCGAGGAAGATGTTCTCCGCAATGGTGAGCTGCGGGATCAGGTTCAGCTCCTGGTGAATAATGCCGATACCCGCTTCCTGAGAAGATTTCGGGCCAGTGAAGGTGGTTTCTTTACCCAGCCAGAGGAGTGAACCGGCATCGCGTTGATAGATCCCGGTCAGCACTTTCATCATGGTGGATTTGCCGGCACCGTTTTCGCCCACCAGCGCCATTACACGCCCGGGATAAACGTTCAGCGCCGCGCCGGAGAGGGCTTTTACGCCCGGGAACGACTTATCGATCCCTTTGAGTTGCAGTAATGCGTCCATGATGGCCTCAGAAGGTGACGCCAGCACAGAGAATGATATTCGCATACGGGGAACACTCCCCGCTGCGAATCACCGCCTGACTGTCTGCGGTTTGTTGTTTGAATTGTTCGTGCGTTGTGTAACGAATTTCGATGGTGTTTCCCTGGTGTTGTTGCAGCTGCTCAAGATGGCTGAGCAACGTTTCGTGGAGCTGCGGATTATGTTGTTTGATTTCCGCCGCGAGAATGGCCGCCTCAACCTGCATCTCCGCGGTCACCACGTCCAGTACCTGCATAAACGAAGGAACACCCTGCGTTAACGCCATATCAATACGGGTTGTGCTGCGCGGAACCGGTAAGCCTGCATCGCAAACCACCAGCGTATCGGTATGCCCAAGACGGGAAATAACCGACGAGATTTCTGAGTTGAGTACAGTGCCTTTCTTCATTTTCTTGCTCCACTAGCGAAACGTTTCGCTAAAAGGAGTGTAGCGCCAGAAATGTTCAGAAAACCACCATGACGTAACAGATTTGTGATCGACGTCGAAACGTTTCGCTAAGTGAAATATTGATGGGAGAAATTGCCCTGCGGCGCTTCGCTTGCACGGGCCTACGGGTTTGGTAGGCCGGGTAAGCGCAGCGCCACCCGGCATTTTCGAAAGGACTTAAATCTCGACCTGCGTACCCAGCTCTATCACGCGGTTAGGCGGGATCTCAAACTGGTCAGGCGCACGCAGGGCGTTACGTTGCAGGATGAGATACAGCTTACCGCGCAGGCGCAGGTACCACGGGCGCTTGCCGATGATCAGCGACTCATGGGACATAAAGAACGACGTCTCCATCATGCGGCAGCTTAAGCCTTCCAGACCGCAGCGGTGGAACACCTCTTCCACGTTCGGCGTTTCGCGCCAGCCGTAGCTTGCCACCACGCGCCAGAAGGTCGGGGAGAGCTGCTCAATCTGCACGCGGCGTACGTTGTGAACATATGGCGCATCTTCGGTACGCAGCGTCAGCAGGATCACGCGCTCGTGCAGCACTTTGTTGTGCTTGAGGTTATGCATCAGCGCAAACGGGATGACGTTCAGGGCGCGAGACATGTACACCGCGGTGCCGGGCACGCGGACCGGCGGGGATTTCTCCAGCGACGCGATCATCGCCTCCAGAGAATTCCCGTGCTCATGCATACGGCGCAGCAGGCGGAAGCGCTCGCTTTTCCAGGTGGTCATGACGATGAACATCACCAGCCCCAGCGTCAGCGGCAGCCAGCCGCCGGAGACAATCTTGTCGAGGTTCGCAGAGAACAGCGGCACGTCAATACACAGGAAGCCCACCAGAATCATCGCCACGAGGAACTTATTCCAGTGCCAGTTACGGTATGCCACCGTGGTGGAGAGAAGCGATGTCAGCACCATCGTACCGGTTACCGCAATACCGTACGCCGCCGCCAGGTTGCTGGAGTGCTCGAAGCTGACAATCACAATCACAACAGCGAAGTAGAGCAGCCAGTTAACGAACGGGATGTAGATCTGGCCCGACTCCATCTCTGAGGTATGAATGATGCGCATCGGTGAGAGATACCCCAGACGCACGGCCTGGCGCGTCAGAGAAAACACGCCGGAAATCACCGCCTGAGAGGCAATGACGGTCGCCAGCGTCGCCAGGATCAGCATCGGCACCAGCGCCCAGTCAGGCGCCAGCAGGAAGAACGGGTTCTTGATCGCCTCCGGGTTTTTGAGCAACAGCGCGCCCTGGCCGAAGTAGTTGAGCACCAGCGACGGCAGCACAACCAAAAACCAGGCCACGCGGATAGGCAGCTTTCCGAAGTGACCCATATCCGCATACAGCGCTTCCACACCGGTGATGGAGAGCACGACCGCCCCCAGCGCCACGAAGGAAACTACTTTGTATTCGAGGAAGAAATGCACGGCCCAGTATGGGTTCAGCGCATGCAGCACTTCCGGGTTCGCGATAATGCTGCGTAAACCGAGCGCCGCCAGGATCAGGAACCAGGCCAGCATAATCGGCGCAAACAGTTTTCCCACCAGCCCGGTACCGTGCTTCTGGATCACAAACAGCAGCGTCAACACGATTATCGCCAGCGGGACCACCCACGTATCAAGCTGTGGCGCGATAATCTCCAGCCCCTCTATCGCCGAGAGGACCGAAATCGCGGGCGTGATAACCACCTCTCCGTAGAAGAAGCTGCCGCCAATCAGGCCGATAATCACCAGAACGGAGGTCATTCTGGCGGAGGTGTTGCGCCCTGCAAGGGACATCAGGGTCAGGATACCGCCTTCGCCCGCGTTATCAGCGCGCATAACGAAGGAGAGATACTTAACGGAAACGACCAGAATCAGCAGCCAGAAGATGAGGGACAGGAAGCCAAACACGGCATCGCGCTCAACACCAAAGCCAAACTGGCCGGACAAACATTCACGAAGCGTATAAAGCGGGCTGGTGCCGATATCACCGTAGACAACCCCGATCGCCGCAAGCGTAATTGCGGGTAATGATTGCTTATTATCAGTGCTCATAGACTAGTCTTTTCGTTTAAATAACAAATGTGTTCCTGGTCCCTTGGCCCACAAAAAGCGCACAGTATGCACGATTCATTGCAAAATCGTACCCCTAAATGCAACCGCATTAATGTAGCGCAAAGAAAATTGCGCCGCACTTCAGCCTATTACCAGCCCTGACTGAAACGTCTATACTCGCTTCAATTGGCCGCCACGACGGCGAAAGGATGCAAAACTATTATGGCTCACTCACATTTATTAGCAGAAAGAATTTCCCGCCTCAGCAGCGCGCTGGAGAAAGGCCTTTTCGAGCGTAGCCACGCCATTCGCCTCTGTTTACTGGCAGCATTGAGCGGTGAAAGCGTGTTTCTGCTTGGGCCGCCGGGCATCGCCAAAAGCCTGATTGCCCGCAGGCTTAAGTTTGCTTTTAAGAACGCCCGCGCGTTTGAATACCTGATGACCCGCTTTTCCACCCCGGAAGAGGTGTTTGGCCCCCTTTCCATTCAGGCGCTGAAAGATGAAGGGCGCTACGAGCGCCTGACAGCGGGGTATCTGCCTGAGGCAGAAATTGTCTTCCTTGATGAGATCTGGAAAGCCGGCCCGGCCATTCTGAACACCCTGCTCACGGCGATAAACGAACGTCGGTTCCGCAACGGCGCCAGTGAAGAGAAAATCCCGATGCGCCTGCTGGTGGCCGCCTCAAACGAACTGCCTGAAGCCGACAGCAGCCTGGAAGCGCTGTATGACCGTATGCTGATCCGCCTGTGGCTGGACAAAGTGCAGGATAAGTCCAACTTCCGTTCCATGCTGGTCAGCCAGCAGGATGAGAACGAGAACCCGGTAGCAGCGTCATTGCAGGTATCAGACGAGGAGTATTACCAGTGGCAGGAAGAGATCGGTAAAATTAAGCTGCCTGATTCCCTCTTCGAGCTGATCTTCATGCTGCGCCAGCAGCTTGATTTACTGCCCTCTGCCCCCTATGTCTCCGATCGCCGCTGG
Source organism: Enterobacter sp. HMSC16D10 (assembly GCF_001807145.1). Lineage (NCBI taxonomy): Bacteria > Pseudomonadati > Pseudomonadota > Gammaproteobacteria > Enterobacterales > Enterobacteriaceae > Enterobacter > Enterobacter sp. HMSC16D10. The sequence goes on from NZ_KV787897.1 coordinate 11,213, forward strand.
AAAAAAGCGATCCGCCTGCTGCAGGCCAGCGCCCTGTTCAGCGGTCGCGATGCCGTTGCGCCCATCGATCTGATCCTGCTGAAAGACTGCCTCTGGCACGACGCGGAAGGCATGAATCTGATGCAGCAGCAGCTCGACGTTTTGATGACCGGACACGCCTGGGGACAGCAGGCGATGCTCAATCAGCTGGGGGCGATTGCCCAGCGGCGCATCCAGCTTCAGCAGCAGCAAAGTGATAAAACCGCGCTGAAAGTGAATCGCCTGGGGGGGATGTTCGCCCGCAAACCGCACTATGAATTACCCGCCGAACTCACCAGCACGACGCTGACCCTGCTGCTCCAGCAGCCGCTCAAGCTGCATGACATGCAGGTGGTGCACGTGACGATTGAGCGCGAGGCGCTGGCGCAGTGGCTGGATAAGGGCGGAGAGATCCGCGGAAAGCTCAACGGCATCGGTTTTGCGCAGCCGCTGAATATGGAAGTAGACAGCAGCCAGCACCTGGTGATCCGCGACGTCAGCCTGCAGGGCTCGCGTCTTGCGCTTCCGGGAACCGCCTCTGAGAGCGTCCCTGAAGAGATTAAGCAGCAGCTGGACGCGCTGGACACCGAATGGCACCAGCAGCACACCCGCTTTAGCGAGCAGCAAAAATGCCTCTTTATCCATAGCGACTGGTTAGGCCGCATCGAAGCCAGCCTGCAGGACGTCAGCGCGCAGATCAAACAGGCGCGTCAATGCTAACCCTGGATACGCTTAACGTCATGCTGGCCGTCAGCGAGGAAGGGTTGATCGAAGAAGTAGTCATAACCCTTCTGGCTTCACCGCAGCTGGCGGCCTTCTTTGAAAAATTTCCGAAGCTCAAAAAGGCGATGACCGACGATCTTCCGCGCTGGCGGGATAATCTGCGTCAACGGTTTAAAGAGACCGAAGTCCCCCCTGAGTTAACGGAAGAAGTGGCCTGCTATCAGCAGTGCCAGCGACTTTCCACGTCGCAGTTTATCGTCCAGCTTCCGCAAACCCTGACGTTGCTCGACAAGGTCCACTCCCCGTTTGCCAGCCGGGCCCGGGGGCTGGTCACGGACAACGCCACGTTCACTCCCGCACTGCACACCCTCTTTTTACAGCGCTGGCGTCTCAGCCTGGTGGTGCAGGCCACGACGCTAAACCAGCAGCTGCTGGATGAAGAGCGCGAGCAGCTGCTCAGTGAAGTTCAGGAACGCATGACCTTAAGCGGCCAGCTTGAGCAGGTGCTGGTGGAGAATGAGAACGCCGCAGGGCGTCTCTGGGATATGAGCGCCGGCCAGCTTCGGCGCGGGGACTATCAGCTGATCGTCAAGTACGGTGATTTTCTGGCGCAGCAGCCCGAGCTGATGAAGCTTGCAGAACAGCTGGGACGTTCAAGGGAGGCAAAGTCGGTTCCAAAGAAGGACGCCCCGATGGAAACCTTCCGCACCCTGGTGCGTGAGCCGGCCACCGTTCCAGAGCAGGTCGACGGGCTCCAGCAGAGCGATGATATTCTGCGCCTGCTGCCCACGGAGCTGAGCACGCTCGGGATGACCGAGCTGGAGTACGAGTTTTACCGTCGGCTGGTGGAAAAACAGCTCCTCACCTACCGGCTGCACGGCGAAGCCTGGCGCGAGAAAACCAGCCAGCGGCCGGTCATTCATCAGGATTTTGACGAACAGCCGCGCGGGCCATTTATTGTCTGCGTGGATACGTCCGGCTCAATGGGCGGGTTTAACGAGCAGTGTGCAAAGGCGTTCTGTCTGGCGCTGATGCGCGTGGCGCTCGCCGATCGCCGTCGCTGCTTCATTATGCTGTTCTCCAGCGAAGTCGTGGGCTATGAGCTGACGAACCAGCAGGGGATCGAGCAGGCAATCCGCTTCCTGAGCCAGCGCTTTCGCGGCGGAACCGATCTGGCCAGCTGTTTTCGCAGCATCGTAGAGCGGATGCAGGGCGGCGACTGGTATGACGCTGACGCGGTAGTGATATCCGATTTTATTGCCCAGCGGCTGCCGGATGACGTGGTCAATAAAGTGAAGGAATTACAGCGTGTGCATCAGCACCGTTTTCATGCGGTGGCGATGTCCGCCCATGGAAAACCCGGCATCATGCGCATCTTCGATCATATCTGGCGCTTTGATACCGGGTTGCGTAGCCGCCTGCTCAGACGCTGGCAGCGTTAATTACAGAAGAGAACCGACGCTTTCACGCACCTGCTGCGGCCAGACGCCACACTGCACCTGACCAATATGGGGCAGCTGAAGCAGCAGCATGGTCAGACGGGACTGGCCGATACCGCCGCCAATCGTCTGCGGCATTTCCCCACGCAGCAGCGCCTGGTGCCACTCCAGTTTGAGACGATCTTCATCGCCGGTCACCGCCAGCTGGCGCTTCAGCGCATCAGCATCCACGCGGATCCCCATAGAAGAAAGCTCGAATGCGTCTTCCAGTACCGGGTTCCAGACAAGAATATCGCCGTTCAGACCGGCAAATTCCCCCTCACCGGTGGTGCTCCAGTCATCATAATCCGGCGCACGAACGTCGTGGCGTTTGCCATCAGACAGTTTGCCGCCGATCCCAATCAGGAACACCGCACCGAGCTCTTTGGCGATCGCCCGCTCGCGGCCTTTGGCATCCAGATCCGGGAAACGGGTCAGCAATTCCTGGCTGTGTACAAAGTGGATCGTTTCCGGCAGGAACGGTGCCAGACCAAACGCTTTGCTTACGGCCGCTTCGGTCGCTTTGATCCCGGCGTAGATCGCCTCAACGGTAGACTTCAGCGTGCCAACGTGGCGCTCGCCATCGCCCATCACGCGCTCCCAGTCCCACTGGTCAACGTAAACGGAATGAATGGGAGACAGGCGGTCTTCATCGGGGCGAAGGGCTTTCATGTGCGTGTAGAGCCCTTCGCCCGCGCTGAAGTCATGTTGTCCCAGGGTCTGACGCTTCCACTTCGCCAGTGAATGAACCACTTCGAACTGGGCGTCTGGCAGCGTTTTCACTTTTACCTGTACCGCTTTTTCGCATCCAGAGAGGTTATCCTGCGTTCCGTCACCCACGCGGCTGAGGATCGGGGCCTGGACTTCAATCAGCCCAAGCTTCTCTTCAAGCTGGCGGGAAAAATGGGATTTTACGAAACTGATCTGGCGTTGTTTTGCGATGTAAGCGGTTTTCATTATTTATACTCCTGCGTCCTGTTGATATTGATTAAGCAACAGAAATGGCACCTTATTCAATAACCCATCAACAAAAAGCCGCCTTCACTTTTGATTCGATAAAATAAGGCGCTAGAATAGAGTGATTCATTAATCTTCATAAGAAAAAGCTATGGAAAATTATCAGATCGACAATCTCGACCGCGGCATTCTGGAGGCGTTAATGGCCAATGCCCGTACCGCCTACGCCGAACTGGCGAAGCAGTTTGGCGTCAGTCCGGGCACCATCCACGTTCGCGTAGAGAAGATGAAGCAGGCGGGGATCATTACCGGCGCGCGCATTGACGTCAGCCCGAAGCAGCTGGGTTACGACGTCTGCTGCTTCATCGGCATCATTCTAAAAAGCGCAAAAGACTACCCCTCCGCCCTGGCGAAGCTAAACGCGCTGGATGAAGTCACCGAGGCGTACTACACCACCGGGCACTACAGCATCTTTATTAAGGTCATGTGCCGATCTATCGACGCACTCCAGCAGGTACTTATCAACAAGATCCAAACAATCGATGAAATTCAGTCCACCGAGACCCTGATCTCCCTGCAAAACCCGATCATGCGTACCATCCGCCCGTGATCGGGCAAATTCATTCCCACATTTTCCACAGGTAGATCCCAACTCGTTCACAGCGTACAATGGCCGTCTCTTTATCTGAGCGAGCGATCAATGGCGGACATTACCCTTATCAGCGGCAGCACCCTGGGTGGTGCAGAATACGTAGCGGAACATCTGGCTGAAAAGCTGGAAGAGGCGGGCTTTTCTACGGAAACCCTGCACGGCCCGTTGCTGGAAGATCTCCCGACTGACGGGGTCTGGCTGCTGATCACCTCCACGCACGGCGCTGGCGATCTGCCGGACAACCTGCAACCTTTATATGACGAATTGCTGGAACAGCAGCCCGACCTGTCAAACGTCCGTTTTGGCGCAGTGGGGATCGGCAGTCGTGAATATGACACCTTTTGCGGGGCAATAGAGAAAGTCGAAGCCGCTGTGACCTCCTGCGGAGCAAAACAGCTGGGCGAAACACTCAAGATCAACATCCTCGATCATGACATTCCGGAGGATCCAGCCGAGATCTGGCTCGCGGAATGGAAAAATTTACTCAAAAACGATTAAAGATCGCGCGAACAGATGTGGATAAGTCTGGTTAAAAGCTCGTATTAACCCGTATTTATCCAAAGAACAACCGTAGCGCAGTTTTTAGCCTGTGTATAAAGTCGCGATCTGATCCCAGCTTATACGGCCCAGGATCACCGATCATTCACAGCAAACGATCCTTTCTAACTGTATGATCTTCTTTATGAGATCGGACTTATCCACACGGGTTCGCGATCCTAATAAGAGATCACAATAGAACAGATCTCTAAATAAAAAGATCTTCTTTTTAATAGCCCAGGATCCCAATGCTTTCTCGAAAGACTAAAGTTGAGTAGAATCCACGGCCCGGGCTTCAATCCATTTTCTTACCGCTTTACGCGAGGCAGACCACCATGTTTTATCAGGATCCTTTTGACGTCATCATCATTGGCGGGGGTCACGCTGGCACTGAGGCCGCAATGGCCGCAGCGCGAATGGGTCAGCAGACCCTGCTTTTGACGCACAATATCGACACGCTGGGACAAATGTCCTGTAATCCGGCGATTGGCGGCATTGGGAAAGGACACCTGGTAAAAGAAGTGGATGCACTTGGCGGCCTGATGGCGAAGGCGATCGATCACGCAGGCATTCAGTTTAGGATACTAAACGCCAGTAAAGGCCCCGCTGTGCGTGCGACCCGTGCTCAGGCAGACCGCGTACTTTATCGCCAGGCGGTACGTACCGCGCTGGAGAACCAGCCGAACCTGATGATCTTCCAGCAGGCGGTTGAAGATCTTATCGTTGAGAACGATCGCGTCGTGGGCGCCGTGACCCAGATGGGCCTCAAATTCCGCGCCAAAGCCGTGGTGTTGACCGTGGGTACCTTCCTTGACGGTAAAATTCATATTGGGCTGGATAACTACAGCGGCGGCCGTGCTGGCGATCCGCCGTCTATCCCATTGTCTCGCCGTCTGCGCGAGCTGCCGCTACGCGTCAGCCGCCTGAAAACCGGCACGCCGCCGCGTATTGATGCGCGCACCATTGATTTCAGCGTGCTGGCGCAACAGCACGGTGATAACCCAATGCCGGTCTTCTCGTTTATGGGCAATGCGGCACAGCATCCGCAGCAGGTGCCGTGCTACATCACGCACACCAACGAGAAAACCCATGACGTGATCCGCAATAACCTCGATCGCAGCCCGATGTACGCCGGCGTGATCGAAGGGATCGGTCCACGCTACTGCCCGTCGATCGAAGACAAAGTGATGCGCTTTGCCGATCGCAACCAGCACCAGATCTTCCTGGAGCCGGAGGGGTTGACCTCAAACGAAATTTACCCGAACGGCATCTCCACCAGCCTGCCGTTCGACGTACAGATGCAAATTGTTCGCTCAATGCAGGGTATGGAGAACGCAAAAATCGTTCGCCCTGGCTACGCTATTGAGTACGATTTCTTCGATCCGCGTGACCTGAAGCCGACCCTGGAGAGCAAATTCATCCACGGTCTGTTCTTCGCGGGTCAGATTAACGGCACCACCGGCTACGAAGAAGCGGCTGCACAGGGCCTGCTTGCCGGTCTGAACGCCGCGCGCTTCTCTGCTGAGAAAGAGGGCTGGGCTCCGGCGCGTTCTCAGGCTTATCTGGGCGTGCTGGTTGACGATCTCTGCACGCTGGGTACCAAAGAACCGTACCGTATGTTTACCTCTCGCGCGGAATATCGCCTGATGCTGCGTGAAGATAACGCCGACCTGCGTCTGACCGAAATGGGCCGCGAGCTGGGTCTGGTCGATGACGAGCGCTGGGCGCGCTTCAACGAGAAGCTGGAGCGCATTGAGCAGGAACGTCAGCGTCTGAAAACCACATGGGTGAATCCGCAGGCGGAAACCGCTGCTGAAGTGAACGCTCACTTAACCGCGCCGCTGTCGCGCGAAGCCAGCGGTGAAGATCTGCTGCGCCGTCCAGAAGTCACCTACGAGAACCTGGTCAAACTGACCGCGTTCGCGCCGGGCCTGGAAGACGCTGAAGCAGCAGAGCAGGTCGAGATCCAGGTGAAGTACGAAGGTTACATCGCCCGTCAGCAGGATGAGATCGAAAAACAGCAGCGTAACGAAAACACGCTGCTGCCGGAAATGCTGGACTACCGCCAGGTGACGGGCCTTTCCAACGAAGTGATCGCCAAGCTGAACGATCACAAACCGGTGTCGATCGGTCAGGCATCCCGCATCTCGGGCGTGACCCCGGCGGCGATTTCGATCCTGCTGGTGTGGCTGAAAAAGCAGGGCATGTTGCGCCGTAGCGCGTAATTGACATTGCTTTTGGCGGGTGGCGCTTCGCTGACCCGCCCTACTTATTCGTAGGCCCGGTAAGCGGCAGCGCCACCGGGCAAAAAAACTCTCAACAGGTATTCACCGTGCTCAACAAACTCTCTCGTCTGCTGGATCAGGCAGGTATTTCGCTCACCGATCACCAGAAAAATCAGCTGGTGGCCTATGTCGATATGCTGAACAAATGGAACAAAGCGTACAACCTGACGTCTGTTCGCGACCCCAACGAGATGCTCGTTCGCCACATTCTCGACAGCATCGTGGTTGCTCCCTGGCTGAAAGGTGAACGCTTTATCGACGTGGGGACGGGCCCGGGTCTGCCGGGTATTCCGCTGTCGATTGTTCGCCCTGAGAGCCATTTCACGCTGCTGGACAGCCTTGGCAAACGCGTGCGCTTTTTACGCCAGGTACAGCATGAGCTGAAGCTTGAAAACATCACGCCCGTGCAGAGCAGGGTAGAGGAGTTCCCGGCAGAGCCGCCGTTTGACGGGGTTATCAGCCGCGCATTTGCGTCGCTCAACGATATGGTGAGCTGGTGCAAGCACTTACCTGCGGAGAATGGCCGCTTTTATGCACTGAAAGGGCAGTTGCCAGGCGATGAGATTGAACAGCTTCCGGACGGTTTTGCTGTCGAGTCTATTGAGAAATTACAGATTCCTCAGCTCGAAGGCGAACGACACCTGGTGATAATTAAGCCAAACAATTTTTAAAAAATTAATAAAAAATGTGGAATTCGTGCTGTTCTTATCATGTTAAAAAACAGCACAACTACCGGGGATTTACCGAGGAGCTTTTAACCGCTGCTTCACTAAGGTTTTTCTTCCGGTTAACGAAGCAATCGTTATTCACCGAGAAGATAGTCATCCTTGAAAATATAAGTCTGCTAAAAGTGGAAGGCAGTAACCAGAACGCAATGTTAATTATTTATTAAGAATGTCAATAAAAGGTTTTTATTGTGTACTGGGCTGTTTTGAAAATAGTTGCGACATTTTGCGTTTAATTTCATAAAGATAAATTTCTGCGATTTGCGCCTTTGATAAATACAACCTTATCGCAAATGTGTGTTTTGTGATCTCGTGCACGCTTTATCGACAACGTTTTCGCGCTGTTTGCAGTTTTGGTCGAAGGTTGACGCTTTCAGCGAAAGTTAAAAAATAGCGGTGGGGAAAAATATTTAAACATTTATTCACCTTTTCGCTACTTAATGTTTGAAATCACGGGTGCGCACCGTATAATTTGACCGCTTTTTGATGCTTGACTCTGAGCCTTAAAGGACGTTTTATACGACACGCGGCATACCTCGAAGGGAGCAGGAGTAAAAACGTGATGTCTGTGTCGCTCTTGAGTAGAAACGTTGCTCGTAAGCTTCTGTTCATTCAGTTTCTGGCTGTGATAGCAAGTGGACTGCTGTTTAGCCTCAAAGACCCCTTCTGGGGCATCTCCGCCGTGTGCGGGGGTTTGGCGGTTGTGCTGCCAAACGTGTTGTTTATGATTTTTGCCTGGCGTCATCAGGCGCATACACCTGCCAAAGGCCGCGTGGCCTGGTCCTTCGCCCTCGGCGAAGTGTGTAAGGTGTTGCTGACCTTTGCTCTACTGGTGATGGCGCTGGCGGTTTTGAAAGTGGTCTTCATGCCGCTGATAGCAACGTGGGTTTTGGTGCTGGTGGTACAAGTTCTGGCTCCAGCTGTAATCAATAACAAAGGGTAAAAGGCATCATGGCTTCAGAAAATATGACGCCGCAGGATTACATAGGTCACCATCTGAATAACCTTCAGCTGGACCTGCGTACATTCTCGCTGGTGGATCCACATAACCCCCCGGCCACCTTCTGGACGATCAACATCGACTCCATGTTCTTCTCGGTGGTTTTGGGTCTTCTGTTCCTGGCCATGTTCCGCGGTGTTGCTAAACGAGCGACCAGCGGTGTACCAGGGAAATTCCAGACCTTCATCGAAATGATCATCGGCTTCGTCCATGGCAGCGTCAAAGACATGTACCATGGCAAGAGCAAGCTGATTGCTCCGCTGGCGCTGACCGTGTTCGTTTGGGTCTTCCTGATGAACCTGATGGACCTGCTGCCAATCGATCTGCTGCCATTTATTGGCGAGCACATCTTCGGCCTGCCTGCACTGCGTGTTGTACCGTCTGCGGACGTGAACATCACCCTGTCGATGGCGCTGGGCGTGTTTATCCTGATTCTTTTCTACAGCATCAAAATGAAAGGCGTAAGCGGCTTTGTGAAAGAGCTTACCTTGCAGCCGTTCAACCACTGGGCGTTTATTCCGGTCAACCTGATCCTGGAAGGCGTTAGCCTGCTGTCCAAACCTGTTTCACTGGGTCTGCGACTGTTCGGCAACATGTATGCGGGTGAGCTGATTTTCATTCTGATCGCGGGTCTTCTGCCGTGGTGGTCACAGTGGGTTCTGAATGTGCCGTGGGCCATTTTCCACATCCTGATCATTACGCTGCAAGCCTTTATCTTCATGGTTCTGACGATCGTCTATCTGTCGATGGCGTCTGAAGAGCACTGATTTTTTACCAACACTACTACGTTTTAATTGAAACAAACTGGAGACTGTCATGGAAAACCTGAATATGGATCTGCTGTACATGGCTGCCGCTGTGATGATGGGTCTGGCGGCTATCGGTGCTGCGATCGGTATCGGCATCCTCGGGGGCAAATTCCTGGAAGGCGCTGCGCGTCAACCTGATCTGATTCCTCTGCTGCGTACTCAGTTCTTTATCGTTATGGGTCTGGTGGATGCTATCCCAATGATCGCTGTAGGTCTGGGTCTGTACGTGATGTTTGCTGTCGCGTAGTAGTAGTTTTAAAACCCTAAGCCACAGATATTAAAGAGGTATTGTGCTGTGAACATGAACGCAACAATCCTCGGCCAGGCCATCGCGTTTATTCTCTTTGTCTGGTTCTGCATGAAGTATGTATGGCCGCCTTTAATGGCAGCCATCGAAAAACGTCAGAAAGAAATTGCTGACGGTCTGGCTTCTGCAGAACGCGCTAAGAAAGATTTGGACCTTGCACAGGCCAACGCGACAGACCAGCTGAAAAAAGCGAAAGCGGAAGCTCAGGTTATCATCGAACAGGCTAACAAACGCCGTTCGCAGATCCTGGACGAAGCGAAAGCTGAAGCAGAACAGGAACGTACTAAGATCGTGACACAGGCTCAGGCTGAAATTGAAGCTGAGCGTAAACGTGCTCGTGAAGAACTGCGTAAGCAGGTTGCGATTCTGGCTGTTGCTGGCGCCGAGAAGATCATCGAACGTTCCGTGGATGAAGCTGCTAACAGCGACATCGTGGACAAACTTGTCGCTGAACTGTAAGGAGGGAGGGGCTGATGTCTGAATTTGTTACGGTAGCTCGCCCCTACGCCAAAGCAGCTTTTGACTTTGCTATCGAACACCAAAATGTCGATCGCTGGCAGAATATGCTGGCGTTTGCCGCTGAGGTGACGAAAAACGAACAAATGGCCGAGTTGCTTTCCGGTGCGTTAGCACCTGAAACCCTCGCCGCGTCGTTTATCGCCGTGTGCGGAGAGCAACTGGATGCCAACGGCCAGAACCTGATTAAGGTGATGGCAGAGAATGGTCGTCTCCGTGTGCTCCCGGATGTTCTCGAGCAGTTTGAGCACTTACGTGCCCTTAGTGAAGCTACCGCTGAAGTCGAAGTGACTTCTGCGACTGAACTGAGTGACGAACAGCTTGCGAAAATTACCGCCGCGATGGAAAAACGTCTGTCACGCAAAGTTAAGCTGAATTGCAAAATCGATAAGTCTGTAATGGCAGGCGTAATCATCCGTTCGGGTGATATGGTCATTGATGGCAGCGTACGCGGCCGTCTTGAGCGCCTTGCAGACGTCTTGCAGTCTTAAGGGGACTGGAGCATGCAACTGAATTCCACCGAAATCAGCGAACTGATCAAGCAGCGCATTGCTCAGTTCAATGTTGTGAGTGAAGCTCACAACGAAGGTACTATTGTTTCTGTAAGTGACGGTGTTATCCGCATCCACGGCCTGGCCGATTGTATGCAGGGTGAGATGATTTCCCTGCCGGGTAACCGTTACGCTATCGCACTGAACCTGGAGCGCGACTCCGTTGGTGCAGTTGTGATGGGTCCATACGCTGACCTCGCCGAAGGCATGAAGGTTAAGTGTACTGGCCGTATTCTGGAAGTACCGGTTGGCCGTGGCCTGCTGGGTCGCGTTGTTAACACCCTGGGTGCGCCAATCGACGGTAAAGGTCCGGTTGAGCACGATGGCTTCTCCCCAATCGAAGTTATCGCACCAGGCGTTATCGACCGTCAGTCCGTAGATCAGCCTGTTCAGACAGGTTATAAGTCCGTTGATGCCATGATCCCAATCGGTCGTGGTCAGCGTGAACTGATCATCGGTGACCGTCAGACCGGTAAAACCGCGATGGCAATCGACGCCATCATCAACCAGCGTGACTCCGGCATCAAATGTGTGTACGTGGCTATCGGCCAGAAAGCGTCCACCATTTCTAACGTGGTTCGTAAACTGGAAGAGCACGGCGCGCTGTCAAACACCATTGTTGTTGTGGCGACTGCTTCTGAATCTGCTGCACTGCAATACCTGGCACCATACGCCGGTTGCGCAATGGGCGAATACTTCCGTGACCGCGGTGAAGATGCGCTGATCGTATACGATGACCTGTCTAAACAGGCTGTTGCTTATCGTCAGGTTTCCCTGCTGCTCCGTCGTCCACCTGGACGTGAAGCGTTCCCTGGCGACGTATTCTACCTCCACTCTCGTCTGCTGGAGCGTGCTTCCCGCGTTAACGCGGAATACGTCGAGAACTTCACCAAAGGTGAAGTGAAGGGTAAAACGGGCTCTCTGACCGCGCTGCCGATCATTGAAACCCAGGCGGGTGACGTTTCTGCGTTCGTTCCGACCAACGTAATCTCCATTACCGATGGTCAGATCTTCCTGGAAACCAACCTGTTTAACTCCGGTATTCGTCCGGCGGTTAACCCGGGTATCTCCGTATCCCGTGTGGGTGGTGCTGCTCAGACCAAGATCATCAAGAAACTGTCCGGTGGTATCCGTACCGCGCTGGCACAGTATCGCGAACTGGCTGCGTTCTCTCAGTTCGCATCCGATCTGGACGAAGCAACCCGTAAACAGCTGAGCCACGGTCAGAAAGTGACCGAGCTGCTGAAGCAGAAACAGTACGCACCAATGTCTGTTGCTCAGCAGGGCCTGGTACTGTTCGCGGCTGAACGCGGTTACCTCGAAGATGTGGAACTGGCGAAAATCGGTAGCTTCGAAGCCGCTCTGCTGGCTTACGTCGACCGTGATCACGCTCCGCTGATGCAAGAGATCAACCAGACCGGTGGCTATAACGACGAAATCGAAGGCAAGCTGAAAGCTATCCTCGATTCCTTCAAAGCAACCCAATCCTGGTAATCGTCCGGCGGCTTGTCTCAGGACAAGCCGCCTGGCATTGAGGAGAAGCTCATGGCCGGCGCAAAAGAGATACGTAGTAAGATCGCAAGCGTCCAGAACACGCAAAAGATCACTAAAGCGATGGAGATGGTCGCCGCTTCCAAAATGCGTAAATCGCAGGATCGCATGGCGGCCAGCCGTCCTTATGCAGAAACCATGCGCAAAGTGATTGGTCACCTTGCAAACGGTAATCTGGAATATAAGCACCCTTACCTGGAAGAACGCGACGTTAAGCGCGTGGGCTACCTGGTGGTGTCGACCGACCGTGGTCTGTGTGGCGGCTTGAACATTAACCTGTTCAAAAAACTGCTGGCGGATATGAAAGCATGGTCTGAAAAAGGCGTTCAGTGCGATATCGCAATGATCGGCTCTAAAGGCGTCTCTTTCTTTAACTCCGTTGGTGGCAACATTGTCGCTCAGGTGACCGGTATGGGTGATAACCCGTCCCTGTCCGAACTGATCGGCCCGGTTAAAGTGATGTTGCAGGCCTATGATGAAGGCCGTCTGGACAGACTGTACGTTGTCAGCAACAAATTCATTAACACCATGTCTCAGGTTCCAACGCTCACTCAGATGCTGCCGTTACCGGCATCAGAAGATGACGAGCTGAAGCAAAAAGCCTGGGATTACCTGTATGAACCCGATCCGAAACCGCTGCTGGATACCCTGCTGCGTCGTTACGTTGAATCTCAGGTTTATCAGGGCGTTGTAGAAAACCTGGCCAGCGAGCAGGCCGCACGAATGGTGGCGATGAAAGCCGCGACCGATAATGGCGGCAGCCTGATTAAAGAGCTGCAGTTGGTTTACAACAAAGCTCGTCAGGCCAGCATTACTCAGGAACTCACCGAGATCGTCTCGGGGGCCGCCGCGGTTTAACCAGGTTTACGAATTACGTAGAGGATTCAAGATGGCTACTGGAAAGATTGTCCAGGTAATCGGCGCCGTGGTGGACGTCGAGTTCCCTCAGGACGCCGTACCACGCGTGTACGACGCGCTTGAGGTACAGAATGGTAACGAGAGCCTGGTGCTGGAAGTTCAGCAGCAGCTCGGCGGCGGTATCGTGCGTACCATCGCGATGGGTTCTTCCGACGGTCTGCGTCGTGGTCTGGAAGTAAAAGACCTTGAGCACCCGATCGAAGTCCCGGTAGGTAAAGCAACACTGGGTCGTATCATGAACGTATTGGGTCAGCCAATCGACATGAAAGGCGACATCGGTGAAGAAGAGCGTTGGGCTATCCACCGCGCGGCACCTTCCTACGAAGAGCTGTCCAGCTCTCAGGAACTGCTGGAAACCGGTATCAAAGTTATCGACCTGATGTGTCCGTTTGCGAAGGGCGGTAAAGTGGGTCTGTTCGGTGGTGCGGGTGTAGGTAAAACCGTAAACATGATGGAGCTGATCCGTAACATCGCGATCGAGCACTCCGGTTACTCCGTATTTGCGGGCGTAGGTGAACGTACTCGTGAGGGTAACGACTTCTACCACGAAATGACCGACTCCAACGTTCTGGACAAAGTATCCCTGGTTTACGGCCAGATGAACGAGCCACCAGGAAACCGTCTGCGCGTTGCGCTGACCGGCCTGACAATGGCTGAGAAATTCCGTGACGAAGGCCGTGACGTTCTGCTGTTCGTTGATAACATCTACCGTTACACCCTGGCCGGTACTGAAGTATCTGCACTGCTGGGTCGTATGCCTTCAGCGGTAGGTTATCAGCCTACGCTGGCGGAAGAGATGGGTGTTCTTCAGGAACGTATCACCTCTACCAAAACCGGTTCTATTACCTCCGTTCAGGCGGTATACGTACCTGCGGATGACTTGACTGACCCATCTCCAGCAACCACCTTTGCTCACTTAGATGCAACCGTGGTACTGAGCCGTCAGATCGCGTCTCTGGGTATCTACCCGGCCGTTGACCCGCTGGACTCCACCAGCCGTCAGCTGGATCCACTGGTTGTTGGCCAGGAACACTACGACACCGCGCGTGGCGTACAGTCCCTGCTGCAGCGTTACCAGGAACTGAAAGACATCATCGCCATCCTGGGTATGGATGAACTGTCTGAAGAAGACAAACTGGTGGTAGCACGTGCGCGTAAGATCCAGCGCTTCCTGTCCCAGCCGTTCTTCGTTGCGGAAGTATTCACCGGTTCTCCGGGTAAATACGTTTCCCTGAAAGACACCATCCGTGGCTTTAAAGGCATCATGGAAGGCGAATACGATCACCTGCCAGAGCAGGCGTTCTACATGGTTGGTTCCATCGAAGAAGCTGTGGAAAAAGCCAAAAAACTTTAACGCCTTAATCGGAGGGTGATATGGCAATGACTTACCACCTGGACGTCGTCAGCGCAGAGCAACAAATGTTCTCTGGTCTGGTCGAGAAAATCCAGGTAACGGGTAGTGAAGGTGAGCTGGGTATTTTCCCGGGTCACGCACCGCTGCTCACCGCCATTAAGCCTGGTATGATCCGCATCGTTAAACAGTTCGGTCACGAAGAGTTTATCTATCTGTCCGGCGGCATTCTTGAAGTGCAGCCTGGTAGTGTGACCGTTCTGGCCGATACCGCTATTCGTGGCCAGGATCTCGACGAAGCGCGAGCCCTGGAGTCGAAGCGTAAGGCTGAAGAGCACATTAGCAGCTCTCATGGTGACGTGGATTACGCTCAGGCGTCTGCGGAGCTGGCCAAAGCGATCGCGAAACTGCGCGTTATCGAGTTGACCAAAAAAGCGATGTAACACCGGCTTGAAAAGCACAAAAGCCAGTCTGGATACCAGGCTGGCTTTTTTTTCGTCCTTAATTCATGTTGAAAAAGATGTAGAATTTTAAGCATCAAACGTTTTTACTTCTCACTCAAACTACCGTCAGGATGCGTATGTCAAACAGTGCGATGAGCGTGGTGATCCTTGCCGCAGGCAAAGGGACCCGCATGTATTCCGACCTGCCTAAAGTACTTCACACGCTTGCAGGAAAGCCAATGGTGCAGCACGTCATTGATGCAGCGAATGAATTGGGTGCCAGTCAGGTCCACCTGGTCTACGGCCACGGCGGCGATCTGCTTAAAAAGACGCTGAGCGACGACAAGCTCAACTGGGTGCTTCAGGCCGAGCAGTTGGGTACAGGCCATGCCATGCAGCAGGCAGCGCCCTTCTTTGCGGATGACGAAGACATTTTGATGCTCTACGGCGATGTCCCGCTGATCTCCGTTGAAACGCTGACTCGCCTGCGTGAAGCCAAACCGCAGGGCGGCATCGGTTTATTAACTGTTGTGCTGGACGATCCAACCGGTTATGGCCGTATCACCCGTGAAAACGGCAACGTTACGGGTATTGTTGAGCATAAAGATGCCAGCGAGGCGCAGCGTCAGATTCAGGAGATCAACACCGGTATCCTGATTGCCAATGGTGCGGATATGAAGCGCTGGCTGTCGAAGCTCAACAACAATAACGCGCAGGGTGAATACTACATCACCGACATCATTGCGATGGCATACCAGGAAGGGCGCGAGATTGCGGCGGTCCATCCGGCGCGCATCAGCGAAACCGAAGGGGTGAACAACCGTCTTCAACTCTCCCGTCTTGAGCGCGTTTATCAGTCTGAACAGGCCGAGAAACTCCTTCTGGCTGGCGTGATGCTGCGCGATCCGGCGCGTTTCGATCTGCGTGGCACGTTATCTCACGGGCGCGACGTTGAAATTGATATTAACGTTATCCTCGAAGGTCACGTCACGCTGGGCAATCGCGTCAAAATTGGCGCTGGCTGCGTGATCAAAAACAGCGTCATTGGTGACGACTGTGAAATCAGCCCGTACAGCGTGGTGGAAAATGCCCGTCTGGATGTGGCCTGTACCATCGGTCCGTTTGCGCGTTTGCGCCCGGGCGCTGAGCTGCTGGAAGGCGCTCACGTGGGCAACTTCGTTGAGATGAAAAAAGCGCGTCTGGGTAAAGGCTCTAAAGCCGGTCATTTAACCTATCTGGGCGACGCGGAAATTGGTGACAACGTCAACATTGGCGCAGGCACAATCACCTGTAACTATGACGGCGCCAATAAGTTTAAAACCATCATCGGTGATGATGTGTTTGTCGGTTCCGACACCCAGCTGGTGGCGCCTGTTACCGTGGGTAACGGCGTAACGATTGCCGCCGGGACAACCGTTACGCGCGATATCGCCGATAACGAACTGGTATTAAGCCGTGTGCCGCAGGTGCACAAGCAGGGCTGGAAACGTCCTGTGAAGAAGAAGTAACAACAAGGCGGGTGGCGCTACGCTTACCCGCCCTACGATTGAGTAGGCCTGATAAGGCGTAGCCGTCATCAGGCAAACCCGGGTGAGGAGATAAACATATATCTCCCCCCACAAGCAGTACCCATAAAAATAACCCCACTCTCTACAAGGCTCGGGGCGCCCGGAAAGGGCAAATACAGGTCAGCGACAACGCAGGCATTATGCCTAAATTCGGAATCTAAAATTATGTGTGGAATTGTTGGCGCAGTTGCGCAGCGTGATATTGCTGAAATCCTTCTCGAAGGTTTACGTCGTCTGGAATACCGTGGTTACGACTCTGCCGGTCTGGCTGTCGTCGATGCAGAAGGTCATATGACCCGTCTGCGCCGTCTCGGTAAAGTGCAGATGCTGGCCCAGGCCGCGGAAGAACATCCGCTGCACGGGGGAACCGGTATTGCGCACACCCGCTGGGCGACGCACGGCGAACCGTCTGAAGGCAACGCGCACCCGCATGTGTCTGAACACATCGTGGTCGTGCACAATGGCATTATCGAAAACCACGAACCGCTGCGTGAAGCACTGAAAGCGCGCGGCTACACCTTCGTCTCTGAAACTGACACCGAAGTGATTGCTCACCTGGTGCACTGGGAACTTGAGCAGGGCGGTACGCTGCGTGATGCGGTGCTGCGCGCTATTCCTCAGCTGCGCGGTGCGTACGGTACGGTGATCATGGATTCCCGCGACCCGTCCACGCTGCTGGCCGCGCGTTCCGGTAGCCCGATGGTTATCGGCCTGGGCATGGGTGAAAACTTTATCGCTTCCGATCAGCTGGCACTGCTGCCGGTCACCCGTCGCTTTATCTTCCTCGAAGAGGGGGATATCGCCGAAGTGACTCGCCGCAGCGTAACCGTGTTCGATACCAAAGGCGAGCAGGTGAAACGTCAGGAGATCGAATCGAATCTGCAGTACGACGCGGGCGACAAAGGCGCTTACCGTCACTACATGCAGAAAGAGATTTACGAGCAGCCAAACGCCATCAAAAACACCCTGACCGGGCGCATCAGCCATGGTGAAGTGGATCTGAGCGAGCTGGGCGCAAACGCGAACGAACTGCTCAGCAAGGTTGAGCATATTCAGATCGTAGCCTGCGGTACCTCCTACAACTCCGGTATGGTCTCTCGCTACTGGTTTGAATCTCTGGCGGGCGTGCCGTGCGACGTGGAAATTGCCTCTGAGTTCCGCTATCGCAAATCTGCCGTGCGTCGTAACAGCCTGATGATCACCCTTTCCCAGTCAGGTGAAACGGCAGATACCCTGGCGGCGCTGCGTCTCTCTAAAGAGCTGGGTTATCTGGGTTCTCTGGCCATCTGTAACGTGCCGGGCTCATCGCTGGTGCGTGAATCCGATCTGGCGCTGATGACCAAAGCGGGTACCGAAATCGGCGTGGCCTCCACCAAGGCGTTTACCACTCAGCTGACGGTTCTGCTGATGCTGGTGGCGAAACTGGCGCGTCTGAAAGGTGAAGATGCCTCTGTTGAGCATGACATCGTTCACGGTCTGCAGGCGCTGCCGAGCCGTATTGAGCAGATGCTGTCTCAGGACAAACGCATTGAAGCTCTGGCGGAAGATTTCTCTGACAAACATCACGCCCTGTTCCTGGGCCGTGGCGATCAGTATCCGATTGCGCTGGAAGGCGCGCTGAAGCTGAAAGAGATCTCTTACATTCACGCTGAAGCCTATGCGGCAGGCGAGCTGAAACACGGTCCGTTGGCGCTGATTGACGCGGATATGCCGGTTATCGTCGTGGCACCGAACAACGAACTGCTGGAAAAACTGAAGTCCAACATCGAAGAAGTCCGCGCCCGTGGCGGCGTGCTGTACGTCTTTGCTGATAAAGATGCCGGTTTCGCCAGCAGCGACAACATGCACATCATCGAGATGCCGCATGCGGAAGAGGTGATTGCGCCGATCTTCTACACCGTTCCGCTGCAGCTGCTGGCCTATCACGTGGCGCTGATCAAAGGCACCGACGTCGACCAGCCGCGTAACTTGGCGAAGTCCGTTACCGTAGAATAATCTCCAGCCTACCCGAGGCTGCCAGTATTCTGGCAGCCTCATAGTCCTCCCCTCAGCGATTACTTCTTTTTATCGCAGCCTGTTTCTTTTTTCATGTTTCCTTACATTATTGCGTCATCTGATTGTCTCGCCGATTTCTGCTTAAAAAATAAACTTATTTAGCGGTGGCAAAGAAAAGATATTGATAAATTCTCAAAAAAACAGAAAAGAGGCATCAATAGCATTTTTTAATTATTTTTTATTCTTATTTGTAAGGGGTTTTTTATTTTTCGTTTTTATTATTTTATTTTAAAGATATTTCATGAGAGAAAACGTGTTTGTCTTAGGGCAGGAATGAATTGTACTATCGCCACGCTTTAAAGGATGGTGTGTTTTATTTGAATGTGTAAATGAAACGCATACAAATAATATAAATTATGGAGAGTTTCATGAAATTAAACGTTATAGCCACTTCACTGGTTTTATCTTCCGCCCTGTTTTCAGGTGCGACATTAGCGGCTGACGGTACTGTTCATTTCCGTGGTGAGGTGATTGATTCTACTTGTACAGTCACGACTGATACCAGTAATCAGACTGTTAATATTGGTCGTGTATCGGTAAAAACCTTCGCGGGTATTGATTCCACCGCGTCTGTTAAAGATTTCCACATCCGTCTGGAAGGCTGCCCGGCAACCTATACTCAGGCGGCGGTACGCTTTGACGGGACGGAAGATAAAGATACCATCGGTAAAGGTTATCTCTCAATCGGTACGCCGGTGAACGAAGACGGTACGGACGGCGAGTTCACTGGCAGCGGCGACGCCATTGCCGCGACGGGCGTGGCGATTAAACTGTTCAACCTGAGCGATGATACCGCGATCCCGTTGTACAACAATTCTAAATACGTTGCCATTGCTGATGGTAAAGCGGATATGGGATTCAAGGCGAAATTCGTCCAGACTCTGGCAACAGTGACGCCGGGTACTGCGAATGCTGACTCTCAGTTTACTATTGAATATCTGAAATAATCAGCGATTATGGATTCGGAGCCTGTTAAGAACTTATTAACAGGCTCCTTTATATATAAGGACATTGGATTATGCCAGGGCGTATAGTGAATGTATTAATAGCGTGTTGTCTTACGGGTATTTCTACACTGGCATCGGCAGGTGTGGTTATTGGTGGCACACGAGTGATTTATTTGAGTGATAAATCCGACACAACCATTACTGTCAAAAATAACGAAGCGGCTATCCCTTATCTTATTCAAACATGGGTTGACCCCTTCAATAATACAGGAACCGCGAAAAAACCACCGTTTACCGTCATTCCACCGGTATCTCGTCTGGAGGCTGGGCAGGAAAAAATTCTGCGCATTATGAAAACCGAGGGCAATTTACCGCAGGATCGGGAGTCGGTGTTCTGGCTGAACATCAAAAATATTCCCCCGGCGAGCAATAAGCCGAACGCGATGGAAATCGCCATTAAGACGCGTATCAAGCTGTTCTGGCGTCCGGCCTCGTTGAACATCACCCCGGAGCACGCCGCCACGCAGGTGAAGTGGCACAGAGAAAATCGGCAGTTGGTAGTTGAAAATCCCACGCCGCTAAATATCAACGTTATGAATGTGACAGTGGACGGCAAAGATGTGCCACTCAATATCGTCCATCCCTTTGAAACCCTGCGTTTACCCTTACCGGAAGGCGTGAATGGCCATGCGCTGGTGTGGCGGTATGTGAATGATTTCGGTGCGATTAGTCAGGATTTAAAAGCAGCGCTTTAAGCAAAGGATGGTTTATTTATGGAGTGTTCCCGTATTTTCATCGCGTTTGCTTCCGGGGTGGTGCTTGGTTTATCCGCCGAGACGGCAGCGAGGGATATGTTTAACCCTGCGTTGCTTGAAATCGATCATCCTGTGGACGTTGATATCCACCAGTTTAACCGCGCGAACAATCTACCTGCCGGGAACTATAAGGTCAGTATTCATGTTAACGGCGAATATGTTGACCGCCGGGAGGTAACCTTTGTCGAAGATACTGCCACCAGCAACCTTCATCCTTGCTTCTCAGACGTCAAAACCGTGCTCGCTGAGCTTGGGGTAAAAGTGGCGGCTATCAAGGCCCTTAACGACATAGATGACAAAGCCTGTCTGAACCCCGCGCCGCTCGTTCCCGGCTCAACCTGGACGTTTGATACGGATAAACTCCAGCTTAACGTTACGTTGCCGCAAATCTATATTGATGTATCGGCGCGCGGCTATATCAGTCCCTCACGCTGGGATGAGGGCATCAATGCGCTTATGGTGAACTACGATTTTTCCGGCTCCAGCACGGTGCATTCGAACGAGGATGTTAACGGCGATTTTTATTATCTGAACCTGCGCAACGGTGCCAACCTGGGGGCATGGCGTTTACGTAACTACAGTACGCTAAACGTGGCCGATGGCGAGTCTTCGTATCATTCGATCAATACCTATTTACAGCGCGATATCGCCGCGTTACGCAGCCAAATCATGCTGGGGGATACGTGGACCGCAAGCGACGTGTTTGACAGCACGCAACTGCGTGGTATGCGTCTCTACACGGATGATGACATGCTGCCTTCGAGCCTGACGGGGTTTGCGCCAGTGGTTCGCGGCGTGGCGAAAAGCAATGCGACCGTGATTGTGCGGCAAAACGGTTACATCATTTACCAGTCTGCCGTACCGCAGGGAGCGTTTGCGCTCAAGGATTTAAACACTACCAATTCGGGTGGCGATCTGGATGTTACCATCAAAGAAGAGGATGGCAGCGAGCAACATTTTACCCAGCCTTACGCCTCACTGGCGATCCTGAAGCGTGAAGACCAAACCGATGTCGATATCAGCGCGGGTGAACTGCGCGATCAAAACGATTTTCAGCCGACCGTTTTTCAGGCGCAGGTGTTACACGGTTTTCCTGCGGGTATTACCCTCTACGGGGGCGTGCAGGGAACCAGCGATTACACCTCCGCCGCGCTTGGCGTGGGGAAAGATATGGGTTCGCTGGGCGCCATTTCGCTGGACGTAACGCATGCCCGCGCGCGGTTTGAGGACGATGACGAAAGCGGGCAATCTTACCGTTTTCTCTATTCCAAACGTTTTGATGAAACTAACACAACGTTTCGGCTGGTGGGCTACCGCTACTCCACAGAGGGTTACTACACCCTGAACGAATGGGCGTCCCGGCAGAATAACGAGAGCGACTTCTGGACGACAGGTAACCGCCGTAGCCGTCTGGAGGGAACATGGACGCAGACCTTTGGCGACGGGATGGGAAATATTTATCTTACCCTTAGCCGCCAGCAGTACTGGAAGACGAATGAAGTCGAGCGGCTGGTGCAGCTGGGCTACAGCAATAGCTGGCGCTCTATTTCCTGGAACGTCTCCTGGAACTACACCGATTCACTCACCTCGGCCCAAAATAGCACCGACACTGACATCAGCGACAGCCAGGGCAGCGAACAGATTTTTATGCTCTCTCTCTCCATACCGTTGTCAGGCTGGCTGCATGATAGCTACGTCAACTATGGGTACACCCAAAACAACCATGGAAAAGGGATGCACCAGGTGGGGCTGAGCGGTAACGCGCTGGATGCGCACAACCTCTCCTGGAACGTTCAGCAGTCTTACGATGCGGATAACGAAGATTACAACAACAGCGCAGGGGTGGGCTATGACGGCACATATGGTTCGGTAAACGCCAGTTACGACTATACCCAGGACAACCAGCGCCTCAACTATGGCATGAAGGGCGGGATTCTGGCCCACAGCGATGGCATAACTTTCTCTCAGGAGCTGGGGGAAACCGTCGCGCTGGTTAAAGCCCCGGGAGCTTCCGGCCTGGCGCTGGAGAATGGTACGGGTAAGGCGACGGACTGGCGCGGCTATACGGTACAGACGCAGCTCAATGCCTACGATGAAAACAGAGTGGAGATCGACAGCGATTACTTTGCGAAGGCCAACGTCGAAATCGACAACAGTATCCTCAGCGTTATCCCGACGCGCGGCGCGGTGGTACGGGCGGAGTTTGTCACTCACGTGGGCTATCGCGTCCTGTTCAATGTGCGGCAGAAGAGTGGCAAACCGGTGCCGTTTGGCGCAATGGCCTCGGCTGATTTACCCCACGGCAGCGTAACCGGCATTGTGGGCGAAAATGGCGAGCTTTATCTGTCCGGCATGCCGGAAGAGGGGGCGTTTGTCCTGAAGTGGGGTGCAGATAACACGGTGACCTGCCCGGTTAACTACCATTTTACCCCGCCAGAAGGCGTTGAACTGATACAAATATCGGCAGTATGCCAATAGGGAAATAAGATGAAATTCAGGACACCTCTGTTTTTAAGCGCGTTGATAATATTTATGACGCCAGTATGCAAAGCGTACACCACGGGCGACGGGATTTGTCACTCCGAAGGTGGCGCTTATATCTATAACCTTAATCTGAACGGGCAGTCGATCCCGGCGGATAAAAATAAAGCAGGTACAGAGATCAGGGATCTGGAAACGCTCAGTTCATCTACGAGTTACAAAGCGCAATGCAACTGTCTTACGCATTACTCTACGGGCTTTCGCCAAATCTACTACACCGCACGATCGCCGTTAAGTGAAGATGTGGTAAAGAACGGGTATACCTATTTTACCCTTAATAACAACCTCAGCATCGCCACGTCGATACTTGTGCTTGGCAGAGAATATATACCGGTACC
Source organism: Enterobacter sp. HMSC16D10 (assembly GCF_001807145.1). NCBI lineage: Bacteria > Pseudomonadati > Pseudomonadota > Gammaproteobacteria > Enterobacterales > Enterobacteriaceae > Enterobacter > Enterobacter sp. HMSC16D10. Next base: position 34,298 of record NZ_KV787897.1, read on the forward strand.
TTTCAGCGCAGAACCAAACGTAATGTCTCATAGCTCCTATTGTTATGCGCCTGGCGAGGAAGGGAGCGAACCAACACTCAATACCGGTTCACAAATAAAAATATCATTCTTAATTAACAAGCCGTTTATTGGCCGGGTGAGTGTGCCAGGTACGATAGTCGCCGATCTTTATGGAGGGCTGGATGCGGCCTCCTCGACCTCCAGCACCGAAAAAATGGCAGAGATCAAAATCGCTGGCGATATCGTCGTGCCGCAAAACTGCGAGATAGCGCCCGGGCAGACGCTTGAGATAGATTTTGGCAAAATCCCGGCCCCGGAATTTTCCGCTACCAAAGGCACCGCCGTGACGAGTCACAAGGTAAAAAAGACGATTCAGGTACAGTGCACAGGCATGCTGGATGAGAATATTGTCTACTCCACTTTCCATGGAGACCCTGTTGACGCCGATGCCACGATGATGAAAGTCAACGGCAATGATGATGTAGGCATTGTGGTATACGACAAGTGGGATCGTCAGGTCAGCGTCAACGGCGGCAGGATGGACATGGATAGGGGCGAAAACAACAACGGCGCCGAAAACAATTCGCTTACCTTTTCCGCTGCGCCTGCAAGCGCAACGGGGGCTCAGCCAAAACCTGGAACGTTTGAAGCGTACGCGACGGTCACGCTGGAAATTGAACATTAATCACCCGACGGCTGTTTATGACAGCCGTTGTCATTTTCCCCCTTTTGTACCAGGCTTATCCCTTTCTGTATGACAACTCTATGACGCTATCATGAATAAATATCATTTATTATCAATGACTTATTTTTAACGCCTGTATTGTCATAAAACTGTCATAATTCGTACATTTATCTGTCACCTGTTTGTCCTATTTTGCTCATCGTAGCCACTAAACAACGATTTACGAAAATCTTGCAGGAGACATTATGAAAGTTATGCGTACCACTGTCGCAACTGTTGTCGCCGCGACCTTATCTCTGAGCGCGTTCTCTGTATTTGCAGAAGCAAGCCTGACTGGCGCTGGTGCAACCTTCCCTGCGCCGGTGTATGCCAAATGGGCGGATACCTACCAGAAAGAAACCGGTAACAAGGTTAACTATCAGGGTATCGGCTCCTCCGGTGGCGTAAAACAAATTACCGCGAACACGGTTGATTTCGGCGCATCAGATGCTCCGCTGTCTGATGACAAACTGGCTCAGGAAGGCCTGTTCCAGTTCCCTACCGTGATCGGTGGCGTGGTTCTGGCGATCAACCTGCCGGGCGTGAAGTCGGGTGAGCTGGTGCTGGACGGCAAAACGCTGGGTGACATCTACCTGGGCAAAATCAAAAAATGGGATGACGAAGCGATCGCCAAACTCAACCCAGGCCTGAAGCTGCCTTCTCAGAACATCGCCGTGGTTCGCCGCGCGGATGGTTCTGGTACCTCTTTCGTGTTCACCAGCTACCTGGCGAAAGTGAACGAAGAGTGGAAATCTAAAGTCGGCTCCGGCTCTACCGTTAACTGGCCTACCGGTCTGGGCGGTAAAGGTAATGACGGTATCGCCGCGTTCGTACAGCGTCTGCCTGGCTCCATCGGCTACGTAGAGTATGCGTACGCGAAGCAGAACAACCTGTCCTACACCAAACTGGTGTCTGCCGACGGCAAACCGGTTAGCCCGACCGAAGAGAACTTTGCTAATGCCGCCAAAGGCGCTGACTGGAGCAAATCCTTCGCGCAGGATCTGACTAACCAGAAGGGCGAAGGGGCGTGGCCAATCACCTCTACCACCTTCATCCTGGTGCACAAAGAGCAGAAGAAACCTGAACAGGGCGCTGAAGTGCTGAAGTTCTTCGACTGGGCATACAAAAACGGCGGCAAACAGGCTAACGCTCTGGATTACGCCACCCTGCCAGACAACGTGGTTGAGCAGATTCGCGCTGCATGGAAAACCAACGTGAAAGACAGCAGCGGTAAAGCGCTGTACTAACAGGATATATTTAACGAAGATGGCGGGTGGCGCTGCGCTTACCCGCCCTACGGTTTACTCTGTAGGCCCGGTAAGCGTCAGCGCCACCGGGCATATTCGTAAAAACGTCTCAAACAGAAGAGTAATTTATGGCTGCAACCAAGCCTGCATTTAACCCTCCGGGTAAAAAAGGTGACATGATTTTCAGCGCGCTGGTCAAACTGGCTGCGCTGATTGTGCTATTGCTGCTGGGCGGCATTATCGTGTCTCTGATTTTCTCCTCCTGGCCGAGCATCCAGAAATTCGGTTTCTCCTTCCTGTGGAGTAAAGAGTGGGATGCGCCGAACGATATCTACGGTGCACTGGTGCCGATTTACGGCACGCTGGTGACCTCGTTCATCGCCCTGCTGATTGCGGTTCCGGTAAGTTTCGGTATCGCCCTGTTCCTGACGGAGCTGGCGCCGGGCTGGCTGCGTCGCCCATTGGGTATCGCCATCGAACTGCTGGCGGCCATCCCAAGTATCGTTTACGGCATGTGGGGTCTGTTCATCTTTGCGCCGCTGTTCGCCACGTATTTCCAGGAACCGGTGGGTAACGTCCTCTCTGCCATTCCGTTTGTGGGGGCCCTGTTCTCTGGCCCGGCTTTCGGTATCGGCATTCTGGCGGCGGGTGTGATCCTCGCCATCATGATTATTCCGTACATTGCGGCGGTCATGCGCGATGTCTTCGAACAAACGCCGGTGATGATGAAAGAGTCGGCCTACGGTATCGGCTGCACCACCTGGGAAGTGATCTGGCGCATTGTCCTTCCGTTCACCAAAAATGGGGTGATCGGGGGCGTGATGCTGGGCTTAGGTCGCGCGCTGGGTGAAACCATGGCGGTCACCTTTATCATCGGTAACACCTACCAGCTCGACAGCGCGTCGCTCTATATGCCGGGTAACAGTATTACCTCTGCGCTGGCGAATGAATTTGCGGAAGCGGAATCCGGTCTGCACGTCGCGGCGCTGATGGAGCTGGGTCTGATTCTGTTCGTAATTACCTTCATTGTTCTGGCGATTTCCAAGCTGATGATTATGCGTCTCGCTAAAAATGAGGGAGCACGCTAATGGCCACTCTCGAAATGCAAGCAACTGCTGAACTGGCGGAATCCCGCCGCAAAATGCAGGCCAGACGCCGCATGAAAAACCGCATTGCCCTGACGCTCTCTATGGCGACGATGGCATTCGGCCTGTTCTGGCTGGTCTGGATCCTCTTCTCGACGGTCGTTCGCGGGATTGACGGAATGTCACTCTCGCTGTTCACCGAAATGACGCCGCCGCCGAACACGGCGGGTGGTGGCCTGGCGAATGCCCTGGCGGGCAGCGGATTGCTGATCCTCTGGGCCACGGTCTTCGGCACGCCGCTGGGCATCATGGCGGGTATCTACCTGGCGGAATACGGTCGTAAATCCTTGCTGGCGGAAGTCATTCGTTTCATTAACGATATTTTGCTGTCAGCCCCGTCTATCGTCGTGGGTCTGTTCGTTTATACCGTCGTGGTGGCGCAGATGGAACACTTCTCCGGCTGGGCGGGTGTGATTGCGCTGGCGCTGCTGCAGGTGCCGATTGTGATTCGAACCACCGAGAACATGCTGAAACTGGTGCCGGACAGCCTGCGTGAAGCGGCTTACGCGCTGGGTACGCCAAAATGGAAGATGATCTCTGCGATTACGCTGAAGGCGTCGGTCTCCGGGATCATGACCGGTATCCTGCTGGCGGTGGCGCGTATTGCGGGTGAAACGGCACCGCTGCTGTTTACGTCCCTCTCCAACCAGTTCTGGAGCACGGACATGATGCAGCCGATCGCCAACCTGCCGGTGACGATCTTTAAATTTGCGATGAGCCCCTTCGCGGAATGGCAGCAGCTGGCCTGGGCCGGGGTGCTGATCATTACCCTTTGCGTACTGTTGCTGAACATTCTGGCGCGCGTCATTTTCGCGAAGAAGAAACACGGTTAATTTTTTACGGCGCGGCAGCTCGCGGCGCCGAATGAGGAAATGAGTCAATGAGTATGGTTGATACTGCCCCGGGTAAGATTCAGGTTCGTGATTTGAACTTCTACTACGGCAAATTCCATGCCCTGAAGAACATCAACCTGGATATCGCGAAGAACCAGGTCACGGCATTTATCGGTCCGTCCGGCTGTGGGAAATCCACGCTGCTGCGTACCTTTAACAAAATGTATTCGCTCTATCCGGAGCAGCGTGCTGAAGGGGAAATCATCCTCGACGGTGAAAACATTCTGACCCAGGCTCAGGATATTGCCCTGCTGCGCGCGAAAGTGGGGATGGTGTTCCAGAAACCCACGCCGTTCCCGATGTCCATTTATGACAACATCGCCTTTGGCGTTCGCCTGTTTGAAAAGCTCTCCCGTGCCGATATGGATGAGCGCGTGCAGTGGGCTTTGACCAAGGCCGCATTATGGAACGAAACCAAAGATAAGTTGCACCAGAGCGGGTACTCTCTCTCCGGTGGTCAGCAGCAGCGTCTGTGCATTGCGCGCGGTATTGCGATTCGCCCGGAAGTGTTGCTGCTGGATGAGCCGTGTTCAGCGCTGGACCCGATTTCAACCGGTCGTATTGAAGAACTGATCACCGAGCTGAAGCAGGATTACACCGTGGTTATCGTGACCCACAACATGCAGCAGGCTGCGCGTTGCTCCGATCACACGGCGTTTATGTACCTGGGTGAATTGATTGAGTTCAGTAACACGGACGATCTGTTCACTAAGCCCGCGAAGAAACAAACCGAAGATTATATTACTGGCCGCTACGGTTGATTTGCCTTAGTGCATGTGGAGAAACCATGGACAACCTCAATCTTAATAAACACATTTCCGGCCAGTTCAACGCAGAGCTGGAAAGCATTCGCACCCAGGTGATGACCATGGGCGGCATGGTCGAGCAGCAGCTTTCTGATGCGATTACGGCGATGCACAACCAGGACAGCGAGCTGGCGAAGCGCGTCATTGAAGGCGATAAAAACGTCAACATGATGGAAGTGGCTATCGACGAAGCCTGCGTGCGCATTATCGCGAAACGTCAGCCGACGGCGAGCGACCTGCGTCTGGTGATGGCGATCATCAAAACCATCGCCGAGCTGGAACGTATTGGTGACGTCGCCGATAAAATCTGCCGCACCGCGCTGGAGAAGTTTTCTCAGCAGCATCAGCCGCTGCTGGTCAGCCTGGAGTCGCTGGGCCGCCACACCGTGCAGATGCTGCACGACGTGCTGGATGCCTTTGCGCGGATGGATCTGGACGAAGCGGTGCGTATCTACCGTGAAGACAAGAAGGTCGATCAGGAGTATGAAGGCATCGTGCGCCAGCTGATGACCTACATGATGGAAGATTCCCGTACGATCCCGAGCGTGCTGACGGCCCTGTTCTGCGCGCGCTCTATCGAGCGTATCGGTGACCGCTGCCAGAATATTTGCGAATACATTTTCTACTTCGTGAAGGGTCAGGACTTCCGTCACGTGGGCGGCGACGAGCTGGACAAGCTGCTGGCGGGTAAAGATCCGAAAGAGTAATCCTGTCATCTGATAACAACGCCGGTACTCACCGGCGTTGTTATTTCTAGTGTAATCACAATTTTCCCCTTCATCCGTTGCCTGACGTTCGAAACGCGCTAACGTGAGACGAAAAAACAGCAAAGGATGGTATATGAAAAATTCATTAGCGTGCCTGGCGATGGCCATCAGCATCGGGATCGGTACTGGAACAGACGTGATTGCCGCACCGTTGCCGGTCACACCTGACCAGACTACCCCGGTCAGCCACTATGTGACCCAGGTTAATGCGGATAAAAGCATTACGTTTCGCCTGTTTGCACCCGGCGCAACGCGAGTCTCCGTGGTGACGGGGTCAATGCCTGAAAGCCAGGTTTCCCATGATATGACGAAAGAGAAAAATGGCGTCTGGTCATGGAAAAGCGAGCCGATGGCCCCGAATCTCTACGAATATTATTTCGACATCGATGGTTTCCGTTCAGTTGACACGGGAAGCCGCTATCAAAAACCCCAGCGGCAGGTGAACACCAGCCTGATTCTGGTTCCGGGCAGTATTCTCGACGATCGTCCTGTACCGCATGGCGATCTGACGACCTTGACCTGGCACTCGCCGTCGCTCAAGTCAGAGCGCCGCGTCTATGTATGGACTCCCCCTGGCTACAACGGCACAGGGGAACCCTTACCGGTGCTCTACTTTTACCATGGTTTTGGGGATACCGGGCTCTCTGCCATCGACCAGGGCCGTCTGCCGCAAATCATGGATAACCTGATGGCCGAAGGGAAAATCAAACCGATGCTGGTGGTGGTACCCGACACCGAGACGGAGAGCACTGAGGCCATCCCCGAGAACTTCCCACCGGCAGAACGACGGAAGTCTTTCTATCCGCTCAATGCGAAAGCCGCAGACCGTGAACTGATGAGCGAGATTATTCCGCTGGTGGATACACGCTTCAACGTGCGTAAAGATGCGGCAGGCCGGGCGCTGGCGGGATTGTCACAGGGCGGTTATCAGGCGCTGGTCTCCGGGATGAATCATCTTGAGAGCTTCGGCTGGCTGGGAACGTTCAGCGGCGTTACCACGACAACCGTGCCTGATGAAGGCGTGGCCGCACGCTTTAAGCAGCCTGAGGCCATTAACCGGCAGCTGCATAACTTCACCGTCGTTGTGGGAGAGCGCGATTCGGTGACCGGCAAAGATATCGCCGGTCTGAAAGCGGAGCTGGAAAAGCAGGGCATCAAATTCGACTATAAAATGTACCCCGGTCTGAACCACGAAATGGACGTCTGGCGTCCGGCCTATGCTGAGTTTGTTCAAAAGCTCTTCAGATAAACCTGTCGCCCTCCCTGCCGGGAGGGGCGGCTTAACGCGTAATATTCCACCCGCGCGCCTTCCACAGCGCGGGTAGCTGCGCCAGATCGGTGAAGGTCGTGACTTTTGGATGATCGATCGGCTTGTTGTGCGGGTCGGCGCAGAAGTAAAACACCTCCATTCCCGCATCAATCCCCGACTGCGCGCCCGCAGACGAGTCATCCACCAGAATGCAGTGCTCTACGTTAACGTTCATCGCCTTTGCCGCATGGAACATCAGTGCCGGGTCCGGCTTCCAGCGCTGGATATCGTAGCCGCTGAACAGTTTTTCCGGGAAGTGGTGCAGCATCTCAAGCTTGCCGAGCGAGTGCTGCATTTTGCTGACAGGCCCGTTGGAGACCACGCAGATCGGCACCGTCATGGCATCCAGCAGCGCGTTTGCGCCCGGAATCACCTCCAGCTCCGAATCGAACAGGCGTGCAACCTCGGCGCGATACACCGGTTCCAGAGCCGTTTTATCCAGAACGACGCCGTGTTCTTCGTTAATGATGTCGATGATCTCGTAGAGCTTCACGCCCTTAAAGCGTTTAAACACCTCGTCGAGTTCCAGCGTAATGCCAAATTCCTGGAACATGGCCACATACGCGCGGGAACAAATGACCTCACTGTCGACCAGCGTACCGTCGCAGTCGAAAAATACCGCTTCAATTCCGGACATGCCTTTCCCTTTTAACCAGTTTAACGTTTACGTACGGCAGTTCACCGGAACGCAATCGTTGCCGTATAAGCAAATTCAATGAAAAAAGTATCACGTAACCGCCACTATTGTCGCATTTTGGTATAGGATAGCGACGAATTTTCCCTCCTTGTTCGGAAATTGATGATGAGTCAACAACACACTACCCAGACATCTGGTCAGGGTCTGCTTGAGCGCGTGTTTAAACTGCGCGAGCACGGCACGACGGCACGCACCGAAGTGATCGCCGGTTTCACCACCTTCCTGACGATGGTCTATATCGTTTTTGTTAACCCTCAAATTCTGGGCGTTGCTGGCATGGATACCAGCGCCGTCTTCGTGACTACCTGTCTGATCGCGGCCCTCGGCAGCATTCTGATGGGTGTGTTCGCTAACCTGCCGGTCGCGCTGGCCCCGGCGATGGGTCTGAATGCGTTCTTTGCCTTCGTGGTGGTTCAGGCGATGGGGCTGCCGTGGCAGGTGGGTATGGGCGCCATCTTCTGGGGTGCGATTGGCCTGCTGCTGCTGACCATTTTCCGCGTGCGTTACTGGATGATTGCGAACATTCCCGTGAGCCTGCGCGTGGGCATCACCAGCGGTATCGGTCTGTTTATCGGGATGATGGGGCTGAAAAACGCCGGCGTGATCGTGGCGAACCCGGATACGCTGGTGAGCATCGGCCACCTGACCTCGCATAACGTGCTGCTGGGCGTGCTGGGCTTCTTTATCATCGCTATCCTGGCTTCCCGCAATATTCATGCGGCGGTGCTGGTCTCCATCGTGGTGACCACGCTGCTGGGCTGGATGCTGGGCGACGTTCACTATAACGGCATCGTTTCCGCGCCACCGAGCGTCTCTACCGTTGTTGGTCATGTTGATCTGGCCGGTTCCCTGAACCTGGGCCTGGCGGGCGTGATTTTCTCCTTCATGCTGGTTAACCTGTTCGACTCCTCCGGTACGCTGATCGGCGTGACCGACAAAGCGGGTCTGGCAGATGAGAAAGGCAAATTCCCGCGCATGAAGCAGGCGCTGTTTGTGGACAGTATCTCCTCTGTGACCGGTTCATTTATCGGGACCTCGTCTGTGACCGCTTACATTGAATCCTCTTCCGGCGTCTCCGTGGGCGGCCGTACCGGCCTGACGGCGGTTGTCGTGGGTATTCTGTTCCTGCTGGTGATCTTCCTCTCGCCGCTGGCGGGCATGGTGCCTCCGTACGCTGCAGCGGGTGCGCTGATCTACGTGGGTGTGCTGATGACCTCCAGCCTGTCTCGCGTGAAGTGGGATGATTTAACCGAAGCGGTGCCGGCGTTTATTACCGCCGTGATGATGCCGTTCAGCTTCTCGATTACCGAAGGTATCGCGCTGGGCTTTATCTCTTACTGCGTAATGAAGATCGGTACCGGCCGCTTCCGCGACCTCAGCCCGTGCGTCATCATTGTGGCGCTGCTGTTTGTGCTGAAGATTGTGTTTATTGACGCGCACTAAGGTGCGGTTTGTGGTGTCAGGTGGCGCTTCGCTTACCTGACCTACTGACGAGTGTAGGCCCGGTAAGCGCTAGCGCCACCGGGCTTTTTTATTAGGCTTTGACCCGCTTAATGTAATCCCCGAACGCCGTCAGCTGGCCAGAGAGATGGTCGCGCGTGCTCTGATCCACCACCTCACCCGTTTGCGGGTCGACCTTGTTCTGAATCACTCCGCCCATAAATTCCGGCTTGTTCATCACCATCGCATCGAGGAAGACCAGGATCTGACGCAGGTGATACTGGCAGCGCGCGCCGCCAATCGCGCCCATGGAGCTGGTCTGGATCAGCACCGGTTTGCCTGACAGCGGCTGCTCAGGTAAACGGGACAGCCAGTCGATGGCATTCTTCAGACCACCGGGTACAGAGTAGTTGTACTCTGGCGTGACGATGACCACGCCGTCAGCCTGGCGAATCTGCTCTGCCAGCGCCTCAACGCTCTGCGGGAACCCTTCTTCCTGCTGTACGTCAGCGTCATAAAGCGGAATATCGCCAATAGACGGCAGGGCGCTAATTTCCATACCTGCAGGTGCCAGCTGTGGCAGCGTGCGGGCTACCATCCCGTTAAATGAACCTTTGCGCAGGCTTCCCAGTAACGTAACAACTTTCAACGTATCAGACATGATTACTCCTGTTTCATCATGATGACCCTGATTGGATCAGCTAAGGGTGAATGCTTTTTCTGCCGGTAAACTGGTTAATCGCATCAGACGTGCGGCGGGCTCGTTGGCGCGCTCGGGCACATCAGGAAGGCTACGCCATCCCTGTTGACTGTCAAATTCCCAGATTTTCATGCGTTCGATGGCGGGGGTCACCGCGATGGACCAGATGAGCACATCCTCCGCGTCGCAGAGCGCTTCTACCAGCGTGGCCTGGGTGGCGCGCAGACGTCCGGAGCCAGGCAACAGCTGCAGCAGGCTGGCGTCGTCTGAGGCGCATCCGCAGAGCTTGCGAATGCTCTGGCGCAGGGTAATGAGCTGGGCTCTGGCTTCAACAGGATCGTTCTGGTTGCGTACCCACAGCTTCTCATTGCTGGAGAGCGGATAGTCTTCATGCGCGTTACCACCGTGGAAGCTGCGCGTCGCGCGCTGAAGCTCCATATCGAGCCCACAGTCCCCTTCGGTGGTCAGCGCGACCCCAATGATATTGCCCGTGTAGGCAATGGAAAAACGAGGGAGATCCGGGTCGGCAAAGACCGGGCGGCCTTCTGGCTGGGTAATGATGTCCGGCAGCTCGCTGGTGCCGTACAGCATAAACATCAGTTCTGCGAGAAGCGCTCGGGACGCTAAAAACCGCGACCTGCGGTGCTCCGGAAGCGTGAGTGCTTCACGGTGACAGGCTGAAGAAATTCTTGCCGATACGAGACGTCCTTCTGTAAGTATCCCTCTTGCAAAGTGCGTAGCCATTTTTCGCTCCTTGATAATGGTCGTAATCGGTTAAACGGTTACATGATTATCGCTTAACTTGCCTCCTGTTTTAATCAGTAAATGGAAGTAAGAGAAGCCTTAGGACCGAACTTTACATTTTCTTAGGCAAAAATTGGATCGCTCGCACCGTACAGTGCCTTGATGGTCTCCCGCAGCCAGAGAATTTTGGGATTATGGCTGTTCCGTTTATGCCAGATCAGCGTGAAGGGCACGGTCAATTTATCCGCCTGCTCCTCATCAATGGGGATCGGAAGCGCGATCAGCTTACGCTGGTGGAGTTCATTGTAGTGGTGACAGTAGTGCGGGGCGGTGGCGATATAGTGATGGCCGGGCTGCGCCGCCATAAACATCGCCTGTTCGAAGCCCGGCAGGCTCATGGCGATAGTGCGATCGCGTCCCATCTCCTTTAACACCTCATCAAGCGCCCAGGTATCGCTGCGTTCCCAGAAGATGCTGATGTGGGGATAGCGCAGGAAGGTCTCCAGATTCCACTCTTGCTGAAGCGCCGGATGATCCTCGCGCAGATAGACGCAGGGGCGGTCGCTGAACAGGATTTCGTAGTCGATAAACCACGGCATCAGCTTAAGCAGCTCGCGGGATCGCGGATGCGTTTCACGCCCGGTGAAGCCCAAATCCACCTCGCCACGCGTAATCGCGTCCAGCGAGTCGTAATCCCACTGGCGCATTTTCACCGTCGCCTGCGGATAGCGCTGGTTCACCTGCTCCAGCAGGGTATTGAAGCGGATCAGCATCAGCGGCGTTTCCGCGGCCAGCACGAACGTCAGCCCGCCCGGAGAATCATGATGGAATTTATCGAGGATCTGGTTGCCGATTTGCATCCAGTCAGCCAGATCCTGCTCCAGGCTCACCGTCAGCGGCGTCGGTAGCAGCCCTAGCGGCGTTTTGACAAACAGCGGGTCGTCAAACCAGTCACGCAGCTTGGCCAGCGATTTACTCACCGCCGACGGCGTCACGTTCATCCGCTTCGCCGCCTTGGTAACGCTGCGCTCCTGCAGCAAAAGCTGCAGGCACAGCAACAGGTTAAGATCGAGACTGCTGATGGGCTTCTTCATAGTGCGCCGCGGGCTGGATGACCATAAGTAAGGTAATGCAGACTATGCTACAGCCAATCAGAACCCCGATCAGCATATTCAGCGCGTTAAGCCCGATGACTGCCGCCAGCCAAATCCACAGCGACGAGCCGCAGACCTGCGCGATCCCCAGCACCGAGCTTGCCACGCCTGCCCGCAGCGAGAAGGGACCAAGCGCCTGGCTCATCGCCACGCCAAAGCCAACCGAGAACCCGGCGCAAATGAGCGTAATGCCCACCAGCATCACCGCATGTGAGCTGGTGGTCGCCAGGATCGCGCCTGCGGCCATGAATAAAACCTGTGAGGTCACCATCAGCGTGCGCTGGCGGAAGATATTCAGCGCAAACGGCGTCGAAAACGAAACGGCCATACTGACCATCGCGGTTAATGCCATCACCGTGGAATACTCACCGCGATCGAAGCCCATGGTCTCCATCAGCAACACCGGGGAAAGGTTTACATAGGTCAGGATCACCGCCACGCTTAACGTGGTCACGGCCAGACGGCTGAGGAAAAAGCGGTTGAGAAGCTTCTCTGCCGGGTGAAGGGTTGCGGTATGGCCGGTATTCTGCGAGCCCGGGTGGGTCTCTTTCAGCACGGCAATCGACAGGACAAACACCAGCGCGCCCATCGCCGCCATGGTCCAGAACAGGCTCTGCCACGGGAATTTCAGCATGATCAGATAGCCCACGACCGGGGCCAGCACCGGGATGATGCAGGTAATGCCGTTCAGCATCGACAGCACTTTGGCGCGACGCTGGGCGCTTAAGGTGTCGCGCAAAATGGCAAACGCCACCACGTAGCAACCGCCCGCACCGATGCCCTGGATAAAGCGCCCGGCCAGAAACACGGTGCTGTTTTGCGCCTGTGAGCAGAGAAGGGATGCCAGGGCAAAAACGATGGCACCGGCGATAGCGACAGGCTGACGGCCTGCTTTATCCGCGATCTTCCCGGCAAAGACCATCGACGACGCCATCCCCGCGAGGTAGGCCGAAAACGCAATATGCAGCTGCGCTTCGCTGGCGCCCAGATCGCGGGCGATATGCGGTAATCCCACCAGATACATATCAATACCGGACGGATAAAGCAGAACTAATGCGAAACTACAAAACAGAAAACGCGCCATAAACCCCCCATAGATGCAGGCATGCAGGATAGGGGGTGAAAAGGGATTAGGCGAGTTGCCATTTGGACAATGGTGATTTCCCAGGAGGAAATCACCATGGATTAGCGGGAATTACTTGCCAATGCAGAAGCTCGAGAAGATCCGTCCCAGCAGATCGTCCGACGTAAACTCCCCGGTGATCTCGCTCAGATTCTGCTGCGCCAGACGCAGCTCTTCCGCCAGCAGTTCACCTGCCCACGCGCCGATCAGCTGCGCTTTGCCCTGGTCAAGATGGCGTGCCGCCTCTTCCAGCGCCTGCAGGTGACGACGACGCGCCAGGAAGCCGCCTTCCATGCTGGTATCAAAGCCCATGCTCTGCTTGAGATGGTTACGCAGGTCGTCCACGCCTTCACCGGTCCGCGCCGACAGGCGAATCAGTGAGTGACCATTCACATCGCTGATGCCCAGCGTTTCGCCGGTCACGTCCGCTTTGTTACGCACTACGGTGATCGGCAGCTTTGCCGGCAGACGGGCAATAAAGTCCGGCCAGATCTCCGCCGGGTCAACGGCGTCGGTCGTGGTGCCGTCCACCATAAACAGCACGCGGTCGGCCTGCTCGATCTCCTGCCAGGCGCGTTCGATACCGATGCGCTCAACCTCGTCGCTGGCATCGCGCAGACCGGCGGTATCGATGATGTGCAGCGGCATGCCGTCGATGTGGATGTGCTCGCGCAGCACGTCGCGAGTGGTACCGGCAATGTCGGTCACGATCGCCGCTTCACGGCCCGCCAGGGCGTTCAGCAGGCTCGATTTACCGGCGTTCGGGCGTCCGGCAATCACCACCTTCATCCCTTCACGCAGCAGGCTGCCCTGGCGCGCTTCTGCACGAACGGCGTCGAGATCGGCCATCACCTGGTTGAGCTGGGCTTCGATTTTGCCGTCAGAGAGGAAGTCGATCTCCTCGTCCGGGAAGTCGATAGCCGCTTCCACGTAGATCCTAAGGTGAGTAAGTGCTTCCACGAGGTGATTCACACGCGCGGAGAATGCCCCCTGCAGGGAGTTAAGGGCGGAGCGGGCCGCCTGCTCAGAACTGGCGTCGATCAGGTCTGCAATGGCCTCCGCCTGCGCCAGGTCGAGCTTGTCGTTGAGGAAGGCACGTTCGGAGAACTCGCCCGGCTTCGCAATGCGCAGGCCCGGCAGGGTCAGGATCCGTTTTAACAGCAGGTCGAGGATAACCGGGCCGCCGTGGCCCTGCAGCTCCAGCACGTCTTCACCGGTAAAGGAGTTCGGGCCGGGGAACCACAGCGCAATGCCCTGGTCCAGCGGCGTGCCGTCGGCATCTTTAAACGGCAGGTAATCAGCGTAGCGCGGCTTTGGCAGTTTACCCAGCACCGCTTCGGCCACCTCGCGTGCCTTCAGGCCGGAGATACGCAGAATGCCTACACCACCGCGTCCCGGTGGGGTTGCCTGGGCGACGATAGTGTCGTTATGGCTCATGGTTGCTCTCGTTCAATACAAATAAAAAAGGCGGTCAATCGACCGCCCTTATTTTAGCGTTAACTTATCGGATCAGGACTTTTTCTTTTCGCGGCTATGCAGGCCACGTTTTTCCAGACCACGGTAAATCAGCTGCTGCTGGATGATGGTCACCAGGTTGCTGACGATATAGTACAGCACCAGACCTGACGGGAACCACAGGAAGAACACGGTGAAGATGACCGGCATAAAGGTCATGATCTTCTGCTGCATCGGGTCGGTCACGGTGGTCGGCGACATCTTCTGGATGAAGAACATTGTCACGCCCATCAGGATCGGCAGGATGTAGTACGGGTCCTGTGCGGACAGGTCATGGATCCACAGCGCGAACGGCGCGTGGCGCAGCTCAACGGAACCCATCAGCATGTAGTACAGCGCAAGGAAGATTGGCATCTGAATCAGCAGCGGGAAGCAACCACCCAGTGGGTTCACTTTCTCTGCTTTGTACAGGGCCATCATTTCCTGGCTCTGACGCTGTTTGTCATCGCCCAGACGCTCACGCATTGCCTGAATCTTCGGCTGCAGCATGCGCATCTTCGCCATGGAGGTGTACTGCGCTTTAGTCAGCGGGTACATGATGCCACGAACGATGAAGGTGATAACGATGATGGAGAAGCCCCAGTTACCCAGGAAGCTGTGGATGAACTTCAGCAGCTTAAACAGCGGCTGAGAGATGAACCACAACCAACCGTAATCCACGGTCAGATCCAGGTGCGGCGCAACAGCAGCCATTTTGTCCTGAATTTCCGGGCCAACCCACAGGGTGCTGGCCAGCTTACCGGTTTGACCCGGCTGTACCAGAACCGGCTGAGATTTGTAGCCGATGGCTGCAAGGCCGTTACCCAGGTTCGCGGTATAGAAGTTGTTGGTACCGTCGTTATTTGGCACCCACGCCGTCGCGAAATACTGCTGCAGCATCGCCACCCAACCGCCTTTAGCGCTGACGTTCAGGTTTTCGTTATCGGCAATGGTGTCGAATTTGTATTTCTCGTACTTCGCGTCAGGCGTGGAGTACGCCGCGCCACGGAAGGTGTGCAGCGCAAAGTTGCTGCTTCCGGTGTCACGGTGAGACGGCAGATTGATGGACTGCTTCAGCTGGCCAAAGGTCGACAGCTCCAGCGGTTTCGCACTGGCGTTCTGTACGCTGTAGCCCACGTTCACCGCATACTCACCGCGCTTCAGGGTGAAGGTTTTGGTGAAGGTGTTGCCTGCGGCGTCGGTATAGGTCATCGGAATAACGAGTTCGTTCTGGCCATCAGCCAGCACAAAGGTGTCGTTCTCGACGTTATACAGTGGACGCGCACCGTTAGCCGGGTTATCCGGGCCGTCACGACCGGTCAGGCCGCTCTGCGCCTGGTAGATAAACTCAGGCGTGGTTTCCAGTAACTGGAACGGTTCGTTAGACTTCAGCTCTTTCGGGTAGGTCAACAGCAGCGCCTGCTCAACATCACCACCACGGGTGTTGATTGTCAGCTCAAGCACATCGGTCTTAACCGTAATCTGTTTCCCCTGGCCACTGGCCGGTACGCCCTGGTCGGCGGCGCTACCCGCTGCGGTGGTCGTAGTCTGCGTGGTCTGCTGCTGGGGTTGAGGATTTTTATCCTGCTCCCATGCCTGCCAGATCATGAAAGACACGAACAACAAAGCGATGATAAGAAGATTGCGTTGCGAATCCATCGTTAGTGTTCTCTGGTATCAAAGGGTCCTGGGGGGACGGGGTCGTCTCCACCGGGGTGTAAAGGGTGGCATTTTAATACGCGTTTCACCGTCAACCAACTGCCTTTTATCACTCCAAACCTGCGCAATGCCTCAATTCCGTAGCTTGAGCATGTTGGTGTGAAACGGCAGTGCGGCCCGAGTAGCGGACTAATCAGGCGTTGATAGACCCGAATGAGGGCTATCAGGACCCGGGAGCCAGGCGACAGTGGCGGCGCCATAATTTTTCCAACGCTTCCGAGAGAGCACGGTTATCGAGGTCGGCAACCCCTTTCTTCGCCACCACCACGAAATCCATTGAAGGCAGTTCGTGCTGACGTAAACGGAAGCTTTCACGCGTCAGACGTTTAATCCGATTGCGTTCATGCGCACGCTTAACATTTTTCTTGGCGACTGTGAGACCGATGCGGGGATGCCCCAGCGAATTTTGGCGGCCGAGGATGGTGATTTGCGGCGTGCCAGCCCGTTGTGGCTGCTGGAAGACGAAAGTGAAATGAGCGGGAGTTAACAAACGTAACTCCCTGGGAAATGCTAGCTTAACCACTCAGGGGTTAGCTTTATTACTTGGAAACGGTCAGACGAGCGCGGCCTTTAGCACGACGACGTGCCAGAACCTGACGACCATTTTTAGTAGCCATACGAGCACGGAAGCCGTGAGAACGGTTGCGCTTCAGTACAGACGGTTGAAAAGTGCGTTTCATGGCGATTTCTACCTAAACTTGAATAAATTCACTGACTTTTGCGTATACCCGAACGAGTTTCGAACGACTAACGCCTCAGCGTGGGTGATTAAAGAGGCCGGATTGTAATAATTGTACACTCCGGAGTCAATTCTCTTTCCTTATTTCCCGCGTATTTCCGCACGTTTTCGCGTGGAAAATGAGCAACGGACGACGCAGGAAGATGAGCATCACGCGCCGGGTCGAGGATTATACGGGCTCACCGATAAAGCGCAAGGATCGTCCCGGATCTTCGTTAGATCATTTAAGCAATAAATTGGCTGTGCTCATTAATTTTTCCAATATGCGGGCTAAATCGTGGGGCACTCGCGCCAGGATCGTTTACACTTAACCGGTTTCTGATCTTCCTGTGGATAAATCGGGAAGAATCTGTGAGAAACAGAAGATCTCTGGCTCAGTTTAGGCTATGATCCGCGGTCCTGATCGGGATCCCAGGATCCTGGTCAGGATAAATTGCAGATAGCAATTCGCACGTCCCCCTTTACACAGGGTCATGCCGATGTGCGCCAACAATCATGAATATTCAATAGTTATCTTTTATTGTTCGAGTGGAGTCCGCCGTGTCACTTTCGCTTTGGCAGCAGTGTCTTGCCCGATTGCAGGATGAGTTACCAGCCACAGAATTCAGTATGTGGATCCGCCCGTTGCAGGCGGAACTGAGCGATAACACGCTGGCTTTGTACGCGCCAAACCGTTTTGTGCTCGATTGGGTAAGGGACAAGTACCTTAATAACATCAATGGACTGCTGAACGATTTCTGCGGGTCAGATGCCCCACAGCTGCGCTTTGAAGTGGGCACAAAGCCGGTCACCCAAACCGTACGTGAAACCGTGAATGTGGCTGCGCCTGCTCAGGCCGCACCCGCGCCGGCCCCTCGCGTCGCTCCTGCTCGTCAGGGGTGGGATAATGTTCCTGCACCGGCTGAGCCAACCTACCGCTCTAACGTAAACGTCAAACACACGTTCGATAACTTCGTTGAAGGTAAGTCGAACCAGCTGGCGCGCGCGGCGGCTCGCCAGGTTGCTGATAACCCCGGCGGGGCCTACAACCCGCTGTTCCTGTATGGCGGCACGGGTCTCGGTAAAACGCACCTGCTGCACGCGGTGGGCAACGGCATTATGGCGCGCAAGCCCAATGCCAAAGTGGTGTATATGCACTCCGAACGCTTCGTTCAGGACATGGTAAAAGCCCTGCAAAACAATGCGATCGAAGAGTTTAAACGCTACTACCGTTCCGTTGACGCGCTGCTGATCGATGACATTCAGTTCTTTGCCAATAAAGAACGATCGCAGGAAGAATTTTTCCACACCTTCAATGCCCTGCTGGAAGGCAATCAGCAGATCATTTTGACCTCGGATCGTTATCCAAAAGAGATCAACGGCGTTGAAGATCGTCTGAAATCCCGCTTCGGCTGGGGCCTGACCGTGGCGATCGAGCCACCGGAGCTGGAAACCCGCGTCGCGATCCTGATGAAGAAAGCCGATGAAAACGACATTCGCCTGCCGGGTGAAGTGGCGTTCTTCATTGCCAAGCGTCTGCGCTCCAACGTGCGTGAGCTCGAAGGGGCACTGAACCGCGTTATCGCCAATGCCAACTTTACCGGTCGTGCGATCACCATCGATTTTGTGCGTGAAGCGCTGCGTGATTTGCTGGCATTGCAGGAAAAACTGGTCACTATCGACAATATTCAAAAGACGGTGGCTGAGTACTACAAGATCAAAGTGGCAGATTTACTGTCTAAACGTCGTTCCCGCTCGGTGGCGCGCCCGCGTCAGATGGCGATGGCGCTGGCAAAGGAGTTAACCAACCACAGTCTGCCGGAAATCGGCGATGCGTTTGGTGGCCGTGACCATACGACCGTGCTGCACGCCTGTCGCAAGATTGAGCAGTTACGCGAAGAAAGCCACGACATAAAAGAAGATTTTTCCAATCTAATCAGAACATTATCATCGTGACGCTATGAAATTTACCGTTGAACGTGAACATTTATTAAAACCGCTGCAACAGGTGAGTGGCCCATTAGGCGGCCGCCCAACGCTGCCTATTCTCGGAAACCTGCTGCTTCAGGTCGCGGACGGTACGCTGTCGCTGACCGGTACAGATCTGGAAATGGAAATGATCGCGCGCGTTACGCTGACGCAGCCGCACGACGCGGGCGCGACCACGGTTCCGGCACGTAAATTCTTTGATATCTGCCGCGGGCTGCCGGAAGGTGCTGAAATCGCCGTGCAGCTGGAAGGCGACCGTATGCTGGTGCGCTCTGGCCGCAGCCGTTTCTCGCTCTCCACGCTGCCTGCAGCGGACTTCCCGAACCTGGACGACTGGCAGAGCGAAGTGGAATTCACCCTGCCGCAGGCGACGATGAAGCGTCTGATTGAAGCCACCCAGTTCTCCATGGCGCATCAGGACGTTCGTTACTACTTAAACGGCATGCTGTTCGAAACCGAAGGTGAAGAGCTGCGTACCGTGGCGACCGACGGCCACCGTCTGGCGGTCTGTTCCATGCCGATTGGCGACTCACTGCCAAACCATTCGGTGATCGTGCCGCGTAAAGGGGTGATTGAGCTGATGCGTATGCTCGACGGCGGCGACATGCCGCTGCGCGTGCAGATCGGCAGCAATAACATCCGCGCTCACGTGGGCGATTTTGTCTTCACATCGAAGCTGGTTGACGGTCGTTTTCCGGATTATCGCCGCGTATTGCCGAAGAACCCGGACAAAACGCTGGAAGCCGGTTGCGATAGTCTCAAGCAGGCGTTTGCGCGTGCGGCTATTCTCTCTAACGAGAAATTCCGCGGCGTGCGCCTGTACGTGAGTGAAAACCAGATCAAAATCACCGCCAACAACCCGGAGCAGGAAGAGGCAGAAGAGATTCTGGACGTCACCTACGCCGGGGCTGAGATGGAAATCGGCTTCAACGTTAGCTACGTGCTGGATGTGCTGAACGCGCTGAAATGCGAGAACGTGCGCATCCTGCTGACCGACTCCGTTTCGAGCGTACAGATTGAAGATGCCGCATCACAGTCGGCTGCCTATGTTGTCATGCCAATGAGACTGTAATGTCGCTCACCCGTCTGTTGATTCGCGACTTTCGCAACATCGAAAGCGCGGATCTCGCTTTATCCCCTGGCTTTAATTTCCTGGTTGGCGCGAACGGCAGCGGCAAAACCAGCGTGCTGGAAGCCATCTATACGCTCGGCCACGGTCGGGCGTTTCGCAGTTTGCAGATTGGTCGCGTGATTCGCCACGAGCAGGAATCTTTTGTTCTGCACGGGCGTTTGCAGGGCGAGGAGCGGGAAACCGCCGTCGGCCTGACCAAAGACAAGCAGGGCGACAGCAAGGTGCGCATCGACGGTACCGACGGCCACAAGGTGGCCGAGCTGGCGCTGCTGATGCCGATGCAGCTGATCACGCCCGAGGGGTTTACTTTACTCAACGGCGGCCCCAAATACAGAAGAGCGTTCCTCGACTGGGGATGCTTTCACAACGAAGCCGGATTCTTTAACGCCTGGAGCAACCTGAAGCGTCTGCTCAAGCAGCGTAACGCCGCGTTGCGCCAGGTGACGCGCTACGCCCAGCTGCGTCCGTGGGACATGGAATTAATCCCTCTTGCAGAACAAATCAGCAACTGGCGTGCCGAATACAGCGCAGGTATTGCCGAAGACATGGCCGACACCTGCAAACAGTTTTTACCCGAGTTCTCTCTCACCTTCTCCTTCCAGCGCGGCTGGGAGAAAGAGACGGACTATGCCGAGGTGTTAGAGAGAAGCTTCGAGCGCGACCGCATGTTGACCTACACCGCGCACGGCCCGCACAAGGCGGATTTCCGCATTCGTGCCGACGGTGCGCCGGTGGAAGACACGCTGTCGCGCGGGCAGCTCAAGCTCCTGATGTGTGCGTTGCGCCTGGCGCAGGGGGAGTTCCTCACCCGCGAGAGCGGGCGACGCTGCCTGTACCTGATAGATGATTTTGCCTCGGAACTTGACGACGCGCGGCGCGGGCTGCTTGCCAGCCGCTTAAAAGCCACGCAGTCGCAGGTTTTCGTCAGCGCCATTAGCGCTGAACACGTTATGGACATGTCGGACGAAAATTCGAAGATGTTTACCGTGGAAAAGGGTAAAATAACGGATTAACCCAAGTTGAAATGAGCGAGAAACGTTGATGTCGAATTCTTATGACTCCTCCAGTATCAAAGTCCTGAAAGGGCTGGATGCGGTGCGTAAGCGCCCGGGTATGTATATCGGCGACACGGATGACGGCACCGGTCTGCACCACATGGTATTCGAGGTGGTAGATAACGCTATCGACGAAGCGCTCGCGGGTCACTGTAAAGACATCGTGGTCACCATCCATGCGGATAACTCCGTCTCCGTCACCGATGACGGCCGTGGCATCCCAACCGGTATTCACCCGGAAGAGGGCGTCTCCGCGGCGGAAGTGATCATGACCGTCCTGCACGCAGGCGGTAAGTTCGACGATAACTCCTATAAAGTTTCCGGCGGCCTGCACGGCGTAGGTGTTTCGGTAGTAAACGCCCTGTCGCAGAAGCTGGAGCTGGTTATCCAGCGCGAAGGCAAAATTCACCGTCAGCTTTACACGCACGGCGTGCCGCAGGCACCGCTGGCCGTTACCGGCGAAACCGACAAAACCGGTACCATGGTGCGTTTCTGGCCGAGCCTCGAAACCTTCACCAACGTCACCGAGTTCGAGTACGACATCCTGGCGAAACGCCTGCGTGAACTGTCGTTCCTGAACTCCGGCGTCTCGATTCGCCTGCGCGACAAGCGTGACAACAAAGAAGACCACTTCCATTACGAAGGCGGTATCAAGGCGTTTGTTGAGTATCTGAACAAGAACAAAACGCCTATTCACCCGAATATATTCTACTTCTCCACCGAAAAAGACGGCATCGGCGTGGAAGTGGCGCTGCAGTGGAACGACGGTTTCCAGGAAAACATCTACTGCTTTACCAACAACATTCCACAGCGTGACGGTGGTACCCACCTTGCAGGCTTCCGTGCGGCGATGACCCGTACCCTGAACGCCTACATGGACAAAGAAGGCTACAGCAAGAAAGCGAAAGTCAGCGCCACCGGTGACGATGCCCGTGAAGGCCTGATTGCCGTGGTTTCCGTGAAGGTGCCGGATCCGAAGTTCTCCTCACAGACCAAAGACAAGCTGGTCTCTTCTGAGGTGAAATCGGCGGTTGAGCAGCAGATGAACGAACTGCTGAGCGAATACCTGCTGGAAAACCCGTCCGACGCGAAAATCGTGGTGGGCAAAATTATTGATGCGGCGCGTGCCCGTGAAGCGGCGCGTAAAGCCCGTGAAATGACCCGTCGTAAAGGCGCGCTGGACTTAGCCGGCCTGCCGGGCAAGCTGGCTGACTGCCAGGAACGCGACCCGGCGCTGTCCGAACTGTACCTCGTGGAAGGGGACTCCGCGGGCGGTTCTGCGAAGCAGGGCCGTAACCGTAAGAACCAGGCGATTCTGCCGCTGAAGGGTAAAATCCTCAACGTTGAGAAAGCCCGTTTCGACAAGATGCTCTCTTCTCAGGAAGTGGCGACACTCATCACCGCGCTGGGCTGCGGCATTGGCCGTGACGAGTACAACCCGGACAAACTGCGCTACCACAGCATCATCATCATGACCGATGCGGACGTCGACGGCTCGCACATCCGTACGCTGCTGTTGACCTTCTTCTATCGTCAGATGCCTGAAATCGTTGAGCGTGGCCACGTCTACATTGCCCAGCCGCCGCTGTACAAAGTGAAGAAAGGCAAGCAGGAACAGTACATCAAAGACGACGAAGCGATGGATCAGTACCAAATCGCAATTGCGCTTGATGGCGCGACCCTGCACGCGAACTCGCACGCCCCTGCACTGGCCGGTGAGCCGCTGGAGCGTCTGGTGTCCGAGTTCAACGCCACGCAGAAAATGATTACGCGTATGGAACGCCGTTATCCGAAAACGCTGCTGAAGGAGCTGGTTTATCAGCCAACCCTGACCGAAGCCGATCTGAGCAGCGAGCAGACCGTCACCCGCTGGGTGAACGCTCTGGTGACCGATCTGAACGAAAAAGAGCAGCACGGCAGCCAGTGGAAATGCGATGTTCAGCAGAACGCTGACGGGCAGTTCGAGCCGATCGTTCGCGTGCGTACCCACGGCGTCGACACCGACTACCCGCTGGAGCACGAGTTTGTCACCGGTCCGGAATACCGTCGTATCTGCACGCTCGGCGAGAAGCTGCGCGGCCTGATCGAAGACGATGCGTTCATCGAACGTGGCGAACGTCGTCAGCCGGTAGCCAGCTTCGAGCAGGCGCTGGACTGGCTGGTGAAAGAGTCCCGTCGCGGCCTCGCGATCCAGCGCTATAAAGGTCTGGGCGAAATGAACCCGGAGCAGCTGTGGGAAACCACCATGGATCCGGAAAGCCGTCGCATGCTGCGCGTGACCGTTAAGGACGCGATTGCTGCAGACCAGCTGTTCACCACCCTGATGGGCGATGCGGTTGAACCACGTCGTGCCTTCATCGAAGAGAACGCCCTGAAAGCGGCAAATATCGATATTTAATCGACGTGATACCGCATCAATAACTGGCCGCGCGTTTAGCGCGGCTTTTTTATGGGCGCGGGCATATCCTGCGACAGCACTGACGGTAAGCGACTGGCGAGCGTATCGACGGCAATCCTCACCCTCAGCGGCAGGTGCGGCGTTTGCTGCCAGACGGCATGAACGTCAAAATGGACATCGGGCGCCTGTTTCAGGAGCGGGACGAGCTTTCCCTGATGAATTTCTTTAATGGCCATCCAGCAGGGGAGCCAGGCAATCCCGTGCCCGGCCAGCGCCGCGTCGCAGATGGCCTGCAAATCATCCATATTGAGCGATGAACGGGGAGTAAAGGTGTGCGAGGTCCCTTCGTTATTCATCAGTTGCCAGGGTAACACTCTGCCTGCGCGCAGATAGTTAATCGCCGTATGATGGGGTAAGTCAGCCACGCTTTGCGGCTGGCCTTTGTTCTGCAGATAATCCGGCGCAGCGCACAGCACCATGCGGTGTTCGCTCAGCTTTCTGGCGACCAGCATGCTGCTGTCCTGCAGCGTGCCGTTACGCACCGCCATATCAAACCCTTCCTCCACCAGATCCACCACGCGGTCGCTGAACGACATTTCAAGCTCAAGCCCGGGGTGTTCCTGCGCCAGTTCAATCAACAGCGGCGCGACGCACTGGCGGCCAAACAGTACCGGCATGGCAACGCGCAGGCGGCCGCTGACCTGCTGTTTCCCCGTTTCAAGCAGCGACTCTGCGCCCCGAATTTCCTCCAGCGCACGCAGGCACCGTTCATAAAAAAGGGCGCCGTTATCGGTCAGGCTCTGGCTCCGGGTGGTGCGCTGAAACAGCCGTACCCCCAGTCGCTCCTCGAGACGAGCGATGCTTTTTCCTACCGCCGAGCGTGACAAATGCAGACGAATGGCGGCCTGTGCAAAGCTTCCCGCCTCTACGGCAGCCACAAAAACAGGGATATCCTTCAGCGTGTCGGTCATGAATTGTATCTTTTTTGGCGTCAATATAGAGAAAACTTATCGCCACTGGCGACCATGCGTCAACGGTAGACTGTCAGTATTAAAGATTACTTGATGGCCGGAGAAAAAAATGACCGAGACAATGCAACGCTGGACGATGAGCGCCCTCGGGCGCGAGAGCCTCACGCTTATTCAGGAGCCCATTCCCCAACCCGGTCCGGGTGAAGTGCGCGTAAGGGTGAATGCCGTCGCGCTCAACTATCGCGACAAAATGGTGATTGAAGGCACGATGCCGATTCCGCTTTCCTTCCCGTTTACCCCGGCGTCTGACATGGCGGGCGTCGTCGACAGCATTGGTGAAGGCGTCACGCGTTTCCAGCCCGGTGCCCGCGTTATCTCAACCTTCTTTCCGGAGTGGATCGACGGTAAGCCGCAGGCGGACGCGCGCAATTTGCCCTATAGAACGTCCGGTGGATACTTCCAGGGAATGCTGGCCGAGTATGTGATTGTGAAGGAAGACGCGCTGGCGGCATCGCCGGAAACCCTGGATGACGCAGAGGCCAGCACCTTACCCTGCGCGGGGCTTACCGCCTGGTTCGCACTGGTGGAACGCGGTCAGCTGCGCGCCGGGCAATCGGTGCTGGTACAGGGAACGGGCGGCGTGGCGATTTTCGCCCTGCAAATCGTAAAAGCGCACGGCGCAGAGGTCATTGTTACGTCCGGGAGCGATGAAAAGCTGGCGCTGGCCAAAAAGCTGGGGGCCAGCCAGGGCATCAACCGCCTGAAAGGCGACTGGGCTGAAGAGGCGCTGGCGCTGACGCAGGATCGCGGTATCGACCATATTATCGAAACCGTGGGGGGTGAGAACCTGAAGCACTCCCTGCGCGCCGTTGCCGTTCATGGACGTATCTCGGTCATTGGCGTGCTGGCCGGGTCTGACATTTCGCTCTCGGCTGGCGAACTGTTGCTGAAATCTCCCGTCATTCAGGGGATCGGCGTGGGGCACCGCCGGGCGCTGGAGGATTTCGTCCGCGCCGTGGATGTCACCGGGTTGAAACCTGTGATTGAGCATCGCTACCGTTTTAACGAGCTTAAACAGGCTCTTGAGCATCTGGATCGCGGTGCGTTTGGTAAAATCGTTCTCACCCGCGAGTAGGTCTTTGTTCCTCGGGATAGGCGTAAAAGGGGGCTTTTGTTGCGCAAGGTAGCTCTATTTTTGTGTGCTTAATCGCGTTAGCATGAGGCAGCACTCATTTATCCCGGGGAACTCATGGCTATCAAACTTATTGCAATCGATATGGACGGCACGCTGTTGCTGCCAGACCACACTATCTCTCCAGCCGTTAAGAACGCGATCGCCGCGGCACGCGCAAAGGGCGTGAATGTGGTCCTCACCACGGGGCGTCCGTATGCGGGCGTGCACAGCTACCTGAAAGAGCTGCACATGAATCAGCCCGGCGACTACTGCATTACCTATAACGGCGCGCTGGTGCAGAAAGCCGCAGATGGCAGTACGGTTGCGCAAACCGCGCTAAGCTACGATGACTACCGGTTCCTGGAAAAACTGTCCCGTGAGGTGGGTTCCCACTTCCACGCTCTCGATCGCAATACGCTTTACACCGCCAACCGTGATATCAGCTACTACACGGTACATGAATCCTACGTGGCGACCATTCCGCTGGTGTTCTGCGAAGCCGAGAAGATGGATCCGGCCACCCAGTTCCTGAAAGTGATGATGATCGACGAGCCGGAGATCCTTGATAAAGCGATTGCGCGCATTCCGGCCGAAGTGAAAGAGAAATACACCGTGCTGAAAAGTGCGCCGTACTTCCTTGAAATCCTCGATAAACGCGTCAATAAAGGCACCGGCGTGAAATCGCTGGCCGACGCGCTGGGCATCAAACCGGACGAAATCATGGCGCTGGGCGATCAGGAAAACGACATCGCGATGATTGAATTCGCGGGCATGGGCGTAGCGATGGATAACGCTATTCCGTCGGTGAAAGAAGTGGCTAATTTTGTCACCAAATCCAACCTTGAAGACGGCGTGGCTTACGCCATTGAGAAGTTTGTGCTGAACTAAACACCCGCTTGCGATACCCTGATGCGAAAACCGCGTATCAGGGTATCCTCATGAAACAAATCACCTTCGCTTCCCGCAACCACCAGCTTACTAACATCAATACCTGGACGCCGGACAGCCAGTGGCTGGTCTATGACGTGCGCCCGTCAGGTGCATCGTTCACCGGTGAAACCATCGAGCGGGTCAACGTTGTTACGGGCGAAGTCGAGGTGATTTATCGCGCCACTGACGGCGCGCACGTTGGCGTGGTGACCGTTCATCCCGCGCAGGAGAAATACGTCTTTATCCACGGCCCGAAAAACCCGGATGCGGACTGGCACTACGATTTTCATCATCGCCAGGGGATAATTGCGCATCACGGGCAGGTGAGCAACCTGGACGCAATGGATATCACTTCACCGTTCACCCCGGGCGCGCTGCGCGGCGGCAGCCACGTCCATGTCTTCAGCCCGAACGGCCAGCTTGTCAGCTTTACCTATAACGACCACGTGCTGCACGTGCGCGATGCGAAGCTTGATTTACGCAACGTCGGCGTGGCGGCGCCTTATGGCCCGGTGAATTCGCCGGGAAACCATCCGCGCGAATATTCAGGTACATTCTGGAGCGTGCTGGTCAGCCGCACGACGCCCAACCCGCAGCCGGGCAGCGACGAAATTAACCGCGCCTACGAAGAGGGCTGGGTGGGCAACACCAGGCTGGCGTTTATCGGCGATACCCTGTCTGCAACGGGCGAGAAAGTGCCTGAACTGTTTATTGTTAACCTGCCAGAAGATGAACAGAGCTGGAAACGGGCGGGCGATGCGCCGCTTCAGGGCACCGCAGAGACCCTGCCGGCCCCGCCTGCTGGGGTGAAGCAGCGTCGTTTGACCTTTACGCATCAAAGGGCCTATCCGGGCCTGGTGAACGTGCCGCGTCACTGGGTTCGCAGCAACCCGCAGGGAACGCAGATCGCGTTTATGATGCGCGACGATAACGGCATTGTGCAGCTGTGGCTGATCTCACCTGATGGCGGCGAGCCGCGCCAGCTGACGCGTAACGGGAGCGATATTCAGTCTGCGTTTAACTGGCATCCGGCGGGTGATCGGCTGGGGTTTGTGCTCGAAAACCGGATCGCCTGCTGTGACGCGCAGACCGGACAGGTGACGTTTTTGACGTCCGATCACGGCAATCCGCCGTCTGCGGATGCCGTCGTATTTTCCCCGGACGGGCGCTTTATTGCGTGGATGGAAGAGACGGACGGTTTCCGTCAGCTCTGGTTAGCGGAAACCGCGCAGAACTAGCGCGGCGGCATCTCTGCGGGCGGAATGACGGCGTTTGTCGCCAGATTTTCCTGCTCGCTTTTCTCTACCCGTGAGCGCACGGAGTCGTCCTTACGGAATAAATCCCACGGCAGCAGAAGCGTGTCCGCCACAGCCGTAAACGGCATATCCAGGATAACCAGGGATTTGGTGCCCCAGTTTGTATCGTCATCGGAGATCATCGCCGCGCTGGCGCGCGTCCCCGGATATGTTCCTTCTTTACCGCCGGTGTGAGACATCACGCTCGAACACCCGCAAAGTAAAACTACCCCGCTGAACGTCGTCAGCTTTATCAGAACATTTTTCATCATCACTCAGTCATCGTTAATGGCACTGCATAGACCTGCAACTCAGGGTTATAGCGAGCCTTATCCAAAATGGATAGCCCGATAACCCCGCACTGTGGCAGCCATCGCAATTTAACCCTTTGTGCTGTTGTCCCAGTCTATGCGAGATGCAGGAAAGTGCAAAAAAAAGTGCAGTTGTCATGCTTGAAAAGCCCGGTTGCAGACCCATTTTAAGAATACGACCCGATAACGAACTCGCCTGATGGGTGTTCGGGGGGCGTAAAGGCCTGTCCATGGTGGAAGGCTTACTTTTCTCGCTGATTTCAGGAGTTTTATTTATGCGTAACTTCGATCTTTCTCCGCTATACCGTTCTGCAATTGGTTTTGACCGCCTGTTTAACCATTTAGAAAATAACCAAAGCCAGAGCAACGGCTACCCTCCATACAATGTTGAGCTGGTTGACGAAAACCACTACCGCATCGCCATTGCCGTCGCCGGTTTTGCAGAAAACGAACTGGAGATCACCGCGCAGGACAACCTGCTGGTGGTGAAAGGTTCCCATACGGCCGAGCAGAAAGAACGTACCTACCTTTACCAGGGCATCGCTGAGCGCAACTTTGAACGCAAGTTCCAGTTAGCTGAGAACATTCATGTGAAAGGTGCAAACCTGGTCAACGGCCTGCTGTTTATCGAACTGGAACGTGTGATTCCGGAAGAGAAAAAACCGCGTCGTATCGAAATTAACTAATTATGCGGGTCGCGCGAGCGGCCCACCCAGACCTGCTTGCCGTAACGGGAGCATATGCGAATCCATCCGGATTTGCAGGAACAACTGCGCACAAAATTAAACTGTGCCGAACTCGCTTCTCAGAAGGAGATTTAGTATGCGTAACTATGATTTATCCCCCTTACTTCGTCAGTGGATTGGTTTTGACAAACTGGCTAATGCCCTGCAAAACACCGCTGAGCAACAGACGTTTCCGCCGTACAATATCGAAAAAAGCGACGATAACCACTATCGCATCACCCTGGCGCTGGCCGGCTTCCGTCAGGAGGATCTGGATATTCAGCTCGAAGGCACGCGTCTGACCGTGAAAGGTACGCCGGAGAAACAAGAGACCGAGACCAAATGGCTTCATCAGGGGCTGGTTAATCAGCCGTTTAGCCTGAGCTTTACCCTGGCAGACCATATGGACGTCTCCGGCGCAACGTTTACCAACGGGCTGCTGCATATTGACCTGACCCGTAACGTACCGGAAGCCATCGCGCCGCAGCGTATCGCCATTAGCGACCGGCCGGCGTTGAATAGTTAACAAGCCCGCCGAACCTGTAGGTCGGCCGCCACCCGACACCGCTCACAGACCGCACAAAGCCCTGCCCCGGCAGGGCTTTTTTGTGCGCCATCGCCCATACAACCGCCCACGGCTCTGAGAGAATCCTTAGTATAACTAAGGTTATGCCAAGGAAGTGGATCATGAGTGATATCGCGTTAACCGTCAGCGTGTTGGCCCTGGTCGCTGTTGTTGGCCTGTGGATAGGGAATATCAAAATCCGCGGCGTCGGGTTTGGGATTGGCGGGGTGCTGTTTGGCGGCATTTTTGTCGGCCACTTTGCTGACCAGCTCGGGCTGGTGCTGAGCGCCGAAATGCTCCACTTTACCCAGGAGTTCGGCCTGATCCTGTTCGTCTATACCATCGGGATTCAGGTGGGGCCGGGTTTTTTCGCCTCACTTCGGGTCTCCGGCTTACGGCTCAACCTGTTTGCCCTTGGCATTGTGGTGATGGGCGGGCTGGTCACCGCCATTCTGCATAAAATCTTTGCTATCCCGCTGCCCGTGGTGCTGGGCATTTTCTCCGGGGCGGTCACCAACACGCCTGCGCTCGGCGCGGGGCAGCAAATCCTGCGCGATTTGGGCATCGAACCCGGCATTGTCGACCAGATGGGGATGAGCTACGCCATGGCCTATCCGTTTGGTATTTGCGGCATTCTGCTCTCCATGTGGCTGGTCCGCGTCCTGTTTCGCATTAACGTCGATAAAGAGGCGAAGGACCACGAAACCACGCTTACCAACGGCCATATGCCGATCAAAACCATCAACATTCGGGTTGATAACCCCAACCTGAACAATATGGCGATTCAGGACGTGCCGATTCTGAACAGCGCCAATATTATCTGCTCCCGCCTTAAGCGCGACGATATGCTGATGGTGCCCGCGCCCGGCACCATCATTCAGCAAGGCGATCTGCTGCACCTGGTGGGCCAGCCCGGCGATTTGAACAATGCCCGTCTGGTGATTGGTCAGGAAGTGGATACCTCGCTCTCAACGCGCGGCACCGATATGCGGGTGGAACGCGTTGTGGTAACCAACGAGCACGTCCTTGGCAAAAAAATACGCGATCTGCAGGTAAAAGAGCGTTATGACGTGGTGATCTCCCGCCTTAACCGTGCGGGTGTCGAGCTGGTCGCCAGCCCGGAGGCCAGCCTGCAGTTCGGGGATATCCTCAACCTGGTTGGGCGCCCGTCTTCCATTGACGCCGTCGCGGATATGGTGGGTAACGCCCAGCAGAAACTGCAGCAGGTGCAGATGCTACCGGTGTTCATCGGTATCGGGCTCGGCGTGCTGCTCGGCTCCATCCCGCTGTACGTGCCGGGCTTCCCGGTGGCGCTCAAGCTGGGCCTGGCGGGCGGGCCGCTGATTATGGCGCTGATCCTCGGGCGTATCGGCTGCATCGGTAAGCTCTACTGGTTTATGCCGCCAAGCGCTAACCTGGCGCTGCGCGAGCTGGGCATCGTGCTGTTCCTGGCGGTGGTCGGGCTGAAGTCCGGCGGGGATTTCGTCGATACGCTGATCAAGGGCGAAGGGATGAGCTGGGTCGGCTACGGCATCTTTATCACGGCGATCCCGCTGCTGACGGTGGGCATACTGGCGCGGATGTTCGCCAAAATGAACTACCTGACGCTGTGTGGCATGCTGGCGGGTTCCATGACCGATCCGCCCGCGCTGGCCTTTGCCAATAACCTGCACACCACCAGCGGCGCGGCCGCGCTCTCCTATGCCACCGTCTACCCGCTGGTGATGTTCCTGCGCATCATTACCCCGCAGCTACTGGCGGTGCTGTTCTGGGGGATGAGCTAGTAAATCTTCCGGGTGGATGCGCCGCAGATGGTAGTCCACCTGGTAATCACTGGTATTTCGGAACATCACGGAATAGTTGAGGAACTCGCCGCTGTCGCTGTAGGAAAGGGAGGTGATACGCAACAGCGGTGTCTGTTCCGGCAGGTTCATATAACCCGCCAGCTGCTTATCGGCCAGCACCGGCGTCAGGCTCTCGTAGTTGCCGCTGATGGTGATCCCGCACTCCTTCTCGATGTAATCAAACTTTGACCCTTCAAGATGCGCCAGCGACAGATTGCGAAACAGCTTCACCGGCATAAAACTGTCCTCCAGCATCAGCGGTTTTCCGTCCACGTAGCGCACCCGCCGGGAAAAGTAGATCCGCTCATCCACCTGAATTCGCAGCTGGCTGGCGATGGCGGGCGGGGCGGGCATCACTTCAAACTGCAGCACCTTGCTCTGCACCTCTTTTCCCTGCTGACGCAACACTTCCACCAGCCCGGTCAGGTTGGTGGTTTCGTGGTGAACGTCTTTGCGTGACACAAACGTGCCGCTGCCGTGCCGCCGTTCAACCAGCCCCCAGCTCACCAGCAGATCCAGCGCCTTGCGGATGGTCATTCGCGCCACGCCGAACTCCTGCGCCAGCGCTTTCTCGCCCGGCAGCGGACTGCCGATATTGTAGTCCGACGAATTCAGCCGCAGCCGCAATCTGTCAGCAATGGATTTGTAGATCACCAGTAGACCTCTCTGCCCTTATCAGGGCGTGGATGGCGTCCTGACATGTCCATATTTACCGCAAAAAGTAGACCTGATTGGTCAAAATAAAACCATGAATGCGATCACGAATCGCAGCGGCACGCCATGTTCGCGCATCAGTAAGTTCTTATGCTCACCTCAGGCCAGCAAAAAACCATAAAGGCCTCTACCCCTACAGGTTGTTTCATGAGGATTTAAAAATGCTCAGTCAAATACAACGTTTTGGCGGTGCCATGTTTACCCCGGTGTTGCTATTTCCGTTCGCCGGGATCGTGGTGGGAATCGCCATCATGCTTCGCAACCCGCTGTTTGTCGGCGAAGCCTTAACGGCCCCCGATCATCTTTTCGCGCAGATTGTTCACATCATTGAAGAGGGCGGCTGGGCGGTGTTCCGCAATATGCCGCTGATTTTTGCCGTTGGCCTGCCGATTGGCCTGGCGAAGCAGGCCCAGGGCCGCGCCTGTCTGGCGGTGCTGATTAGCTTCCTGACCTGGAACTACTTCATCAACGCGATGGGGATGACCTGGGGCCATTTCTTCGGCGTCGACTTCTCCGCCGAACCGACGGCGGGAAGCGGGCTGGCGATGATTGCCGGGATCAAAACGCTCGATACCAGCATCATCGGCGCCATCGTGATTTCAGGCATCGTCACCGCCATCCACAACCGCTATTTTGACAAGCCGCTGCCGGTGTTTCTGGGGATTTTCCAGGGCAGCTCGTTTGTCGTTATCCTCGCGTTCTTCGTCATGATCCCCTGCGCCTGGCTGACGCTGCTGGGCTGGCCGAAAGTGCAGATGGGCATTGAGTCCCTGCAGGCGTTCCTGCGTTCTGCCGGTGCGCTGGGCGTATGGGTCTATACCTTCCTGGAACGCATTCTGATCCCAACCGGATTGCACCACTTCGTCTACGGTCCGTTCATCTTCGGCCCGGCGGCGGTGGAAGGGGGAATTCAGGTCTACTGGGCGCAGCACCTGCAGGAATTCAGTCAGAGCACCCTGCCGCTGAAAACCCTCTTCCCGGAAGGCGGGTTCGCGCTGCACGGCAACTCCAAAGTGTTTGGCTCGGTCGGGATTGCGCTGGCGATCTGGTACACCGCGTCGCCGGAAAACCGCGTCAAGGTCGCGGGGCTGCTGGTCCCGGCCACGCTTACCGCGGTGCTGGTGGGTATTACCGAACCGCTCGAATTTACCTTCCTGTTTATCTCGCCGCTGCTGTTTGCCGTTCACGCCGTGCTGGCGGCCACCATGGCAACGGTGATGTACACCTTCGGCGTGGTCGGGAACATGGGCGGCGGCCTGCTGGACCAGTTCCTGCCGCAAAACTGGATCCCGATGTTCCACAACCACGCCGCGACGGTGTTCACCCAGATCGGCATTGGCGTCTGCTTCACCGGAATTTACTTCGTGGTCTTCAAAACGCTGATTGCGCGTCTGAACCTGAAAACCCCGGGCCGGGAAGAGAGCGAAATCAAGCTCTACAGCAAGGCCGACTATAAGGCGGCGCGCGGGCAAACTACCGCCCCGGCCGCGGCCAGCCAGCAGGTCGGGCAGGCCGCCGGGTTCCTGCAGGCGCTGGGCGGCGCGGCCAACATCGACAGCATCAACAACTGCGCCACCCGCCTGCGCATCGCCCTGGTCGATATGGCGAAAACGCAAAGTGATGACGTCTTCAAAGCCCTCGGCGCCCACGGCGTGGTGCGACGCGGCAACGGCATTCAGGTGATTGTCGGCCTGCACGTTCCTCAGGTGCGCGACCAGCTGGAATCGCTGATGAAAACCCCCTTAACGAATGAACAAACCACCCTGACAGAGGCTATATCATGAAAAAATTCTCAGTTGTCATTGCAGGCGGCGGCAGCACCTTCACGCCTGGTATCGTCCTGATGCTGTTAGCCAACCGTGACCGTTTCCCGCTGCGCGCCCTGAAGTTCTATGACAACGACGGCGCGCGTCAGGAAACCATCGCCGAAGCGTGCAAAATCATCCTTAAGGAGCAGGCCCCGGAGATTGAATTCAGCTACACCACCGATCCGAAAGCGGCCTTTAGCGATGTCGATTTCGTGATGGCGCATATCCGCGTGGGCAAATACCCGATGCGTGAAAAGGATGAAAAAATCCCGCTGCGCCACGGCGTGCTGGGCCAGGAAACCTGCGGCCCGGGCGGGATCGCCTACGGGATGCGCTCTATCGGCGGCGTGCTGGAGCTGGTGGATTACATGGAGCAGTACTCCCCGAACGCGTGGATGCTGAACTACTCCAACCCGGCGGCGATTGTTGCGGAGGCCACGCGCCGCCTGCGTCCGAACGCCAAAATTCTCAACATCTGCGATATGCCGATCGGCATTGAAGGGCGCATGGCGCAGATTGTCGGCCTGAAGGACCGCAAAGAGATGCGCGTGCGCTACTACGGCCTGAACCACTTCGGCTGGTGGACGTCGATTGAAGATCTTAACGGCAACGATCTGATGCCGAAGCTGCGCGAATACGTGGCGAAACACGGCTATGTACCGCCGTCTGACGATGCGCACACCGAGGCGAGCTGGAACGATACCTTCGCCAAAGCCAAAGACGTTCAGGCGCTGGATCCGGACACCATGCCGAACACCTACCTGAAGTATTACCTGTTCCCGGACTACGTGGTCGCGCATTCCAACCCGGACCGCACCCGCGCCAATGAGGTCATGGATCACCGTGAGAAGCATGTGTTCAGTTCCTGCCGGGCGATTATCGAGGCGGGCAAGTCCTCCGCCGGTGAACTGGAAATCGACGAACATGCCTCGTACATCGTCGATCTGGCGACCGCGATTGCCTTTAATACCCAGGAACGCATGCTGCTGATTGTGCCTAACAACGGGGCCATCCATAATTTTGACGCCGACGCGATGGTGGAGATCCCGTGCCTGGTAGGCCATAACGGACCGGAGCCGCTCACGGTGGGCGATATTCCGCACTTCCAGAAAGGGCTGATGAGCCAGCAGGTAGCGGTGGAAAAACTGGTGGTGGATGCCTGGGAGCAGCGCTCGTACCAGAAACTCTGGCAGGCGATCACCCTGTCGAAAACCGTGCCGAGCGCGTCCGTCGCGAAAGCGATTCTGGATGACCTGATCGAGGCCAACAAGGATTTCTGGCCAGCGCTGCACTGATCGTCCTGACCGGCATCGCCCGATGCCGGTCTCCTTGTCCTTGTCGATTTACGCTATGCTGAAGCCTGCCCGTAGCTCGACAAGGAACCTTCATGAAAATTTCCCGCCTCGGCGAAGCGCCGGACTACCGCTTCTCGCTGGCTAATGAACGCACGTTTTTAGCGTGGATCCGCACCGCGCTGGGGTTTCTTGCCGCCGGGGTGGGGCTCGACCAGCTCGCGCCTGATTTCGCCACGCCGTTGATTCGCGAGGTGCTGGCGCTGCTGCTGTGCCTGTTTGCGGGCGTGCTGGCAATTTACGGCTATCTGCGCTGGCTGCGCAATGAGAAGGCGATGCGTCTGAAGCAGGATCTGCCCTATACGCGTGGGTTACTCATCATCAGCGCGATTTTGCTGGCGGTGGCGGGCGTGGTGATGGTGCTGGTGTTCTATGGCGGTTAGTCGCAAAGCGCGACGCGAAGCGGACCCCGGCCTGCAGCCGGAGCGGACGTCACTCGCCTGGCTGCGCACGCTGCTGGGGTATGGCGCGCTGATCGCCCTGGCGATTAAGCACAACTGGCACCGCACCGGGGTGCCGTTCTGGATCTCGCTTGTTGTGCTGGCGCTGGTGGCAATCGTTTTATGGCGCTATACCCGCAGCCGTAACCTGATGGACGTAGCGCAGGACGACTTTGTGCAGCCGAAGGCGGTGCGGGATAAGTTCCTCATCGCCCTGGCCGTGCTGTCGCTGTCTTTACTCTTCGCAGTGACTCACATTCAGCAAATTGTGAGCTTTTAAAGCCCGGTGGCGGCTACGCCTTACCGGGCCTACAACTGCCGCGAACCGTAGGCCGGGTAAGGCGCAGCCGCCAACCGGCAGAATTACTGCCCTTTAGCCAGATACTTCGCCATCTCGTCTTCCGGCACCATGCCGCCGCCGGTCGCCCACACCAGGTGGGTAACGCTGGCATCTGAAGGCACGCGCAGCGGTCCGGCCATGCCCGCCAGCGCGGACGGTTCCAGCCGAATGCCTTCCTCCTGCGCCAGCCAGCCGAGCATGTCGTACATGCTCTGATCGGAAAGCGTATAGAACCCGTCGAGCAGGCGCTCCATCGCGCGGCCCACGAAGCCGGAGGCGCGTCCTACCGCCAGCCCGTCCGCCGCCGTCACGTTATCAATGCCCAGGTCCTGCACCGCGATCTCATCGTGCAGGCCGGTGTAAACGCCCAGCAGCATGCACGGGGAGTGCGTGGGCTCCGCGAAGAAGCAGTGAACGTTATCGCCAAAGGCCAGCTTCAGGCCAAACGCCACGCCGCCGGGGCCGCCGCCGACGCCGCACGGCAGGTAGACGTACAGCGGATGATCGGCATCCACCACGCGGCCCTGAGCGGCAAACTGTGCCTTCAGGCGCTCGCCCGCCACCGCGTAGCCCAGGAACAGGGTGCGGGAGTTTTCATCGTCAATGAAGAAGCAGTTCGGATCGCTTTCCGCCGCTTTGCGTCCCTGCTCCACCGCCACGCCGTAATCCTGCTCATATTCCACGACGATGACGCCGTGGCTGCGCAGTTTGGCTTTCTTCCACTCGCGGGCGTCGGCGGACATATGTACCGTCACCTTAAAGCCGATGCGGGCGCTCATGATGCCGATGGACATCCCCAGGTTGCCGGTTGAGCCTACCGCAATGCTGTACTGGCTGAAGAAGTCCTTAAAGCGCGGCTCCAGCAGGATGCTGTAGTCATCCTCAACGCTCAGCAACCCGGCGTCCAGAGCCAGTTTTTCCGCGTGGGTCAGCACCTCATAGATACCGCCGCGCGCTTTAATCGAGCCGGAGATCGGCAGATGGCTGTCTTTTTTCAGCAGCAGCGTGCCGGGAATAGACTTAGCAGATTCTTTCTCCAGCCGCGCCTGCATTGCCGGAATGGCGACCAGTTCGGATTCAATAATCCCGCCCGTTGCGGCCGTTTCCGGGAAGGCTTTCGCCAGATACGGCGCGAAGCGTTTCAGGCGCGCATGGGCATCGTCCACGTCGGCTTTGGTCAGCCCGACATACGGCAACCCTTCGGCAAGCGTCGTGGTGCGCGGGTTTAGCCAGGTGGTTTCTTTCAGGGCAATCAGATCCTCAACCAGAGGAAACTGTGCGGTTAAAGTGGTGATAGTTGCGTTTTCCATAATACGTCTCTTCGCGCTCAGATAATAAAAGAAAGCAGGAATGTGCCGCCAAGTGCAAGCACCGAGGCGATAAACGTCGCCGTCGTATAGTATTTGAAGGTCTCATTCAGGGTCGCGCCGCAGTATTGCTTCACCAGCCAGAAGAGGGAATCGGTCACGATCGTGCAGCCAATGGCGCCGGAACCGATGGCAATGGTGATGATCTCCGGGCTGACGTTCGGGTAGAGCGGCAGCATCGGCGCGACGATGGCCGTGGCGCCCATCATCGCGACCGTGGCGGAGCCTACGGCGGCATGCAGCACCAGCGCCACCAGCCAGGCGAGCAGGATAGGGTGCATGTGCAGGTTCGAGAGAATTTGCGCCAGCGAGTCCGCCAGTCCGCTGGTTTTCAGGATGGCGTTGAACGCGCCGCCCGCGCCGATAATCAGCAAAATGTTGGCGATAGAGCCAAAGCCGTGCTCGGTGTGCGTCAGCATCGCGCCCATGCCCATGTGCTGGCGGATGCCCAGCAGGTAGTAGGCGACAAACACGGCGATGAACATGGCGGTGATGGGGTTGCCGATAAACTCCAGCAGCGTATACAGCGTGCCGTCTTTTGCCATATTCAGTTCAGCGATGGTCTTCACCAGCATCAGGGCAATCGGCAGCAGCACCGTAAACAGCGTGGCGCCCAGCGACGGCAGGGTATGCTCTTCCCGCACCTTCAGGTCTGAAAATTCCGCCGGAACCGGTTTAAACGGCAGACGATTGCCGAGCAGCTTCAGGAACAGCGGGCCGCCGACCAGAGAGGCCATCAGGCCGACCATCAAACCGTAGATAATGACCGTTCCAACGTCCGCTCCTAATTTATTGGTCACAAACAGCGCAGCCGGATGCGGCGGCACCACGCAGTGCACCGCCATCAGCGCGGTACAGAGCGGAATGGCCAGCTTAAGCAGCGACGTGTGGGTCTTTTTGGCGATGGAAAACGCCAGTGGGATCAGCAGGACCACGCCCACTTCCACGAACAGCGTAATGCCGCAGATCAGGCCCACCAGCACCATAATCACGTCTGCTGACAGCCAGCGGCAGCGCTGCAGGGCGATCCCGATGCGCTCTGCCGCGCCGGAAACCTCCATCATCTTGCCGAGAATGGTGCCCAGACCAATCACGGCCGCCAGGAAGCCCAGCGTGCCGCCAATCCCGCTCTCAATGGCGTTTACCATATCCAGCGGGCTCATTCCCATCATTGCGCCGACGAAAAAGCTCGCCAGCAGCAGCGCGAGGAACGGGTGAAACTTCAGCTTAACGATGGTTAAAACAATCAACACAATGCTGACCAGCAGCGTTGCCACAACCCAGACCTGAGATCCCATATCTCACCTCACCCTTATGTCATCTGGAGGTATTGGACGAAAAAGCGGCGTGGGCTGACAAACGATATAAATTGGCGTTCAGGTGAGCCAGATTGAATCAACTGAGTGACTGCGCTCTAAAAAACGCACTTGATCCGCATTAGGTTCACATAAATTCACCCTTAAACAGTATGCTGAGCGCAGAAACTACGCGTGAGAATTGTGATGACCGATGCAAATGAAGCCAGAAACCGGCTATTAAACGGCTGGCAGCTGTCGAAAATGTACACCTTTGAAGTGGCGGCTCGACATGAATCCTTCGCGCTGGCGGCGGAGGAGCTGTCGCTCAGCCCCAGCGCGGTGAGCCACCGCATCAACCTGCTCGAAGAAGAGCTCGGTATTCAGCTGTTTGTCCGTTCGCACCGTAAAGTCGAGCTGACGCAGGAGGGAAAGCGCGTTTACTGGACGCTAAAATCGTCCCTCGACACCCTGAATCAGGAGATCCTGGACATCAAAAACCAGGCGCTGTCCGGCACGCTGACGGTCTACTCCCGGCCGTCGATCGCTCAGTGCTGGCTGGTACCCATGCTGGGTGACTTTACCCGCCGCTATCCGTCGATTTCGCTCACCGTCCTGACCGGCAATGATTACGTCAATATGCAGCGAACGGGGGTCGATCTGGCGCTCTATTTCGACGATACGCCGCCAAACCATCTGTCTCATCACTTCCTGATGGACGAAGAGATTTTGCCCGTCTGCTCGCCGCAGTATGCCCGCGAGCATGAGCTGTTGAAAAACCCCGATAACCTTAGCCACTGCACGCTGCTGCACGACCGTCAGGCCTGGAGCAATGATTCCGGTACGGATGAGTGGCTGAGCTGGGCGCAGCATTTTGGGGTAAATATGCCGCCATCGTCGGGCATTGGTTTCGATCGTTCCGACTTAGCGATTATTGCGGCCATCAACCACGTCGGCGTCGCGATGGGCAGAAAGCGGCTGGTGCAAAAACGGCTTGAACGGGGCGAACTGATCGCCCCGTTTGGTGACAAGACCCTGAAATGCCATCAGCACTACTATGTTTCGACGCTTTCGGGCCGACAGTGGCCGAAAATAGACGCCTTTATCGGCTGGCTGAGAGAACTGGCAGGTTGAAGAATTATTACGCTTTCGCGCTACACCAAATGTGAAAAAGCGTGCTAAATACAGGTAATGCTTTCGATTTATCCAGGGTAAACCGTGTTAAAGCTTCTTATAGCGACCGCGTTACTGATCTCTTCCGGCTGGGCCATTGCCGCTGAGCCGCCGCTGACGGCTGCCCGTTATGCGCAGCAGCTTGGCGTCGGGATGGATGTGGACTGGGCGCGCACCGAGCGCGGCATACGCGAATTCGACCCGCTGGTGGTCCGCGATTTTCGGGCTAAAGGCATTACCCACGTGCGCATCCGCGTGGCCGACGAGCCGACGGAAGCGCGGCTGATCCACCTGCGCAAGCTGGTAGAAGCCTGTGAGCAATATGGCGTGATCCCGATAGTCGCGTATCAGGCTGATGAATATAAAAACGACCCGAAAGCCGATAACGAGAAAGAGACGGTCAACTGGTGGATTGCCGTGGCGCACTATTTCGGTCAGAGCTACCCGCTGCTGGGTTTTGATCTCATTTATGAGCCGGCCGACAAGCTCAACCACAATCTCGCGTCGCTGAATCGCGTGTATGAAAAAACCGTTAAAGCGATCCACGACATCGACCCGCAGCGCATGATCTTCATTGCGCCACGCCTGCGTGCCGCGCCGGAGGAGTTATCCAGCCTGAAGCTGCCCGCGCACAGCCAAAACTATCTGCTGGCGGAGTGGCATATTTTCCCGTGGGGGCCGCTGAAGAATGGCGGTAAATACCCGTGGACGTCCGGCACGGCGGCGGAGAAAGCGGCAATCCGTAACCGCATCAATGCCGCGCTGCACTGGCAGCAAAAAACCGGGCACGTTAGCTGGGTTGGGGGCTGGGGCGTGGGAGAATCAAGCCGCTTTACGCCAACCGCCTCGCAGATAGCGTTCGCTACCTTTATGGCCTGCGAGCTGCAAAAGGCGAAAATCCCGTATGCGCTTAACGCGGATTTCCAGTTTTACGACGGGGAAGAGGGCGCCTGGCGGCCTGCGCCAGAGCCGTTATTGCAGGCGATGATCGCCCCTGTCTGTGAAAAGCCCGGCGAGAAGCCGGGCCATCATGCGGTTAAACCGGCTGCTCGTGATGCGGGACACGCGACGCCAGCGGCAGCCAGCACAGTAAAATCAGCAGCCCCATCAGCGTCATCAGCAGGCCCAAACTAGCCTGCCCGGTCTGCGGCATCATCGCTGAAAGCCAGGCCAGCGCGCCGGAACCGATGTTTTGCAAACCGCCCACCAGCGCGCCCGCCGTACCTGCGAGGAACGGGAACGGCTCCATCGCGCCGCTGGTGGCGAGCGGGAACAGCATCCCCGCGCCAAAGAAGAACAGCGCCGCCGGGATGAGCAGCGTCCAGACGGTCATCACGCCAAACAGCCCCGGGATCCACATCATCAGACCCGCCAGCAGACAGCTGATCACCGACTGCCACATCAGGGTGGAGAAGCGTTTGTTTGGTCGCCCGGCAAACCACGCGCCGAAGAACGCCGCCGGGATCGGCAGAATAAACAGAATGCTCACCACCATACTGCTCAGGCCAAGCCCCGCGCCCAGCAGCACGCCGGAGCAGGCTTCGAACACCGCGATGCCCGCCAGGCCGCCAATCAGCATCAGCAGGTAGCAGGTAAACGCGCCGTTGCCGAACAGCGTTTTATAGCTGGCGATCAGCTTCGTGCGCGGCGCGTCCTGCGGGCGCGTTTCCGGCATCCAGCGCGCCATGCTGAAGGTGACAATGATGCACAGCACCAGCAGGAAGGCGTAGCAGGCGCGCCAGGACCACATCGTGTCCAGCAGGCCGCCGATCAGCGGGGCCAGCAGCGGGCTGACCAGAATCCCCATATTCAACAGACTGTTGGCATGACGGAGCTGGGTGCCCTGATACATATCGCGCGGTAAGGTTCGCGCCATCACCCCGCCAACGCCGGTCCCCACGCCCTGCAGGGCGCTGGCGGCAATCAGTACGGTCAGGCTATGGGTAGTAATGGCAATCACCGTCGCCACCATGAAAATACTCATGCCCACCAGGATCACCGGGCGACGCCCGACGCGGTCAGAGAGCGGGCCGTAGAAGAGCTGCGAAACGCCATAGGTCAGCAGGTAGGCCGCCATTACGCTCTGTACCGCGCCCTCGCGGACGTTCAATTCCTTTGCCATGTCGGCAATCGCCGGAATGTAGATGGTTTGCGCCATCTGACCGACGGCCACCAGTAACACCAGCATCAACAATAAGTTAACGTTCCGTTGCTTTTTCATGTCGCTGAATACTTTTGCCAAAAGAGAAAAATGAAGAATAAGTGACTGCGCATTCCCATAAATGCGCGAGGAATCTACCACAGAGAGATGACAATTTAAGCATTGTCGCGGTGAATGAAAAAACCGGTAAAGGCAGGATTTGTAAACAAGAACGGCAACTAATGTTGCCAGTGCTTTACGCCAGGCGCAGCAGAATGGCGCCGCCGGCGATACCCAGCGCCGCTGCAATGCGCAGGCCCGCAACCTTCTCTTTTAAAAGCAGAAATGCGATCAGCGCGCCAAAGAGTATTGAGGTTTCACGCAGCGCCGCGACCACCGCCAGCGGCGCCTGCGTCATCGCCCACAGCGCCAGACCGTAAGAGCCCATGGTCCCCACCCCGCCAAGCAGCCCCTTTTTCCAGTGCAGACGCAGGTAGCCGGACGCCTCGCGCCGACGTGCCACCATCGCCCAGCCGAGCAGGCAGAAGCCGTTCATAAAGAAGGTCCACAGCGTATAGCCCAGCGCGGTCTCCGACAGCCGCACACCGGTGCCGTCCACCAGTGTATACCCGGCGATAAAACAGGCATTCAGCAGCGCCAGCCAGATCCCCTTGCGTGAGTGCATGCGCCCGTTCATCGCCATCGCCAGAATCGACAGGCAAATTACCCCGATGCCGGACCAGGCGAGCCAGGAGAGACGATCGCCGAGCGCCAGCACGCTGATCAGCGCCACCAGCAGCGGGGCGGTGCCGCGCATCAGCGGGTAGGTCTGGCTCATATCGGAAACCTGATAGGTCTTCGCGACCAGCACGGTGTAGACCACCTGTAAGGCGCAGGAGACGATCAAAAACGGCCAGCTTGCGGCAGAGGGCTGTGGAGAGAAGGGGAGCAGCACCAGGGCAATCAGCGTGGCGGAGCCGCTGACGCTGATTGCAGAATAAAGCTTGTCCGTTCCGGCTTTGACGATGGCGTTCCAGCTGGCATGCAGCAGCGCGGCGAAGAGTAAAATGCAGAATACGGTGAGGGTCATGGCGTATCGGGTGATGAGTTGTCACTCAACTGTAACATTCACGCTCTGAAGCTGCCAGCCGGTTACACCGCACAAAAAAGGCGGTGCGTCACCCGCGGTTCGTCCGAGACCAGCGTAAACCCTGCCTGGCGATAAAACCCGTAGGCAGCGTCCGGTGCATGGGTATTGAGGAAATCGAACCAGATGCTGGCATCGGCCATCACCACGGTCAAAAGCTGCTTGCCAATTCCCAGCCCGCGATACTTCTCGCTGACGTAGAGATGGCGAATACGCCCGGCGCGCGGCTGCTGGCTGAACGGATCGCGATTCAGACCGCACACGCCAACTAGCTTGCCGTTGAGAAACGCCCCCAGCAGCTTTTCACCCGGCGCGTTAAAGCGGTTCTCACCCCGCTGCCAGCTCTCTTCCAGCCTGCGCAGCATGTTGAAATTCAGTGCGATACTTTCCGCCTTCAGGGCGATATACCCCGGCTCGTCGGGCGTGACAGGCTCAATTAACAGACGCGACATAGCATTCCCTCGTTATTAAAGAGGGGCGGTTGCCCGCCCCTCTCAGGTGCGACTTGAACCTGAATTACCGAACGAATTTCAGGACAGCATCAAGCAGTTGCAGTACTGCAACAATGAGTTTGAGGATAAGTATCACCATATCCACTACGCTCATACGCGTCTCCTTTTGGTTAAAAGGAGCACGATGCTGGCGTACCTTTCCGCCGCCTGTTACCAGCACCTGGATTGACGTAACACAGTGTGCTCACTTCAGGGGTTAAGGCACTGACGGCACCACCC
This sequence comes from Enterobacter sp. HMSC16D10, assembly GCF_001807145.1. Classification (NCBI taxonomy): domain Bacteria; kingdom Pseudomonadati; phylum Pseudomonadota; class Gammaproteobacteria; order Enterobacterales; family Enterobacteriaceae; genus Enterobacter; species Enterobacter sp. HMSC16D10. The sequence continues at coordinate 77,874 of NZ_KV787897.1, forward strand.
GTTTCAGCCAGGACTTCGTTGCGCCGGTAGAACTGCGGCCCCCTCGCTCACTGCGAACACCCTCAGTATAGATAAATACTGTACGTATGAACAGTATTTTGTGGACAAAATCTGGAAGGCGATCCATACTCAAAAACGTCAAAATCCGTGCCGGAATTGCGCGTTCGTCTTCGATCGCGTATACTTTTTGCGTTGACGTAACACAGTGTGTTCTGCGGCGACCAACCGCAAAACCCTGATAAAAACCTCGCTTCGGCGGGGTTTTTTGTTTTCATCCCCCAACAAACGAAACGTGATCCCTGACGCATTTTTGCGCAGATGAAAATATTTCCATTGTCACGCCCGAAAACCTGTGTTTGTATAAATTCCATCAATGATTCCAAACACAGGTCCCCAATGACTTCATCCATCTTCACTTCGACCCTACTAAAAACTGCGCAACCAGCCGCAGTGGTCGTCGTGCGTGTGGTGGTGGTCGTCGGCAATGCGCCGTAGGGACTGGATCAACACACGAATCCAAAACCCCGCCGGCGCAAACCGGGCGGGGTTTTTCGTTTAGGACCCTCCCCGGAAAGTCGGCCCAGAAGAAAAGGACTGGAGCATGGCAAGTTCGGGCACAACATCCACCAAGACGCGTTTTACCGGCGCGCAGCTGATCGTTCATCTGCTGGAGCGACAGGGCATCACCACGGTTGCGGGCATCCCCGGCGGCACGGTGCTGCCGCTGTACGATGCGTTAAGCCAAAGCACGCAGATCCGCCATGTGCTGGCGCGCCACGAGCAGGGGGCAGGCTTTATCGCTCAGGGCATGGCGCGCACGCAGGGTAAACCGGCGGTCTGTATGGCCTGCAGCGGCCCGGGCGCAACCAACCTGGTCACCGCCATCGCCGACGCGCGCCTCGACTCCATTCCGCTGATCTGCATTACCGGCCAGGTGCCGTCCTCGATGATCGGTACCGATGCGTTCCAGGAAGTGGATACCTACGGCATCTCTATCCCCATCACCAAACATAACTATTTAGTTCGCGACATCGCCGAGCTTCCTCAGGTTATCAGCGATGCGTTCCGCATTGCGCAGTCCGGCCGCCCGGGCCCGGTGTGGATAGACATTCCTAAGGATGTCCAGACCGCAGAGATCGAGATCGACGTGCTGCCGGAGCCGGGCGAGCGTGCCCCCGCGCCGGAGTTCAGCGCTGAGAGCGTGCGCGACGCCGCCGCCATGATTAACGCCGCCAAACGTCCGGTGCTCTATCTGGGCGGCGGGGCGATTAACGCCGCGGATGAAATCCGCCAGTTTGCGGAAAAAGCCAACCTGCCGACCACCATGACCCTGATGGCGCTGGGTATGCTGCCAAAAGCGCACCCGCTGTCCCTGGGGATGCTGGGCATGCACGGCGCGCGCAGCACCAACTACATCCTGCAAGAGGCGGATTTGCTGATTGTGATGGGCGCGCGTTTTGATGACCGGGCGATTGGCAAAACCGAGGAGTTCTGCCCGAACGCGAAAATCATTCACGTGGATATCGATCGCGCCGAGCTGGGTAAAATCAAGCAGCCGCACGTGGCGATTCAGGGCGACGTAGCCGAAGTGCTGGCGCAGCTGATCCCGCAAACGGACGCGACCGATCGCGCCGACTGGCGCCAGCTGGTGGCCGATCTGCAGCGCGAGTTCCCGGGCGCGATCCCAACTGAAGGCGATCCGCTGAGCCACTATGGCCTGATCAACGCCGTGGCCGCCTGCGTCGACGACAGCGCGATTATCACCACCGACGTGGGCCAGCACCAGATGTGGACCGCCCAGGCCTACCCGTTGAACCGTCCGCGCCAGTGGCTGACCTCCGGCGGCCTCGGCACCATGGGCTTTGGCCTGCCTGCAGCAGTAGGTGCAGCGCTGGCGAATCCGGACCGCAAGGTCATCTGCTTCTCCGGTGACGGCAGCCTGATGATGAACATTCAGGAGATGGCGACCGCGGCCGAAAACCAGTTAGACGTGAAAATCATCCTGATGAACAACGAAGCGCTGGGGCTGGTGCACCAGCAGCAGAGCCTGTTCTACAAGCAGGGCGTGTTTGCGGCGACCTATCCGGGGATGATTAACTTTATGCAGATTGCCGCCGGCTTTGGCCTGCACACCTGCGATCTGAACGCGGAAGAGGATGCCCACGCGGCGCTGCAGGCGGCGATCTCGCGTCCGGGCCCGGCGCTGATCCACGTGCGTATCGACCCTGAACAAAAAGTGTATCCGATGGTGCCGCCGGGTGCGGCAAATACTGAGATGGTGGGAGAATAAGCCATGCAGAAACAACATGATAACGTCATTCTGGAACTCACCGTCCGCAACCACCCTGGCGTCATGACCCACGTCTGCGGGCTGTTTGCCCGCCGTGCGTTTAACGTGGAAGGCATTCTCTGTCTGCCGATTCAGGGCAGCGAGCACAGCCGCATCTGGCTACTGGTCAACGATGACCAGCGTCTGGAGCAGATGATGGCGCAGATCGACAAGCTGGAGGACGTCACCAACGTGGCGCGCAACCAGTCCGATCCCACCATGTTTAACAAAATTGCGGTGTTCTTCGAATAGATCGCTTAAGGTAAGCGTCTTTCGCTCTTGTAGGCCGGATAAGCGCAGCGCCATCCGGCTTTTTCAGACCGCAGGAACACACATGACCACCATCGCCCTTATCGACGACCACCTTATCGTCCGCTCTGGCTTTGCCCAGCTTCTCAACCTCGAACCGGATTTCCAGGTCGTGGCCGAGTTTGGCTCCGGCCGCGAGGCGCTGGCGGGCCTGCCGGGGCGCGGGGTGCAGGTCTGTATCTGCGACATTTCGATGCCGGATCTCTCCGGGCTGGAGCTGCTAAGCCAGCTGCCGAAAGGGATGGCGACCATTATGCTCTCGGTCCACGACAGTCCGGCTCTGGTCGAGCAGGCGCTTAACGCGGGGGCGCGCGGCTTCCTCTCTAAACGCTGCAGCCCGGACGAGCTGATTGCCGCCGTGCGCACCGTCTCCACCGGCGGCTGCTACCTGACGCCGGAAATCGCCATCAAGCTGGCGGCTGGACGACAGGATCCGCTCACCAGACGCGAGCGTCAGGTGGCGGAGAAGCTCGCGCAGGGGATGTCGGTAAAAGAGATTGCCGCCGAGCTGGATCTGTCGCCGAAGACCGTGCACGTCCATCGCGCCAACCTGATGGAAAAACTCAACGTCAGCAACGACGTCGAGCTGGCGCGCTGCATGTTCGACAGCTGGCAATGAGTCCCGTCTTTTCGCGGCTGATTGCCGTCGTTGCCAGCTTTTTCATCTTCTCCGCCGCGTGGTTCTGCCTGTGGAGCATCAGCCTGCATCTGGTGGAACGTCCTGAGCTGGCGGTGCTGCTGTTTCCCTTCGGCCTGCGTCTGGGGTTAATGCTCCAGTGCCCGCGCGGCTACTGGCCCGTGTTGCTGGGCGCAGAGTGGCTGCTGCTGGTCTGGCTGGCGCAGGAAGTGGCCCTCGTGCATCTGCCCTTATTGATGACCGGAAGCCTGCTCACGCTTCTCCCGGTTGCTCTCATTTCCCGCTATCGTCACCAGCGCGACTGGCGCACCCTGCTGCGGCAGGGGGCGGCGCTGATTGCCGCCGCGCTGCTGCAGTCCCTGCCGTGGGTTGGCGACAAGGAGATGCTCAACGCGCTGCTGCTGACCCTCACCGGTGGCCTGACGCTGGCACCCACCTGCCTCGTGATCTGGCACTACCTCACCAGCACCGTCTGGCAGCCGCTTGGTCCGGGGCTGGTGTCCCAACCGGTGAACTGGCGCGCCCGGCATCTCATCTGGTATCTGCTGCTGTTCGTGGTGAGCCTCTGGCTTCAGCTCGGTTTACCTGCCGAGCTTTCACGCTTCACGCCGTTTTGCCTGGCGCTGCCGATTATTGCCCTGGCCTGGCACTACGGCTGGCAGGGGGCGCTGATCGCGACCCTGATGAACGCCATCGCGCTGATTGCCAGCCAGACCTGGCACGACCATCCGGTGGATCTGCTGCTCTCGCTGCTGGCCCAGAGCCTGACCGGGCTGCTGCTCGGGGCGGGTATTCAGCGTCTGCGCGAGCTGAACCAGTCCCTGCAAACCGAGCTGGCGCGCAACCGGCGTCTGGCTGAACGCCTGCTGGAGACGGAAGAGAGCGTGCGGCAGGAGGTGGCCCGCGAGCTGCACGATGACATCGGCCAGACGATCACCGCCATCCGCACCCAGGCGGGCATTGTCCAGCGTCTGGCGGCGGAAAACGCGGGCGTGAAGCAGGGCGGAGCGCATATCGAGCAGCTTTCACTGGGCGTGTATGACTCGGTGCGACGCCTGCTCGGCAGGCTGCGGCCGCGCCAGCTTGACGACCTGTCGCTGGAGCAGGCGGTGCGTTCCCTGATGCGCGAGATGGAGCTGGAAAGCCGCGGCATTGTCAGCCATCTCGACTGGCGAATTAACGAATCTGCGCTGAGCGAAGGCCAGCGCGTAACCCTGTTCCGCGTCTGTCAGGAAGGGCTGAACAATATCGTCAAGCACGCCAGCGCCAGCGCGGTCACCATCCAGGGCTGGCAGCAGGACGAGCGCCTGATGCTGGTGATTGAAGACGACGGCTGCGGCCTGCCGCCCGGCTCCGGGCAGCAGGGCTTTGGCCTGGCGGGCATGCGCGAGCGCGTGAAGGCGCTGGGCGGCACGCTGAGCCTCTCCTGCACCCACGGGACGCGCGTCAGCGTCAGCCTGCCGTTAAGGACGCATCATGTTTAAAACCCCAGCCAGCGCAGCCCCGTTAAGCAACAAAGCGGAAATCGACGCCCGCTACCGCTACTGGCGTCGTCATATCCTGATCACTATCTGGCTCGGCTACGCGCTGTTCTACTTCACCCGCAAAAGCTTCAACGCCGCCGCGCCGGAGATCCTCGCGAGCGGCGTGATGACCCGCACCGATATCGGCCTGCTGGCGACGCTGTTTTATATCACCTACGGCCTGTCGAAGTTCTTCTCCGGCATCGTCAGCGATCGCTCCAACGCGCGTTATTTCATGGGCGTTGGGCTGATCGCCACCGGCGTGGTGAATATTCTGTTTGGCTTCTCCACCTCGCTGTGGGCCTTTGCCCTGCTGTGGGCGCTGAACGCCTTCTTCCAGGGCTGGGGCGCGCCGGTCTGCGCGCGTCTGCTCACCGCCTGGTACTCACGCAACGAACGCGGCGGCTGGTGGGCCGTCTGGAACACCGCGCACAACGTCGGCGGGGCGCTGATCCCGATGGTGGTGGGGGCCGCGGCGCTGCACTACGGCTGGCGCGCGGGGATGATGATTGCCGGTGGCCTGGCGATTGTTGCCGGGCTGTTCCTCTGCTGGCGCCTGCGCGACAGGCCACAAACCGTGGGCCTGCCTGCGGTGGGCGACTGGCGGCACGACGAGATGGAGATTGCCCAGCAGCAGGAGGGCGCGGGGCTGACCCGCAGGGAGATCCTCACCAAATACGTGCTGAAAAACCCGTACATCTGGCTGCTGTCGCTCTGCTACGTGCTGGTCTACGTGGTGCGCGCGGCCATCAACGACTGGGGCAATCTGTACATGTCCGAGACGCTCGGCGTGGACCTCGTGACCGCCAACTCGGCGGTGACCATGTTCGAGCTGGGCGGGTTTATCGGCGCGCTGGTGGCGGGCTGGGGCTCGGATAAGCTGTTCAACGGCAACCGCGGCCCGATGAACCTGATTTTTGCCGCCGGGATTTTGCTCTCTGTTGGCTCGCTGTGGCTGATGCCGTTCGCCAGCTACGTCATGCAGGCGGCGTGCTTCTTCACCACCGGCTTCTTCGTGTTTGGCCCGCAGATGCTCATCGGCATGGCGGCGGCGGAGTGCTCGCACAAGGAGGCGGCAGGCGCGGCGACGGGCTTTGTCGGGCTGTTTGCCTACCTGGGCGCATCGCTCTCCGGCTGGCCGCTGGCGCGGGTGATTGACGTCTGGCACTGGAGCGGGTTCTTCGCGGTGATCGCCATCGCGGCGGGCATTTCCGCCCTGCTGCTGCTGCCGTTTTTACATGCGCAGGCCCCGCGTGAAGCCAGCGTGATGTGATGCGCCTCACCTTTTCACCCCGAGTGGCGCAAAACTAGGAAATTTTCCCGGTTTTACCTGGACGCTGTCTCAGGCATCTCTCCCGGCTGATTTTTACAATGCTGCAAAAATCAGCTCAGGAGTAAACCAACCATGCTGGCCTTCTTAAACCAGGTGCGCAAGCCGACTCTGGATCTGCCGCTCGACGTGCGGCGCAAGATGTGGTTCAAACCGTTCATGCAGTCCTATCTGGTGGTCTTCATCGGCTACCTGACCATGTATCTGATCCGCAAAAACTTTAACATCGCGCAGAACGACATGATCTCGACCTACGGGCTGAGCATGACGCAGCTGGGGATGATTGGCCTGGGCTTCTCCATCACCTACGGCGTGGGCAAGACCGTCGTTTCCTACTACGCGGACGGCAAAAACACCAAGCAATTCCTGCCGTTTATGCTGATCCTCTCCGCCATCTGTATGCTCGGCTTCAGCGCCAGCATGGGCGCGGGCTCCGTCAGCCTGTTCCTGATGATCGCCTTCTACGCCCTGAGCGGTTTCTTCCAGAGCACCGGCGGGTCGTGCAGCTACTCCACCATTACCAAATGGACCCCGCGCCGCAAGCGTGGTTCGTACCTCGGCATGTGGAACATCTCCCACAACCTCGGCGGGGCGGGCGCGGCTGGCGTAGCGCTGTTCGGCGCAAACTACCTCTTCGACGGCCACGTCATCGGGATGTTTATCTTCCCGTCGATTATCGCCCTGATCGTCGGCTTTATCGGCCTTCGCTACGGCAGCGACTCCCCGGAATCGTACGGCCTCGGCAAAGCGGAAGAGCTGTTCGGCGAGGAGATCAGCGAAGAGGACAAAGAGACCGAAGAGAACGAGATGTCCAAATGGCAGATCTTTGTTGAGTACGTGCTGAAAAACAAAGTGATCTGGCTGCTCTGCTTCTCAAACATCTTCCTCTACGTGGTGCGTATCGGCATTGACCAGTGGTCAACCGTGTATGCTTTCCAGGAGCTGAAGCTTTCTAAAGAAGTAGCAATTCAGGGCTTCACCCTGTTCGAAGTGGGCGCGCTGGTCGGCACGCTGCTGTGGGGCTGGCTCTCCGACCTCGCCAACGGCCGTCGCGCGCTGGTGGCCTGCATCGCGCTGGCGTTGATTATCGCCACCCTCGGCGTCTACCAGCACGCCAGCAACCAGTACGTTTACCTGGCGTCCCTGTTCGCGCTCGGCTTCCTGGTGTTTGGTCCGCAGCTGCTGATCGGCGTGGCGGCAGTGGGCTTCGTACCGAAAAAAGCGATCGGCGCTGCCGATGGGATTAAAGGCACCTTCGCCTATCTGATCGGCGACAGCTTTGCCAAGCTGGGTCTGGGGATGATCGCCGACGGCACGCCAATTTTCGGCCTCACCGGCTGGGCGGGCACCTTCGCAGCGCTGGATGCGGCAGCGATCGGCTGTATCGTCCTGATGGCGATGGTCGCGGTGCTGGAAGAACGTAAAATTCGCCGTGAAAATCGCGCGCAGAAATTAAAAGCGGCCTGAGTGTGCAGGTAACGTCTTTGCCCGGTGTGTGATGCCGGGCTTTTTTATTTGCGCCAACGGCGTTAATACCTGATCCCCCATTCCGCAACGTCTTTTCAGAGCACTATTCTGGTTATGCCCGCTGTTGACGCCGTGCGTTTCCCGCTATGATGAGCGGCTAGTCAAAGGAGAACGCATGGTCTGGATAATGCTGGCAACGCTTGCCGTGGTGTTTGTGGTGGGATTTCGCGTCCTGACCTCAGATTCCCGCCGCGCCATCAAACGTTTAAGCGAGCGTCTGGGCATCACCCCGATGCCGGTCGAGTCGATGATCGATCAGTTCGGTAAAACGCCGGGCAATGAGTTTATCCGTTATCTTGAACGCCCCGACGAGGCGCATCTGCAAAACGCCGCGCAGGTGCTGCTGATCTGGCAGGTCTGCATTGTCGATGGCAGCGAGGAGAACCTGCACACGTGGCACCGCCTGCTGCGTAAAGCCCGCCTTGCCGCACCCATTACCGATGCGCAAATTCGTCTGGCGCTTGGCTTCATGCGCGAGATGGAGCCCGATCCGCAGGAGCTGAACGCCTTCCAGCTACGCTATAACCAGCTCTTCCTGCCGGAAGAGGGCGTGTTTTACCTGCACTGATCCCCTGTAAAAACGACAAAAGTTGTCTAAACGTTAAATTCGTCACACTTTTGATGATAAACTGCGCGACTTTTCCGCACGTTTTTATCTTCAGGTGACGCCATGACAGAACATATCCAGCCCACGACCCGACCGCAGACCAAAGAGGTTTCACGCCCCAACTGGTCGGCGGTTTTTTCCGTGGCGTTCTGCGTCGCCTGCCTGATTACCGTTGAGTTTCTGCCGGTGAGCCTGCTGACGCCAATGGCGCAGGACCTGGGCATTTCCGAAGGCGTGGCGGGGCAGTCCGTTACCGTCACCGCCTTCGTGGCGATGTTCGCCAGCCTGTTTATCACCCAGGTGATTGGCGCGATCGACCGTCGCCGCGTGGTCATTCTTTTTGCCACGCTGCTGACGCTCTCCTGCCTGCTGGTCTCCTTTGCCAATAGCTTTGCCCTGCTGCTTCTGGGGCGCGCCTGTCTCGGGTTAGGGCTGGGCGGCTTCTGGGCGATGTCCGCCTCGCTGACTATGCGGCTGGTGCCCGCGCGGACGGTGCCAAAAGCCCTCTCCGTTATCTTCGGTGCGGTCTCCATCGCGCTGGTGATTGCCGCGCCGCTCGGCAGCTTCCTCGGCGGGATTATCGGCTGGCGTAACGTCTTCAACGCCGCGGCGGTGATGGGTCTGCTCTGCATCATTTGGGTGTGGAAAGCGCTGCCGTCGCTGCCGGGCGAGGCGGCGCATCACAAGCAGAATATGTTCAGCCTGCTGAAACGCCCCGGCGTACTCGCGGGGATGACCGCCATCTTCATGGCCTTTGCCGGGCAGTTTGCCTTCTTTACCTATATCCGCCCGGTGTTTATGACCATGGCGGGCTTTGACGTGGACGGTCTGACGCTGGTGCTGCTGAGCTTCGGTATCGCCAGCTTTGTCGGTACCTCGCTGTCGTCCCAGTTCCTGAAACGCTCCCTGAAGGTGGCGCTGGCGGGTGCGCCGCTGGTGCTGGCGGCGAGCGCCACGGTGCTGGTGCTGTGGGGCAGCGATAAGTGGGTCGCGTCTGCCATTGCGATTATCTGGGGCTTTGCCTTTGCGCTGGTGCCGGTGGGCTGGTCGACGTGGATCACCCGCTCGCTTGCCGATCAGGCGGAAAAAGCCGGGTCGATTCAGGTGGCGGTGATCCAGCTGGCGAACACCTGCGGCGCGGCCATTGGCGGCGTGGCGCTCGACCATCTGGGGCTGACGTCACCGCTGGTGATTTCCGGCACGCTGATGCTGCTGACGGCGCTGCTGGTGGCAGGGAAGGTTAAAGCGAAGTAGTGTTTTTCTCCCTCTCCCGTGGGAGAGGGTTGGGGTGAGGGCATCAGGCTACGCCGATGCCTTAACCCTTCTACGCGAATCCATCGAAATCAGCACCACCGACGACACGATCAGCAGCGTCCCCAGCCAGTCCGGCAGGGTGAACGCCACGCCCAGCAACACCACCGACAGCAGCGCGCTGCTCAGCGGCTCGGCGCAGCTCAGGATGCTCGCCTTCGGCCCGCCGATCATCTGTGCGCCTTTCAGATACAGGCTGAACGTCAGCGCGGTGCCGATCACCACCAGGTAGAAAAACGCCAGCAGCAGGCCGCCGTCGATAACGAAGGTGGTGCCACGTCCGGCGTAGAACGGCGTCAGCATTAATCCGGCAATTAACATACTCCAGCCGACAATCGGCAATGTGCCGTAGCGGGCAATCAGCGTTGACGGATAGGTGGTGTAAAACGCGGCGGCAAACGCCGAGGCGATGCCGAAGAACAGGGCGGCAGGCGAGATGGAGAGCGAGGTTGGGTCGCCGTGGGTGACCAGCAGGAACGTCCCGACAAGCGAGGTCACAATCGCGGACAAAACAAACACGCCGGGGCGCTTTTTCCGCGCCAGCGCGAACCACGCCACGATAATCGTTGGCGACAGAAACTGCAGCACGGTGGCCGTCGCGGCGTTGGATTTTTCAATCGTCAGCAGGAAGGTGAGCTGCACGGTGAGCGCGCCGACCAGCGAGAAAAACAGCAGGCTGAGGGCGTCTTTGCGATGTTTGATGACCGAGAAAATCTTGTCGCCGTGAACGAAGGAGAGCGTCAGCAGGATCACGCCGGTAAACAGCAGGCGAACCATGGTCAGGTAAGGCGAAGAAATGTGGCTTTTCTCCATGATGTACTGCGCGCAAACGCCGGAACTGCCCCATAAAACGGCGGCGATCAGGACGTTCAGCATCCCTTTACGTGTGGAACCCATTTTCTCCCCTGTTATGTTGGTTTTTTTGTAGCATAACATGGGATCTTGCCGGGTGGCGCTACGCTTACCCGGCCTACAAAACCTTGTAGGCCCGTGCAAGCGCAGCGCCGCCGGGCGAAACAAACGACGCTCTACTAGAACCACGCCTCCCACATCGCGCCGACGTTGAAGTCGTCGAGCGTCTCGTCTTTGGTGTTGTTCACGCGCGCGGTGCGTGCGTTATCCACCTTGCCGCCGGTCACGTAGAAGCGCAGCATCGGACGGAACTCCGGCCCCATGGCGATAGACATGTTCTGCGACAGGGTCAGCTTCCAGCCTTTGTTGTCGCCGCCGTTGTCGTAATCCACGTGCTGCCAGCCCGCTTCCAGCCAGGTGGAGTGAACGTCGTTCCACCAGTGCATCGGACGCACGATGGCGTTGTAGTTCTTACGGTTGTCGGTCTTATCACGGCTGTTGTCGTAGTCGTGGAAGGCGAGGATGTACTCCACCTGCGTGGCCTGGGTGAATTTGTACAGCCCTTCGAAGCTGGCGTAGACCGTGGTCAGGTCTTCGGTTTTATTGAACACGCTGTTGTCCGAGTTATCGGAGTAGCGGGCAATCACCTTGTTCACGCCGCTGTCGTTGGTGTGGCTCAGCACCACGCCGCCCTGCCAGGCGTTCAGACGCTCGTCGCTCTCTACCGCTTTTGAATCAAAGCCGTAGTTGGCGTACAGCTCCAGATCCAGCGGACCGAGCTTCATGCCGTGGATTTTAGAGGTGGCCGCGTAGTTACCTTTGTCGCCCGTGCCGGACCCGCCGGTACAGGTGATGCGTGACGGGTTCGCTTCGTCTTCCATCACTTCCGGGCTACAGGATTCCACCGCCGCCACGGCCGCGACGTCAAACTGCACGCCGCCGATATCGAAGTTCTTCACCCCGGCGCCCTGGCCGTCGTGGTTCATCCAGAAGTAATCGTTGATGCCCTGCTGCGGACGCTGGTGGAAGTCGCGACCGGCCCAGAAATAGGCGTTCGGGTTGGAGGCCATAATGTTGGTCACCCCCGCGTAGGCCTTTTTCAGGTTAACTTCGTCGCCCCAGTGGTCGATCATCACGTTGATGTCCCAGATGGCGCCGTTGTCGCCCTTGAAGGCTTTAGAGAGCTGGAACTCGCCGCCGTTGCCTTCGTTACCCAGACGACCGATCGCGGACGCGCCGTTGTAGGAGCCATCCACCGCCACATATTTCTGATCGGCGGCCTGGAAGTTCGCGCCGTAGCGGGCGTAGCCGGTAAATTTAATCCCGAACGGAATCGCCATGTCCGGGGATTGCGCCGCGCTTTGCGGCTCGGTCACCACGTCCGCTTTTTTCGCGACGGCGGCATCCATTTTGGCCTGACGTTCGGCCAGGGCTTTATCCACCGCTTTCGCCACAATGGCGTCGATTTGCTCCTGGGTGAATTCTTGGGCGAGCACGGAAATTGGGCAAAGCGCGGCGATAACCGCCATGGTTAATGGAAGTTTTTTAATCGTATTCATGGTTATCTCAATATAGTTTAATTTTATTCAGACAATAACCATCCCGCTCCGATCTGACAGAATATGTCGCTATCATCAGAACAAGTGGATTTCTAGTTTTAGGTACAGAGGTATTACAGTAATTTATTTCGCCATAGACTATCTCTGATATAAATGAATAATTTCTTCGGATAATTCACGCGCTAATAAGGAGTTCATTAAATGATCCTGCGCGTGCACCATAATTAAGGTCATAGGCTGGCGTGCTTCGCCCGCGTCCTGCTCAATCAGTTTGGTCTGCATCTTGTGCGCCTGGCGCGCGTAGCCGTCGGCTTCGCGCAGCAGGCTTTTGGCCTCGTCAATGTTGCCCTGACGCGCCGCGTGCAGCGCTTCAAAGCACAGGCTGCGGGACTGCCCGGCATTGACGATAATTTCCATTACGGCTTCTTCTAGTGCGATCATCATCATTACTCTTTATCAAACCTATTATTTAAGGCGGTGGCGGCAAACCACTCCCCGCTTTTCTTAATGGTGCGCTGCTGCGTCTTTAAATCGAGCTGGATAAATCCGTAGCGATTTTTATATGCGTTACACCACGACCAGTTATCAATAAACGTCCACATATGGTAACCAAGACAATTGCACCCTTCGCTAATACCCTTATGCAGCCAGGCTAAATGTTCGGAAATAAACTCGATGCGGTATTGATCGTTAATCTGGCCATTTTCAATAAAACGTTGCTCGTTTTCGACGCCCATGCCGTTTTCAGAAATAAAGCAGCGGGGGTTGCCGTAATTGTCGCGCAGGTTAATCAGAATATCGTAAATACCCGGCGCGTAGATTTCCCAGCCGCGGTAGGGGTTCATCTTGCGGCCCGGCATGTCGTAGCTATCAAAGAACCATTCCGGCATAAACGGCGACTGCGGGTTCACCGCGCTGTCGCGACACTTCACGCGACGCGGCTGATAGTAGTTAATGCCGAGCAGGTCGATTTTCCCTTCCGCAATCAGGAAACCGTCTTCCGGCTTGCAGGCGGGCAGCTGGTCGTAAGATTTCAGCAGCGCCACCAGATCCGCCGGGTATTCGCCGCGCAGGACCGGGTCGAGGAAGCTGCGGTTAAACATCAGATCCGCAACGTGCGCCGCCTTCACGTCTGCCGGGTTCTGCGAACGCGGATACGACGGCGTCAGGTTCAACACGATGCCGATCTCCCCCGCGTAGTGCCCGGCGCGGTAGGCCTGAACCGCCTTCGCATGGGCCAGCACCGTGTGATACGCCACGGTGGCCGCCCGGCGGAAATCCACTACGTTGGGGTAGTGGAAGTCATACAGATAACCGCCTTCCACCGGCACGATCGGCTCGTTGAAGGTAAACCAGTGCAGCACGCGGTCGCCGAACAGCTCGAAGCAAATCTGCGCATAGCGGGCGTACGCGTCCACCACGTCACGGTTTTCCCAGCCGCCAATTTCCTGCATCGCCATCGGCATGTCGAAATGGAACAGGGTGATAAACGGCGTGATGCCCTGTTCATTCAGCTCATCAATGACCTGATTATAAAAATCGACCGCGTCCGGGTTCACTTCACCGATACCGTCGGGGATCAGGCGCGCCCAGCTAATCGAGGTACGAAAGCTGTTGTGGTTCAGCTGTTTTAACAGCTGAATGTCCGTTTTCCAGTGCTGATAAAACGTGGAGGTGTGCTGCGGCCCCACGCCGTTGTGAAAACGGTTCGGCTCGCGGGCAAACCAGTAGTCCCACGTGGTTTCACCCTCTCGTGTCCCTTCCGTCTGGAGAGCGGAGCTTGCGCTGCCCCACCAGAAGTTATCGGGAAATGCGTATTTCATGACCCTTCCTCTTTGACTTAATTGCTTGTGGCTTCAGCGGCACCCACGGTTGCAGCCTGGGCTTTCTGCTCTTCGTTTTTAATCAGCGTACGCTCATAGGCGCGCAGGAACGGCAGGTACATCAGCGCCGACATCACCATGCAGACGAGGCACATTACCACCGGGCTCAGCGCCCAGTTCGCCGCCCACGAGGCGCCAATCGGCGCGGGCGTAGTCCATGGGGTTAACGAGACCACCTGTGCCAGCCAGCCGAGCTTCGTGGCGCCGTACGCCAGGCAGGCGTTGACCAGCGGAACAAACACAAACGGGATAAACAGCATCGGGTTCATGATGATCGGCGCGCCGAACAGAATGGGTTCATTGATGTTAAAGAAGCTTGGCACCACGCCCATTTTGCCGATGGTGCGCAGATGGGTAACGCGGCTGCGCAGCAGCAGGAAGGCCAGCGGCAGGGTGGAACCGACGCCGCCAATCAGCAGGTAGTGATCCCAGAAACCTTGCAGATAAACGTGCGGCAGCGCCGCGCCTGCGGCCAGTGCCGCCTGGTTTGCCGAGAGGTTCGCCATCCAGAACGGGTTCATGATGCCGGTAACAATCAGCGAGCCGTGGATACCCGCGAACCAGAAGATCTGGCACAGCAGCACGGAGAGCAGAATGGCGGGCAGGGAGTCAGACGCGGACACCAGCGGCTCCAGCAGGTGCATGATCGCCTGCGGGATAATCATCCCGGTCTGCGCTTCAATGAACAGGTTCAGCGGGTGCAGCGTGCCGATCACCACCATCACCGGGATCAGGATCTCAAACGAACGCGCCACGCCGGTGGGCACTTCCTTCGGCAGGCGGATGGTGACGTTGTTCTGCTTCAGCCAGGCGTACACGCGGGTTGAGTAAATGGCGGCGATCAGCGCGGTGAAGATGCCCTGGCCGGAGAGGTACTGGGTTGAGATTTTGCCGTCGGCATACGGCGCGGCGACCAGCAGGAAGGCCATAAAGGCCAGCAGGCCGGACATCACCGGGTCGAGGTTAAACTGACGCCCCAGGCTCGCCCCAATCCCTACCGAGATGAAGAAGGTCATCACGCCCATGCTGAGGTTAAACGGCAGCATCAGCTGTTCGCGGTAAGTCTGGGAGAAATCCAGCCAGCCGCGGGCGAAGCTGTTAGTGGTATCCGCCGAGAACGGCGGAAAGATGAACACCAGCATAAACGAGCCGATGATCATAAACGGCAGCGCGGCGGTAAAGCCGTCGCGGATGGCAATCACGTACTTTTGCTGACCGAGCTTCGCGGCCAGCGGGGTAATTGACTGCTCAATCACCGCAACCATGGATTGATATAACGAACTCATGTGAACACCTTTTAGTGTGCCGCTTCGATGAGCGACAGAGCAAAGTCCAGTACTTTATCGCCACGCTGCATGCCGTAGTCCATCATGTCGATGGGCTGCACCGGAATGCCATGCGTCGCCGCCTTGTCTGAGAGTGTCTGTAACATGTATTTCACTTGCGGTCCGAGAAGTACCACCTGGTATTGCGGAAACTGCGTATCAAATTCGGAAACACCGTACGCATCAATCTTCACCGGCAAACCACGTTCTTTCGCGACATCGACCATTTTGCTGACCAACAGGCTGGTGGACATCCCGGCAGAGCAGCACAGCATAATCTTGAACATCGACAACCATCCTCTAAATGTAAAAAGTTATTGCGAGGATGATTGGACATTATACGGAAACCGGTTTCCATTGATAAAAGACAGAACTGTGACAACCATCAAGATCCAATACTTATGAGGCTAATTAACCGGATGCAGGTCACATAATTTGGCTGTTTTGACATCATTTGGAGTGGAAACGGAAAATCGGTTTCCATGGAAAACGGAAACGGATATACTCCGCTTTGGCTATAATGTGAGCCGAAGCGGTCATGGAATTTGCAGGCGCGAGGTAAGCCTGCCAGGGGAAAGAGATGTCGACAATCAATGATGTATCACGTCTTGCCGGGGTGTCTAAAGCCACGGTATCGCGAGTGTTGAGTGGGTCGCGTGGCGTAAAGGAAGCCAGCCGTCAGGCCGTTCTGAAGGCAGTGGATGAGCTTAACTACCGGCCTAATGTGATTGCCCAGTCGCTGCTGAGCCAGTCGACGGGCTGTATCGGGGTGATTTGCGCCCAGGAAAACATTAACCAGACCACCGGTTATCTCTACGCGCTGGAAAAACAGCTCAGCCAGCATCAAAAACACCTGCTGCTGCGTTTCGCGCACAGCAAAGCGGAAGTGATGCACGCTCTTGAGGAACTCTCCTGCGGGCTTTGCGATGACATCCTGGTGATTGGCGCGCGTTTCCCGCTGGACGTCGACATGGACAACGTCATTCTGGTGGACTGCATGGAGTCTGATAATTCCAACAGCATCCAGTTCGATCACGCCTTTGCCGCCGAAACCGCCTGTAACTACCTGACCAGCCAGGGGCGACGCCAGATTGCCCTGATCCATCCGCACGGCAGCGGTTTTGCTGACCAGGTGCTGCTCGGCTACAAGCACGCGCTGGAGAAAAATTTCCTGCCCTTTAATCGCAACCTTGTGTTCATGGACGCGACCTCGTCGTCCGTTGCGCTACAGGAGCTGCTGAATAACGCCAGCACGCTGAACTTCAACGCGCTGCTGGTGGCGGACGAGCAGGAAGCCCAGCGGGTGATCCCGCAGCTGCAGGCGTTTAATAAATCCGTGCCGGACGACATTATGGTCTTTAGCCTGGCCGGATCGCTGCACCTGCCGGGTATTCCGGTAATCCCGGCGATTGAATATTCTATGGATGCCATGGCGGCGCGTATCGTGAGCTGGCTGACGGAGAAAACGCAGATGCTGGGCTCGTATGTGCTGCGCGGGGATTTGATCATTCCAGACGTGCGTAAGCGTTAAACATGTTGTGTAGGCCGGGTAAGGCGCAGCCGCCACCCGGCGAGAAGCACGTTTCCAGCCCTCAGTAATCTTCCATACAATCCACCTGACCAATCGCCGCCCAGTAGGCGTCCAGGTTGTCACGCTTCACGGCGGTAACGGCATTTTTGATCAGCAGCTGATTGGCCTCTGACGACAAAATCATCGCCTGCCAGGCCTTATCGCTCTGCTTTTTCTGTGGCGTACAGGTTTTCTTAATATCTTTCAGGACCTGCTGCTTAATCTGCGCCTCTTTCGCCGGATCGTCCTTTTCCTGAGCATGGACAAACGCGGCGAACAGCAGACAAACCAGCAGGCAGACAAGGTGTGCAGCTTTCATCAACAACCCCCTTTTGACGTCACAGGCTTCCCATGAAATATATCGTTACATTCAGTGTAGCGACGCCAGCCGAAAGTATGAATTTTCTCCACGTTGCGTGTGTGAGATAGTGAAACGGCACAGATAACAAGGAGAAAAATATGCACCTGAGCATTACTCATGCGGTTACGGCGCAGGAAAAAGAAGAGTTACTCACGGGTCTGAGAGCCTACAATGCGCAGTTTCTGGATCTCTCCACATTCAGCGGGGATATTGGCGTTTACGTGCGGGACGACATCGGCACCATGCTCGGCGGGCTCATTGGGGTGCGTAAAGGCGACTGGCTGAATATCGACTTTCTCTGGGTGAGCGATGCCGTGCGCGGATCCGGCGTGGGCAGCCAGCTCATCAAAACGGCGGAAGATGAAGCCAGACGCAAAGGCTGCAAGCACGCGCTGGTGGATACCGTCAGCTTCCAGGCGCGTCCGTTCTATGAAAAACAGGGGTACCAGCTGCAGATGTCTTTGCAGGATTATCCGTACCCGGGCATGCAGCGACATTACCTGGCGAAAGCCCTTTAAGCCCGTTTCTGTCATTATGCATTCTGCTATTTATTGCGAGCCGCTTTCCTAATTTAAAACGTGTTGCTTGTCTTCTTTTCGGGCCGTGGCGCATGCTTTGGCCTGGTCAAGTCATCCATGGAGATAGCAATGGAACGCACAGCAAAACTATTCAAAAAGGGTCAGAATCAGGCCGTTATGCTGCCTGCTGAATTCGCGTTTGATACGGAGAGCGTCTACATCCGACGGGATGAGGAGGGGAATGTCGTTTTGGCGGCAAAACCTGTTCTAATAAAGAGCTGGGATAATTTTCTCCGCATGCTGGCAGAAACGGACGTACCAGATACGTTTTTGAGCAAGGAGGAACGCAATCAGAGTGTTACGACAAGAGACCCTCTGGATGGAGCATGCTCATGAGACATATGCTGGATACGAATATTGTGAGTCACTTGTTTAAACGACACCCGGAGGTTGTAAGCAGAATGACATGTCTGGCGCCGGGGGACGTTTGTATCTCAAGCATTACCGAAGCGGAATTGCTGTATGGTGCTGACAAGAAGAAAAGCAGTAGATTGAAAGAAACAATCCGGGAGTTTCTCAATACCATCACGATTTGCGACTGGGACAGCGACGCCGCAGCAACGTACGGTGAACTCCGTGCAACCCTGTAAAAGAAAGGGAAAGTGATGGGAGATCTCGATCAACTGATCGCTGCACATGCTATCAGTCGGGGAACAACGATTGTTACTAACGATCGTGCATTCAGAATGGTGCAGGAGCTTGCCGTCGAGGACTGGACGACAACGTTGTGATCCCTGATGCCCGGTGGTGCAGCGTCACCCGGCCATAGCCGCATATAACCGATCCTTCTTATTGATTCTTTTTCGGTTTTTATTTCACCGCCTCGTTGTCGATATAGTCACTACAACATTCAGCAAAAGGAACTGTCTTGTGAAACGTCGATTGGGTGCTCTGGTACTGGCTGGCCTACTGCTGGCCGGGTGCGATCAAAGTGGCAGCGATGCCAAACACATTAAAGTCGGCGTCATCAACGGCGCCGAGCAGGACGTGGCGGAAGTCGCCAAAAAGGTGGCGAAAGAGAAATATGGCCTGGACGTGGAGCTGGTGGGCTTCAGCGGCTCGCTGTTGCCTAACGATGCCACCAACCAGGGGGAACTGGATGCCAACGTCTTCCAGCATCGCCCGTTCCTTGCAGAGGATAATAAGGCGCATGGCTACAAGCTGGTGGCCGTGGCGAACACCTTTGTCTTCCCGATGGCCGGCTATTCCCGCAAAATCAAATCCGTCTCGGATCTGAAGGACGGGGCAACCATTGCCATTCCAAACGACCCGACCAACCTTGGCCGCGCGCTACTGCTGCTGCAAAAAGAGAAGCTCATCACCCTGAAGCCGGACACCGGGCTGCTGCCGACGGCGCTGGATATTACCGCCAACCCTAAACAGCTGAAAATCATGGAGCTCGAAGGGGCGCAGCTGCCGCGCGTGCTGGACGACCCGAAAGTGGATGTCGCCATCATCAGCACCACCTATATCCAGCAAACCGGGCTGTCGCCGGTGCATGACAGCGTCTTTATCGAAGACAAAAACTCGCCGTACGTGAACATCGTGGTGACGCGCGAAGACAACAAAGATGCCGAGAACGTGAAGGAATTTATCCAGTCGTATCAGTCGCCTGAAGTGGCGAAAGCGGCGGAGACGATCTTTAACGGCGGGGCGGTGCCGGGCTGGTAAGGAACCCGCCTAAAGCGCGGTGACGTAAGTTGGCCCGATTCCATCGGTAATCGCCCTTTAACCCACAGCATGACGCGCGACGGCTGGCTATCCTCCTTATCACACCAACCGGAGGATAGCCCATGAACATCACCCACATTCGCAACGCCACCCAGCTGATTACCTACGCCGGAAAACGTTTTTTAATCGACCCGATGCTGGCTCCGCAGGGCGCTTATCCGGGCTTCCCCGGCACGGCCCATGCCGAACGCCGTAACCCGACGGTCGAACTCCCCGTAGACGTCAACACGCTGCTGGACGCCGATGCGGTGATCGTCACCCATACCCATGACGATCACTGGGATCGCGCCGCGGCGGAGCTGATCGCCAAAGACAAACCGATCTACGTGCAAAACGACCGTGATGCCGCGCTGCTGCGCAGCCAGGGGTTTAGCAACCTGACGGTCATGACCGACGCAACCACCTTTGGTGATATCCGGATAGCGAAAACCCACGGCGGTCAGCACGGTACCGATCGCGCATACGCCGTGCCCGAACTGGCGGAGCGGCTGGGCGAGGCCTGTGGCGTGGTGCTGCGTCATCCTGATGAGAAGACGCTCTACCTTGCCGGGGATACCGTCTGGCGTGACGAGGTGGCGGCCGATCTGCAAAAGCACCAGCCGGACGTGGTGGTGCTGAACGCTGGCTATGCCCACGTCATTGGTTTTGGGCCCATTATTATGGGGCAGGAAGATGTGCTTAACGTTCATTTCCTGCTGCCGCAGGCCAACATTGTGGCGAGCCATATGGAGGCCATTAACCACTGCCTGTTGACCCGCAGCGCGCTGCGTGAGTACGTAGAAGCCAACCAGGTGAGTGACGCGGTGAGTATTCCTGAGGATGGCGAAACCGTTATATTCTGAGTGTCTGAAAGGGAAAGGAGAGACAAATGTCGCTAGTCAACGTCGCGATTGTCGCAGTAGACGGGTTCAGCCCGTTCCACTACTCCGTTCCCTGCATTCTGTTTGGCGACTCGGTCTCCGGAGAAAAGCGTTTTAACGTGACGATCTGCTCCGAAACGCCAGGGTTCCTCACCTCAAAAGACGGATTTGCCCTCAACGCCACGCAGGATTTTACCGCCATTGGGCAGGCCGATATTGTTGTCGTTCCCTACTGGCAGCACGTTCTTGAACGCCCGCCCCAGACGCTGCTCGACAGCCTGGTACAGGCGAGAGACCGCGGCGCAGAAATCGTCGGGCTGTGTCTGGGGTCGTTTGTGCTGGCCTGGGCGGGGATCCTCGACGGCAAACGTGCGGCCACCCACTGGGAGTTCGAACGTCAGTTTCAGTCGCTCTTCCCGAACGTTCGGCTGGATATTAATGCCCTTTACGTGGATGACGGCAATATCATCACTTCTGCCGGAACCGCCGCTGCGCTGGACTGCTGCCTGTATATCATTCGCCAGCGCTTTGGCAGCGTGGTTGCTAACCAGATTGCCCGCCGGATGATTGTTCCGCCCCACCGCGAGGGCGGGCAGGCGCAGTTCATCGCCCAGCCGGTGCCTAAAGATACCCGCGACGGACGCATTAACTGTCTGATTGACTACCTGCAGCAGCACATCACCGAACCGCATAGTCTGGACTCGCTGGCGGACGTGGTCTCGATGAGCCGCCGCACCCTGACCCGTCATTTTGTTAACGCTACGGGGATGAGCGTCACCGACTGGCTGACCGCCGAACGCCTGCGGCGCAGCCAGATCTTACTGGAAGCCGGAAATATGCCGATTGAACGCGTGGCTGAGCTGGTGGGATTTAATTCCGCCGTCACCTGGCGACAGCAGTTTAAGGCGCGTTTTGGGGTGAGTCCGGCGGAGTGGCGAAAGACGTTTCGGCTTCATGCCTAGTGTATTACGGCTAACTCAAGATTTAAGGGTGAGTTAAATCCTTTCTTATTTTCTCTTAATATCCTTCTCACTCTTCTGAAATAACTATTAATTTTAGGTGCCCTAATTCAAATTAGATATACTCTCTTTAAGAAAACTCTTATATTACAAAAATAATCATTGCGGACATGTTTGTGGCATGGATGAATAGCGCCGAAATAAAAATTAGAATAATTTCATTAGTAAATTATGCTGTTGCTATCTTATTGTTTTCGCTTTTTTCAGCGAGGGTGAGTGCTGCACCTTTATCGCCAGCCGATCGCGATTCCATTCAACAGCAACAGCAGCAGCTTTTATTACAGAACCAGCAACAGCGTGAGGAGCTGGAGCGGAGTATTCCTCGCCCCGCGCCCGCCAGACCGCTGCCTGTTACCGGCTCCGGGCCCTGTTTCACTATTCATACCATTACCCTTTCAGGTGCGACCTTAATCTCCCCGAAAAACCGGCAGACCCTTGTCGCGCCGTGGCAGGGCCGC
>NZ_KV787898.1:0-3442 GCF_001807145.1 Enterobacter sp. HMSC16D10
GCCCTGATACCTACGGTGTGGCTGCAGCACTTCACCATGAAGCGATCCTTGCTCTCATGGATGAGATTGAAAGGCTTAAAGCACAGGTCGATAATTTGTTATTGGCTCAGTAATATATTCATAAGCCGGTAGCGGATTATTCAGCTCCCGGCCTGCATCGCCTCAACTTTTCCCGTTAGTTCTTCGATTTTACTCATCAACATGAGAATGGCTTCGTGGTGAAGAGCTGCAGCTACATCACCAGGTGATAGTGCTAATGGTTTCTCTATCACTTGTCCATCTACTGTCAAAGAACCCTCCCGGGAATGTGATACAGCTTCAGGGAACACCTCCTGCACCTCCTGGGCCACAAAGCCAATCCCAAAAGAGCCTTTCATCTGGTCATCTTTCCGCACCCAGGTATAACCACGTATTTTTTTCATTTTCTCAAATACGTCTTCAATTGGGGTGAGTTTATCTTTTATTCGGCGATCGGAGTTATTTACCCATGCCGCGGCAGCGTAAGCATTTCCGCTTGAATGGTCAAAGTACCAGTCTTTAAATGTCGACGTATCCCATACACGCAGAAATCCATATCGGGTATTCCCAGCCATCTGAGTAAACATGTGAAACTGTGAAAGGGCAGATCCGCCAGAGTTTTGAAGAACTGACTCAAGCTCGCCACCGGACGCGGGGTTGGAATCAGAAGTTCTTTTAGCAATCACAGCTCCTGTGATCCCCCCTCCCGTTTTACCTTCAAGAGTGTTGAGCCGATTGTCATTCCCAGCGGCGACCGTTCCCGCCGCTGATCCAACGTCCCTGGTAGCGCTGTTTCCTAAACCGAGGTTTATGCGAGCGCCTGATTCGGTTGTCGATCCGGTACCGCCCTGGTTAACAGGTACGGCCCCGCCGCTCTTAGTCGCCATATTGTCAGACAGATATTTCCATGACGGGCCGGTGAAGGTAGTGCCGTCTGGCAGCTTCACTGTGATGTTTCCGGCGGCGCTGTATACTTGCTGCCAGTTCTGTTTGTCGTAATTCAGTCCACGCAGCGCTTCTGCACTTTGTGCCACCAGCGCGGCAGTTACCATGTTCAGCGCAACGCGGGGGACGGCTGACCAAGCAGCGCCGGATTGCGTTGGCCCGGTAAAGTTGCTGACCAGCGTCACCTGGGTGTTACTGTCGACCGTTTTCACCGGCAGCGTGTAGGGCACACCGCCCACAGTCGAAACAATGAAATCACCTGCGGCGAGTTCGGTTGCGAATGAGGTTCCGGCACCGCCAACAACAGCGGACCCATTTGTCAGGTTGATAGTTCCTGCAGACATATGCGCTCCTTTCGGGCAATAAAAAACCCCGCCAGAGCGAGGTCAAATTTTTGAGGATAAAAACCCTTTTGTGTTTGAGAAAAAACACATCTTTAGATTAAAATTCACCCATAACAACAAAAGGGAATTACATGAAAACTCGTATTCTAATCACAGCTATTACATTACTTATGTTTGGCTGCTCTGGTCATGAAAGAGAATATAATTTCAAAATGGATTACCCAGTAGATGCGGCACGCCTATCACTTGGTGGTGATATTCACGTCAACATCGACTGCGTTAAAAGGGAAGTTAACGTTATTTCCGATAGCAGCAATGGTATTTTTAGCCGTCATATTAATAAGCGGCTGAGTAATATTTGCTATAAGAAAGCAGATAAATTTAATGTCGTGTACCGATTCGAGCCATCAAAGGGGGTTAAGCAAAACATGATCGCCACGCATTACCCCCGCGTTCCACCTGCATCAAATACCGACAAACTGAGCGATGGGGATTCGTAACCCACGCCCCTGAAGTGTCTGGCTCCAGCTGCGCTGATTTTTTGAGATGTATCGGCCCTGCAGTTGCGAGCCAGTCCACTTCAGAGCAATGCCTGAGTAACCTGTTACTCCTCCATCATCACTGAGGTTTCCGGGGCAGTTATTCACAAGAATCCACGGGGTAAAGCTAAGGTTTAACGCAAAGGTATTGTTCTGAAGGTCATAGTTTGCCGGGACATCAAAGAAGCCAACAACCCGGGGCATTTTCGATGCTGATGCTGCGCTCCAGATGAGGTTCCCGGCACCATCGAAAACATCCAGGTAACCGCTCTGCATTCCGATGTTTCTCGTCGTGCGGATCATGCTGCCTGCATTGTCTTCAAGAAGCTCAGCTCCGGGTAAACCATACTTGTTTACGTCCAGTTTAAGCCACCGCAAGGTTCCGTCATTCCAGAATTGTTGCTGGGTGAAACCGAGCGTACTTCCGTCACCGAACGGGCTATCCACGCGGTAAAACCCTTTATCGTTAACAGCACCCAGCGAGCGTTGATCATAAAAAAGGGTGGACCTGTTTTGAGAGTCAACAAGCAACTTTCCGTCACTGTTGTAAACTTCGAAACCGCTCATTGAAAGTTATAAACCTCAACTGTTAAAGTGAATGCAGGACTGCCAGTGATCGGTAAATAGAATGCAGTGAAGCCGCCATTAAAAGCGCGGCAATAATATTCATTCGCAGTTACCCCCGTCGTTACAATCGTTATAAATGAGCCATCCTGAGTTATACCCGAAAAGTAAACGTCTTTAACCGTTTCTCCGGCTGCAAACGTTACAGAAGTGCTCCCTATATACCTGATTGCATAATCAGTAAGATCTACAGCAATACGCCCTGCACTATCCCAGCATTGCAAACCTTGTGGCATTACCATAACCCCATTCTGACGCGCAGCACGTTGTTGCTGTCGTAAATCTGAATAAGGGTGCTGGATATCAGCATTCTTCCCCCTCCAGCTACGCCGTTAATTTCGAACGTCCCGCTTTTATCAATTCGCCATCCCTGCGCCCCTGCAACATAATTGTTGGACTGGATAAAGTTACCGATTTTGGCATTGGTGATCGTGCCATCCTGAATAAACGCTGAGCTGATAAAGACCTGTCCATTAACCACAGCGAACGGCGAATACTGGGTATCGCCACTGCCACTCATCAGCACGAACTGGTTAGCGTTGAAACCTACTCGGGTAACAATCGGCTGCCCTGCCTGCGCCAGAACGGCAATCGACATCCCGGCGTTATACATGATGCCGTTTATCCTCACGCCTGTTTTGAGGGTGTAGATAGCCGAAGCGCCAGAGGCATCAACGACGGCGGTAAGTTTGTCCTCCAGTGCTGCAGTAACATCATCAATCTGCGCCTGCACCTGCGTTGACAGTTCGGCCATTGCATTATCAACTTCAGCAATCGTCGTTTTAACCACCAGAATATCGGCACGCACTTCCCCGTATTGTGCCCACTGGTGCTCAACTGTTCCGTGGTTCGCCAGGGCGTTCTGCAGTATTCCCTCAATGTTGGTATCGATGTCACCGGTGAGGCGTTCCCCGTCGGCAGATGTTAGGAAATCGTCTGCGATATCACCCAGATAATCATCGGCGTTATCGT
>NZ_KV787899.1:0-120741 GCF_001807145.1 Enterobacter sp. HMSC16D10
CCGTAGGCCCGGTAAGCGCAGCGCCACCGGGCATTAATGTGGCAGCGGATTAACCGATCTGCCCATTTCCCAGATGCTTCACGCGGCGCTTCACTTCTTCCTGTTTGCCGGCGTTAAACGGACGGGCGTCCGGGCTGCCGAGATAGCCGCATACGCGACGGGTCACGGAGACGCGGGCCGCATCGTGGTTGCCGCATTTCGGGCAGGTGAAGCCCTTGCTCGTACACTCGAACTCACCGGTAAAGCCGCACTCGTAACACTCGTCGATAGGCGTGTTGGTCCCGTAATACGGCACGTGCTGGTAGCTATAGTCCCACACGTCCTCCAGCGCCTTCAGGTTGTGCTGAATGTTTGGGTACTCGCCGTAGCAGATGAAGCCGCCGCTGGCGATCGGTGGATACGGTGCTTCAAAGTCGATCTTGTCGTACGGGTTCACCTTTTTCTCCACATCGAGGTGGAAGCTGTTGGTGTAGTACCCTTTATCGGTCACGCCTTCCACAATCCCGAATTCGGCGGTGTCCAGGCGGCAGAAGCGGTCACACAGGTTCTCGCTTGGGGTGCTGTAGAGGCTAAATCCGTATCCGGTTTCCTCTTTCCACTGGTCTACCGCGTCGCGCAGGCGCTGAACGATGGCGATGCCTTTCTCACGCAGGGCTTCGCTGTCGTACATGTGCGTGTCGCCAAACAGGGCGTTGATGGTTTCGTGAATGCCAATATAGCCCAGCGAAATCGAGGCGCGGCCGTTTTTGAAGATCTCGGACACGTCATCGTCCGCCTTCAGGCGCACGCCGCAGGCCCCTTCCATATAGAGGATCGGCGCCACGCGGGCTTTGACCCCTTCGAGGCGCGCAATGCGGGTCATCAGCGCCTTACGCGCCAGCTGCAGGCGCTCATCCAGCAGTTTCCAGAATTCAGCTTCATTACCTTTTGCCTCCAGCGCGATGCGCGGCAGGTTGAGGCTGATCACGCCCAGGTTGTTACGCCCGTCGTGGATCTGCTCGCCGTTTTCATCCTCGTACACGCCGAGGAAGCTGCGGCAGCCCATTGGCGTTTTAAACGAACCGGTCACTTTGACGACCTGATCGTAGTTCAGGATGTCCGGGTACATGCGCTTGCTCGCGCACTCCAGCGCCAGCTGTTTGATGTCGTAGTTCGGGTCGCCAAACTTGTGGTTCAGGCCGTCGCGAATCGCGAACACCAGTTTCGGGAACACGGCGGTTTTACGGTTTTTGCCGAGGCCGGAAATACGGTTGCGCAGGATCGACTGCTGGATCAGGCGTGATTCCCAGCTGGTGCCCAGCCCAAAGCCGAAGGTTACAAACGGCGTCTGGCCGTTGGCGGTGTGCAGCGTGTTCACCTCATATTCCAGCGACTGGAAGGCGTCGTAGCACTCTTTCTCGGTACGGGAATGCGCATAGCCGTCCGCGTCCGGAATCTGCCACTCTTCGGCGGTTTTACGGTGCTTGTTGAAGCTCGCCGTCACGAACGGGGCCAGCACTTCGTCAATGCGGTTAATGGTGGTGCCGCCGTAAATATGGCTGGCGACCTGGGCGATAATCTGCGCCGTGACCGCGGTAGCCGTGGAGATCGACTTAGGCGGTTCAATCTCCGCGTTACCCATTTTAAAGCCGTGGGTCAGCATGCCTTTCAGATCGATCAGCATGCAGTTAAACATCGGGAAGAACGGCGAATAGTCGAGATCGTGGTAGTGGATCTCGCCGCGCTCGTGCGCCGAGACCACGTCGCGCGGCAGCAGATGCTGACGGGCATAGTGTTTGGCGACGATACCGGCCAGCAGGTCGCGCTGGGTGGGGATCACTTTACTGTCTTTATTGGCGTTTTCATTGAGCAGCGCAGAGTTGGTCTGCTCCACCAGGCCACGGATCTCCTGGTTCAGGCGGCCGCGCTTCTCGCGCTGCACGTCTCGATCGTGGCGGTACTCAATGTAGGCGCGCGCCAGCTGCTTGTAGGGCCCTGCCATGAGCTGGTTCTCAACCGCGGTCTGGATCTCGTTGATATCAACCTGGCTGCGTTCATTCATCTGGCTGCTAACGACTTCTGCGACGGTGGCGCAGTAATCTGCGTCATCGACTCCCGCTGCTTTAGCTGCACGCAGAATGGCTTCCTGGATGCGCTCTGATTTAAACGGCACTTTACAGCCATCACGTTTCATCACATGCGGTGTCATGATCACTCCATTTTTAAAAACAGGTTATCCACAGAGGTGGAGAAGTATTCACCGGACGCATTTCCCGCCAGGCCAAAGACTTCCCGCGTTCCCAGCTCGTGTTATCCACAATTCCGGCCAGCGTAAGCGCCGTCTTGTTGTTGGAATAGTAGACGATAAATACAAGATGTTGGGTCGGCGTGCATTTTAAGTGCTACATATAGTGATTTGCATCAAACATGTTTGCGATTTATTTGATGCAGAACAAAGTAAAAAGACGAGAGTACAAACGACGGGCGCTTCAGCGATTGTAAAGGCGGGCGAGAAAAATCTGATTAATTATTCAACAAAAACAGTAAAGTAAGCCGGGTGCTGAGCCGCACCCGGCAGGGAAAGTTACTGCTGCAACCACCAGACGGCTTCAAACGGACGCAGCGACGTCGTTTGCGGTGCCGGGTAGTTACTCATCAGCACCTGCGACTTATCGCTGAGAGCCTCTGTCTGCCATTCCTGCGGCGTATGACTCAGGTTCGCCACCACTATCAGCGTCTGCCCCTGCCACTGGCGGCGATAGCACCACAGGGAAGGGTGTTCCGGCAGGAGATCCTCATAATCCCCCCACGTCAGCACCGGCAGGGTTTTGCGCAGGCGAATCAGCGACTGATAGGTGTAGAACACCGAATCCGCATCGTCCAGCGCCGCGCGGGCGTTCACGGTTTCGTAGTTATCGCAGACCCCAATCCACGGCTCGCCCTCGGTAAAGCCCGCATTGTGCGACGCGTCCCACTGCATTGGGGTTCGCCCGTTGTCGCGGGACTTGCTCGCCAGAATCGCCAGTAATTCATCCGGCTCGCGGCCGCTGGCGCGCAGTTCGGCGAACATGTTCAGACTTTCCACGTCGCGGTAATCGGTGATGCGGCTGAAGTGCGGGTTGGTCATGCCAAGCTCTTCACCCTGATAGATATACGGCGTGCCCTGCATCCCGTGCAGCACCATGCCGAGCATTTTCGCGGCGTGAACCCGGTATTCTCCTTCGTCACCGAAGCGCGACACGATGCGCGGCTGATCGTGGTTACACCAGAACAGCGCATTCCAGGCTTTGTTGTGCATCCCCTGCTGCCAGTGGCGGAAGAGGGTTTTCAGCGCCACGAAGTCCGGCTTCGCCAGCGTCCACTTTTCGCCGCCGGGGTAATCCACCTTCAGATGATGGAAGTTAAAGGTCATCGACAGCTCGCGCCCGTCGAGAGAAGCATACTGCTGGCAGTTCTCCAGCGAGGTCGAGGACATCTCGCCTACCGTCATCAGGTTGCGCGGGGTAAAGACGTCGCGGCTCATCTCCTGGAGATATTCATGAATGCGCGGCCCGTCGGTATAGAAGCGGCGACCGTCGCCGATGTTGTCGTCCGGGAAATCCTGATCTTTTGAAATCAGGTTAATGACGTCCAGACGCAGGCCGTCCACGCCGCGATCGGCCCAGAACTCGCACACCTTTTTCAGCTCGGCGCGCACCGCCGGGTTTTCCCAGTTGAGGTCCGCCTGCTCTGGCGCGAACAGGTGCAGGTAATATTGTTCGCTCTCCGCGTGCCAGCGCCAGGCGTTGCCGCCAAACTTGGAGCGCCAGTTGTTGGGCAACTGCTCCGGCGTGCCGTCTCGCCAGATGTAGAACTGGCGGTACGGGCTCGCTTTATTCAGCGACTCGCGGAACCAGGCGTGCTGCGTGGAGGTGTGGTTAAACACCATGTCCAGCACGATGCGAATGCCGCGCGCGTGCGCCTCAGCGACCAGCTCGTCGAAATCATCCAGCGTGCCGTAGGCCGGATCGATGGCGGTGTAGTTCGCCACGTCGTAGCCGTTGTCCACCTGCGGAGAGATATAAAACGGCGTCAGCCAGATGGCGTCAATGCCGAGGGTTTTCAGATAGTCCAGACGCTGCGTCACGCCGCGTAAATCGCCGGTGCCGCTGCCGGTGGTGTCCTGGAAGCTCTTTGGGTAAATCTGGTAGATGACGCCGTTCTGCCACCAGTGAGGAAGGGTATTCATAATGCGTTCCTGCAAATGCGAAGGGGCGCAACTGCGCCCCGAAAGATGAAGTTAAACAATCTGCAGCGAGCCCTGACGGAACTTACGCTGGTAAACCACGGTGGTCAGCGCCATTGGGACGATAATGGCGATGGCCATTGCCAGGGCAAACACTTGCCAGTAAGCGGGCTGGATGGAGAGGATGCCCGGCAGGCCGCCGACGCCAATCCCGTTCGCCATCACGCCGTTCAGTCCACACACCAGGCCAGCCAGACCGGAACCGATCATCGCGCAGAGCATCGGGAAGCGGTATTTCAGGTTGATACCGTACATTGCCGGTTCGGTGACGCCGAGGTAGGCGGAGATGGCCGCCGGAACGGAGATCTCGCGTTCGTTGTGCTTGCGGCTGACGATAATGATGCCGGTCACCGCGGACGCCTGAGCAATGTTAGACAGGGCGATAATCGGCCAGACCGGCGTGCCGCCGAGGCTCTGGATCATCTGCATATCAATCGCCAGCGTGGTCTGGTGCACGCCGGTGATCACCAGCGGGGCGTACAGGAAGCCAAACAGCGCGGCGCCAATCGGGGCGAAGCTGCCGGTCATCAGGTGACGCACCGCGAAGGCCACGCCGTCGCCAATCATGCGGCCAAACGGACCGATAAAGGCATGCGCCAGGAAGACCGCCAGAATCAGCGAGCACACCGGCACCACCACCAGATAAAGGTAATCCGGCACGATGCGTTTCAGTCGGGTTTCAATAAAGCCCAGCGCCAGGCCCGCCAGCAGGGCCGGAATGACCTGCGCCTGATAGCCCACTTTGGCGATGGTAAACAGGCCAAAGTTCCACACCTCTGGCACCTGTTGACCAAGTAAGTAAGCGTTCATTAACTGCGGAGAGACCAGCGTGACGCCGAGAACAATACCGAGGATCGGCGTACCGCCCATCTTGCGCACCGCGGACCAGCAAATCCCGACCGGCAGATAGAAGAAGATCGCTTCGCCAATCAGCCACAGGAAGTCGTACACGGTTTTCAGCGCCGGGTACATCTGCGCCAGGGTCTTGCCGTCACTCATCGGCACGTCGCCGATGACGTTACGGAAGCCTAAAATCAGGCCTCCGCTGATCAGCGCCGGCAGCAGCGGGAAGAAGATCTCCGCGAAGTGGGAAATCAGCTGCTCGTGCCACTTCATATTCTGGCGCGCAGCCTTCTTGGCCTGCTCTTTATCCGCCGCGCTGTGCCCGGTGGTCGCCAGCAGAGCCTGATAGTAATCGCCCACTTCGGTACCAATCACCACCTGGAACTGACCGGCGTTGGTGAAGCAGCCTTTTACCATGGAAAGCTCTTCAATCGCCTTCGGGTTCGCTTTGGCCGGTTCGTTCAGCACGAAGCGCAGGCGGGTAATGCAATGGCTGACGGTTGCGATGTTTTCGCGGCCGCCGACCAGGACGATCAGCTGATCAATATCTGCTTGTTTGACTTTACTCATCATGAAACCTCATGACAGATGGTGAGGGGGTGTAATGACCTGAGCGCAAGCCTACTCCTTCAGCGTGACGGCGAAAATGGGAACGTTCCCGAAATCGGGCGAAGATCACAATAAACCGATTGGTGGGGGTTATGAAAGGTGGGCAGGAATAACGATCTGACGCGGCTCTGCGCGCCCGTTGATCTGCTCGATCAGCTGCGCGGCGGCCTGTCTGCCGGACTCAGCGTAGCCCGGATCGACGGTGATGATCTCCGGGTGCAAAAACTTCATCAGCGGCGTGCTGCCGACGCTCGCCACCTGCAGACCGTCGATACGCTGCTCCTGCAGATATTTACTCGCGCCCAGCGCCAGCGTATCCGTGGCGCACACCAGCGCGGTGGTCTGCGGCGTCAGGACGCTGGCGACCTGCTCGTAGCCCTGCTTCATGCCCAGCCCCGGCAGGGAGGCCACGGCGGAGAGGTTGTGCTTTTTGCAAAACGCCAGATAGGCCTCATGGCGTCGCTTGCCGGTGGTAACGTCCGCGTGCGGTACGCCGAGGAAGCTGATGTGGCGATGGCCTTCGTCAAACAGGCGCTGCATCAGGGTGATAATCGCCCCCTCGTCGTCATAGCAGACGGAGGCAAAACCGTGGGCATCGCGCGCCAGCAGCACCAGCGACGGCTGCCAGGGTTTCAGCATCTCGTCTTTAATGCCGGTAAAGCCGAACAGCACCACGCCGTCAATGTTGCGCCGCTGAAGCATCCCCAGATGCTCTTCCACCAGCTGGGGCGAGAACTGGCTCTCCATCATGATCGGGTCATATCCCTGCTCATAGAAGGCGGGCAGCATGGTCTGCACGGCGAGGTTTTCAGACAGAGAATCCAGACGCGAGACAATGATGGCGACCACTTTGTCACTCTGCCCGCGCATGGCGCGCGCGGATCGGGAAGGGGAAAAACCGTGCTGATTCATGACCGCCTCAACGCGCTCGCGGGTGCGTTCGCTGACGCCGCTTTCGTTGTTCAGCACGCGTGAGACGGTCGATTTCCCCACGCCGCTTAAACGCGCGATGTCTTTAATCGTAAGGCGGTTCTGCATGCTGTATTCCCTGTAACAACGACAATGTAATGAATTGAGCCTAATGCTATAGCGCGATTTCGCTATGGGCTAAATCTGGTTTACGTTCGGTTTATTTGCAGGGGGGTATAATACCGCCCGAATCATCAAAAAGGGTACGCTTAAATCCTTATACTGCGCGGCGACACCCTACTTTTTACTTACCGGAGGCTTCATGGATCCCGATCCCACACCTCTCCTGAACGGGAGAATGCGTTCTTTCCGGTAAGCCAGCCTGTTGCTGACTCACCGGTGATGTGAGGCAGCAGCGTTCCAAACGTTCCTGCTTGAAAAATTGAGTGCCTCTCAGGTACGGCTTTGCCACGCCTGAAGGAAATGCTGCGTCCGCCTTTGCGGATGCGGAGGAATGACGATGTTTAAAAATATCACCCGGCAGCTGCAGGCCCTGCTGAGCCGCCACCTGCCACACCGTCTTGTTCAGCGCGACCCGCTGCCAAACGCCAAAAACATGGCGGGGGCGGCGATCCCCGCGTCCCTGACCGAACGCTGCCTGAACGTGGCGGCGATGGATGAAAACGAAGTCTGGCGCGCCTTTGGCGGACACCCGGAAGGGCTGAACGCGGCAGAAGTGGAAAAAATCCGCGCCGTGCATGGCGATAACCTCATTCCGGCGCAAAAGCCCTCTACGTGGTGGGTGCATCTGTGGCTCTGCTACCGCAACCCGTTCAACCTGCTGCTGACCGTGCTCGGCCTCATCTCCTACGCGACGGAAGATCTGTTTGCCGCAGGGGTGATTGCCCTGATGGTGGGCATCTCCACGCTGCTGAACTTTATTCAGGAGGCCCGCTCCACCAAAGCGGCGGACGCCCTGAAGGCGATGGTCAGCAACACTGCGACCGTCTCGCGCGTGATCAACGATCTCGGCGAAAACGCCTGGGTGGAATTGCCTATCGACCAGCTGGTGCCGGGCGATCTGGTGAAGCTGGCCGCGGGGGACATGATCCCGGCGGATTTACGCATCATCCAGGCGCGCGATCTGTTTGTGGCGCAGGCTTCCCTGACCGGCGAATCCCTGCCCGTTGAGAAGGTGGCGCGCAGCCGCGACCCGCAGCAGATGAACCCGCTCGAGTGCGACACCCTGTGCTTTATGGGGACCACGGTCGTCAGCGGCACCGCGCAGGCGATTGTCACCGCCACCGGGGGCAACACCTGGTTTGGTCAGCTTGCCGGGCGCGTCAGCGAGCAGGAGAGCGAGCCGAATGCCTTCCAGAAAGGGATTGGCCGCGTCAGCATGCTGCTGATCCGCTTTATGATGGTGATGACGCCAATCGTGCTGCTGATTAACGGCTACACCAAAGGCGACTGGTGGGAGGCGGCGCTGTTCGCGCTCTCCGTGGCGGTCGGCTTAACGCCGGAAATGCTGCCGATGATTGTGACCTCTACGCTGGCGCGCGGGGCGGTGAAGCTCTCTAAACAAAAGGTGATCGTCAAACACCTTGATGCCATTCAGAACTTTGGCGCGATGGACATTCTCTGCACCGATAAAACCGGCACTCTGACGCAGGACAAAATCGTGCTGGAGAACCACACCGATATCTCCGGCAAAACCAGCGAGCGCGTGCTGCACAGCGCGTGGCTGAACAGCCATTACCAGACCGGGCTGAAAAACCTGCTCGACGTCGCCGTGCTGGAAGGCGTGGACGAGGAGGCCGCCCGCACGCTCTCCGGCCGCTGGCAGAAGGTGGATGAGATCCCGTTCGACTTCGAGCGCCGCCGGATGTCGGTGGTGGTGAGCGAGCAGCCGAACGTGCATCAGCTGATCTGCAAAGGGGCGCTGCAGGAGATCCTCAACGTGTCGACGCAGGTGCGCTATAACGGTGACATCGTGCCGCTGGACGACACCATGCTGCGCCGCATCAAGCGCGTCACCGACAACCTCAACCGTCAGGGGCTGCGCGTGGTGGCGGTGGCGAGCAAGTTCCTGCCCGCGCGGGAGGGGGATTACCAGCGTATTGACGAATCCGATCTGATCCTCGAGGGTTACATCGCCTTCCTCGATCCGCCAAAAGAGACCACCGCACCGGCGCTCAAAGCGCTGAAGGCGAGCGGTATTACCGTGAAAATCCTCACCGGCGACAGCGAGCTGGTGGCGGCGAAAGTGTGCCACGAGGTGGGGCTGGACGCGGGTGACGTGGTGGTCGGGAGCGATATTGAACATCTCTCCGATGACGAGCTGGCGAAGCTGGCCCAGCGCACCACGCTGTTTGCCCGCCTGACGCCGATGCACAAAGAGCGCATCGTCACCCTGCTTAAGCGAGAAGGGCACGTGGTGGGCTTCATGGGCGACGGCATCAACGATGCGCCCGCCCTGCGTGCGGCGGATATCGGTATCTCCGTAGACGGGGCGGTGGATATTGCCCGCGAAGCGGCGGATATCATTCTGCTGGAAAAGAGCCTGATGGTGCTGGAGGAGGGCGTGATCGAAGGGCGCCGTACCTTTGCCAATATGCTCAAGTACATCAAGATGACCGCCAGCTCCAACTTCGGTAACGTCTTCAGCGTGCTGGTGGCGAGCGCGTTTCTGCCGTTCCTGCCGATGCTGCCGCTGCACCTGCTGATCCAGAACCTGATGTACGACGTGTCTCAGGTGGCGATCCCGTTTGATAACGTGGACGACGAGCAGATCCAGAAGCCGCAGCACTGGAACCCGGCAGATCTTGGGCGCTTTATGCTGTTCTTTGGCCCGATCAGCTCCATCTTCGACATCCTGACCTTCTGCCTGATGTGGTTTGTGTTCCATGCCAACACCCCGGAACATCAGACGCTGTTCCAGTCCGGCTGGTTCGTGGTGGGGCTGCTGTCGCAGACGCTGATTGTGCATATGATCCGCACCCGCCGCATTCCGTTCATCCAGAGCCGCGCCGCGTGGCCGCTGATTATGATGACGGGCATTGTGATGGCGCTCGGCATCGCGCTGCCGTTCTCACCGCTGGCAAGCTACCTGCAGCTGCAGGCGCTGCCGCTGAGCTACTTCCCGTGGCTGGTGGCGATCCTCGCCGGTTATATGGTGCTGACCCAGATGGTGAAAGGGTTCTATGCGCGTCGGTATGGCTGGCAGTAACGGCAAGCCCGGTGGCGCTGCGCTTACCGGGCCTACGATCCAAACGTAGGCCGGGTAAGGCGAAGCCGCCACCCGGCAATAGCTTTCCTCCCAAATTCAACAACCTGTGATCTCCGTCGGCGCATTCGCTTGCCGACAAAATGAGCGCATGTTAACAGAATGTTTTGCCTTTATTTGGCCCGTCAGATAAGGAACATTCATGTTACGGTACAGTCTCTTAACCGCCGGGCTGATGCTCGGCGCCTCTGCCTTTGCCGCCCCGGCAGGGGATCTCCCCTTAATGCCCTGGCCTGCGAAGGTCGAACGCCCGACGACCCAGGGCGCACTGGTGCTTAGCAACAACGTTTCTGTAAGCGTCAGCGGGGACGATCTCGGTGACGCCGTCAACCGACTGCGCCAGCGCATCGCCCTGCAAACCGGCTGGACGCTGCAGCCTCAGGCTGAAAAGCCAGACAAACCAACTATCCGCATCGCCATCGCTAAAAAGGTGAAGCCGCAGCCGCTGCCGGACAGCGACGAAAGCTATAAGCTCACGGTGGATGCCAACGGCGTGAACATCTCTGCCAACACCCGTTTCGGTGCCTTGCGCGCCATGGAAACCCTGCTCCAGCTGATGCAGAACGGGGCGGAAAATACCTCTCTGCCGTGGGTGACCATTGAAGATTCGCCGCGTTTCCCCTGGCGCGGGCTGCTGCTCGATTCGGCACGTCACTTTCTCCCGCTGCCGGATATCAAACGCCAGATCGACGGCATGGCTGCGGCGAAGCTCAACGTGCTGCACTGGCATTTGACCGACGACCAGGGCTGGCGCTTCAGCTCGAAGCGCTACCCTAAGCTGACGCAGCTTGCCAGCGACGGGCTGTTCTACACGCCTGAGCAGATGCGCGAGGTGGTGCGTTACGCCGCCGAGCGCGGCATTCGCGTGGTGCCGGAGATCGACATGCCGGGCCACGCCTCGGCGATTGCCGTGGCCTACCCGGAGCTAATGAGCGCGCCGGGACCGTACGCCATGGAACGCCACTGGGGCGTGCTGAAGCCGGTGCTGGATCCGACAAAAGACGCAACTTACGCTTTTGCCGACGCGATGGTCAGCGAACTGGCGGCGATCTTCCCCGATCCGTATCTGCATATCGGCGGCGACGAGGTGGACGACAGCCAGTGGAAAGCGAATCCGGCCATCCAGCAGTTTATGCGCGACAACAGGCTGGCGGACAGCCACGCGCTGCAGGCCTATTTCAACCGCAAGCTGGAAACGATCCTCGAGAAGCATCACCGCCAGATGGTCGGCTGGGATGAGATCTACCATCCCGATCTGCCGAAAAGCATTCTGATCCAGTCCTGGCAGGGCCAGGACGCGCTGGGGCAGGTGGCGCAGAACGGCTACAGGGGCATTCTGTCGACCGGCTTTTATCTCGACCAGCCCCAGTCCACCGCCTATCACTACCGCAACGAGATTGTCCCGCAGGGGTTAAACGGCGTGGATGTGATAGCGGACACCGACAGCGCCCAGAGCTGGGCCTTCTCCATGCCGCGCCTGAAGGGCAAGCCGGTGGAGGGGAGCTTCACGCTGGTGAAAGGGGATGCCGGCTGGCGCGGGGTTATTGATTTTGCCGGGAAATCCCGCCGCGCGGTGCAGGATATTGAATGGCGGGATGACAATCAGGTGACCTTCACCGTCGATACCTGGATGGGCGAAACGCGCCCGGTTGTCACCGTTGATAACGACAAACTCTCCGGTTATTTCCTCGTCGGGAATACGCGCTACCCGATTAGCGGCACGCGTCTGGACGACGTGCCGAAAGGCGTTCCGCCCGTCGTGCCGGACGTGGCGAACCAGTCCAACCTGCTCGGCGGCGAAGCGGCGCTGTGGGCGGAAAACGTGGTGGCGCCGGTGCTGGATATTCGCCTGTGGCCACGTACGTTTGCGGTGGCGGAGCGGCTCTGGTCCGCGCAGGACGTCAACGACGTCGACAACATGTACACCCGCCTGCAGGCGATGGACAGCTGGTCGACGGTGTCGGTCGGGCTGCAGCAGCATACCCAGCAGCAGGTGCAGTTCACGCGCCTCGCCGGTAATGCCGACACCCTGCCGCTGCAGGTCCTCGCGCAGGCGATTGAACCGGCTCAGTATTACACCCGCCAGCACCTGAAGTTCCGGGCCGGAAACTACCATCAGTTCGAGCCGCTCAACCGCTTTGCGGATGCGCTGAACGCCGAAAGCACCACCGTGCGCCAGATGCACAAATGGGCGGACCGTCTGGTGAGCGATGCGGAAGACACGGAAAGCGCCGACGCCTTGCGCCACGTCTTTAACCGCTGGCAGAGCAACACCAGCGACGCGCTGGCCTTAAGCGAAAACAGCTATCAGCTGAAGGCGATGAAGCCGGTGATCCAGGAGGTGGATAAGCTGGCCTCGATTGGCCTGCGGCTCACCGACCTGGTGGCGCGTCAGGGCACGCTGGATGACAAAGAGATCGCCTCGATTCAGAGCGAGCTG
This sequence comes from Enterobacter sp. HMSC16D10, assembly GCF_001807145.1. Lineage (NCBI taxonomy): Bacteria > Pseudomonadati > Pseudomonadota > Gammaproteobacteria > Enterobacterales > Enterobacteriaceae > Enterobacter > Enterobacter sp. HMSC16D10. Next base: position 12,352 of record NZ_KV787899.1, read on the forward strand.
GATAACGCGGCGAAGGTGCAGGACGAAGTGGTGATTGCGGCGGTGTACCCGCTGGAGACGCTGCTGCGCGCCACGCGGAATCAGTAGCAAGCAACAAAAAAGGCAGCCTGGGCTGCCTTTTTTCATCGCCAAAGCGAATTAGCGACGAACGGCAATCGCTTCGATTTCAATTTTCACGTCTTTTGGCAGACGCGCCACTTCCACGCAGGAGCGCGCCGGGAAGGTGGCGTTATGCTCGGTGAAGAACGCTTCGTAGGTGGCGTTAACGGTCGCGAAATCGTTCAGATCCTTCACGAACACGGTGGTTTTCACGATATCACCCACTTTCAGGCCGGCAGATTCCACGATAGCCTGCACGTTTTCCAGCGACTGACGCGCCTGCGCCGCGACATCTTCCGGCACCGCGCCGGTTTTTGGGTTTACGGGGATCTGACCTGAAGTGATGATCATGCTGCCCAGATCAACGCCCTGAACGTAAGGGCCGATAGCGGCTGGTGCATTTTCCGTCGCGAGTACTTTGCTCATGTTTTCTCCAGAATTACAGCGTTAAGAATGTTCCCGGCCATTATAACAGCCGGGATTTCATTACCAACCTCAATTAGTTGGCCAGCACCACATAATGAGAAAACTCTTTTTCGCAGTATTTGCATTTGAGAGCGATGTCATTCGCGCGCTTTTTCACTGCGAAACTGGAGGAAACCGGCTCGGCGTGGCTGATGCAGTTGCTGTTCGGGCAGACCAGCACGCTTTCGATACGTTCTGGCAGGCTCGGGCGTGATTTGCCGACCACTTCGTACTCGTCGATGCGGTTGACGGTGGCGTCCGGCGCGTACAGCGACAGCTGGTTAACCTGCTCGTCGGTCAGGAAGGTGTTCTCGATTTTGATCAGGTCTTTGCGGCCCATCTCGCCCGACGGCAGGTTCAGGCCGATGGTGATGCGCTGGTCAGTTTCGGTCAGTTTGAACAGCGTCAGCAGCTTAAAGCCCACCTGCGCAGGGATATGGTCAATCACGGTGCCACGCTTGATGGCTTCAACCTGGAGTTTGTTATCGTGTGTCATGGTCGTCTCCCCTTACAGAGCTAATTCGCGATTCAGAACCAGTGCCAGTAACGCCTGGCGGGCGAAGATGCCGTTCCCGGCCTGCTGGAAGTACCAGGCGTGCGGCGTTTTATCCACGTCTGTGGTGATCTCATCGATGCGCGGCAGCGGATGCAGCACCTTCATGTTGTCGCGCGCGCCTTCCAGGTCGCTGGCGCGCAGCACGAACTGCGCCTTCACGTTGGCGTATTCGGACGGGTCCAGACGCTCTTTCTGCACGCGGGTCATGTACAGAATATCCACGTGGCTCATCACCTCTTCGATGCTGGCATGCAGGCTCCACGCAATGCCTTTCTCGTCCAGCATGTCGAGAATGTACTGCGGCATCGCCAGCGCCTCCGGGGCAATGAAGTAGAAGCGGTTGCCGTTAAATTTCGCCAGCGCCTGGGTCAGGGAGTGGACGGTGCGGCCATACTTCAGGTCGCCAACCATGGCGATGTTCAGGTTCTCAAGCGTGCCTTGGGTCTCCTGAATGGTGAACAGATCCAGCAGCGTCTGCGTTGGGTGCTGGTTGGCACCGTCACCGGCGTTCAGCACCGGAATGCCGCCGGAGAACTCGGTCGCCAGGCGCGCCGCGCCCTCCTGCGGGTGACGCATCACAATCGCGTCGACGTAGGTGCTGATCACTGAAATGGTATCCGCCAGGGTCTCGCCTTTTTTACCCAGCGACGTGTTGCTGCTGTCAGAGAAGCCCACCACGCTCGCGCCCAGGCGGTGCATGGAGGTCTCAAAGGAGAGGCGGGTGCGGGTCGAGGCTTCAAAGAAGCAGCTCGCAATCACCTTGTGCTTCAGCAGCTCCGGTTGCGGATTGGCCTTCAGTTTTGCCGCGGTTTCCAGAACCAGTTCCAGCTCTTCGCGGCTGAGGTCGTTTATGGAAATGATGTGTTTTTGATAAAGCGGATTCATGTTTATCTCCTGACGCCGGGCAAAAAAAAGCCCCTCAAATGAGGGGCTCTGGGAATAGGTTTAGCAACGGGAAGAAAAACGGCAGGCCAGCGTCTGATTTCAGACGCGGTAAGACGTTATGTCGTACACGCTTGACCATGCTTCCTCCCGGCAAATTGTCGGGCATTATACGCAGCTCGCTTTTCGGATCAAGCGATTTAATGCACGCTTTACTCAATGCAAACGGTTCTTTGTGAATATTAATGCGTTCTGAGTAAATAATTAATTTGCTTATGCACCAGCGCAGTGCGCTTCACCACTCGGGGGGCGACCCAGACAATACTGCTGCCGGCCACCACGCCTAAAATTTCCGGAAGCTGGTGATAATCCAGAATACGCGCCACCGCGCGGCCATATCCGGCGACGGTATGGACAAGGATAAACTCGCTATTATGCTCAACGCTGACCACCATTTCCGAAACGGTACGCGCGGCGTCGGGGGCAGGGCGCAGTTGAGGATTCAACGAATAAATCTTTAGCCCTTTGGCATTTCGAATTTTTATGACTCCGAGCAACTTCAGCAATCGCGAAACGGTCGACTGGCTGATGCTGTCAAACCCTCTCTCCTGCAGGTCGCGGCGAATCTCTTCCTGCGAAAGGTAACTCTTTTCGGCGATCAAACGCTGGCACACCGTGAGCTGCAGCTGTTCTTTGGGAGAGTACTCTTCGTAATCCATCATGTTTCCCATATCAGTTCCCGAAATAACCGGTGACACCGCACCGATCCGTAGGCCGGATAAGCGCAGCGCCATCCGGCAAATTACAACAACGCCCCCAGACTTAACGCCACCATAATCACCACCGTCAGGATCGCCAGCAGCGGCGCCACCCATTTCAGGTAGCGCACGTAAGGTACCCGGGCGATAGCCAGCCCGCCCATGACCACCGCAGAGGTCGGCGTGACGAGGTTAACGATGCCGGAGGCCGACTGGTAAGCCGTAACCACCAGGTCGCGGTTGACGTTAGCGAAATCAGCAAGCGGCGCCATGATCGGCATCGTCAGAACGGCCAGGCCGGATGAAGAAGGCACAAGAAACGACAGCACGACTTCCAGCCAGTACATCACGTTGATAAACGCTACCGTGGACAACCCGCTGACCAGCCCTTCCGCGCTGTGCAAAATGGTGTGGGTAATCATGCCCTTATCCATGATGACTACGATACCGCGCGCGATGCCGATAATCAGCGCGACGCCCAGCAAATCTCGCGCGCCGTTGATAAACGTCGACGTCAGCTCCTCTTCGCTCATGCGGGCAATCAGGCCGACGATGATCGCGCTGGCGAGAAATACCGCTGAAATCTCCGCCATCCACCAGCCCAGCACCGCCACGCCGTAAATCATCACCGCGAAGGCCAGAGCGAAAATCACCAGGATGATTTTGCGCACCGGGGTGAATTCCAGGGACTGTTCGCCCTTGTTGCCGAGGAAATGGGCGAGGTTCTCCTCCTGCTTGTCTGCAACGATGGACTGCGAGGGATCCTTACGCACCTTGCGGGCGTAGCGCATCACCCACGCCACGCAGATGATCCAGCCGATGACCAGCAGCGCCACGCGCAGGGCGATGCCGTTGGTGAAGGGGATCCCGGCGGCGTTGGCGGCGATCACCGTGGCAAACGGGTTAATGGTGGAGCCGAGGGTGCCGATCCCCGCCCCGAGCAGCACGGTAGAGGCGGCGACAACCGGATCGAACCGCGCGGCCAGCATCACCGGCACCAGTAAGGTATAGAAGGGCAGCGACTCTTCGGCCATACCGTAAATCGTGCCGCCTGCGGCAAATAGCGCCATCAGGATCGGGATCATCCACTCCTCGCGTCCGCGCAGTCGGGTGGTCACACGCTCGATCCCGGCGTCAATCGCCCCGGTTTTGGTGACGATCCCGAGGAATCCCCCGATGATCAGAATAAACAGCGCCACGTCGATCGCCCCGGCCTGGCCGGATTCCGGATCGTACAGCCCGGCAATCGGCGCCATCAGCACCGAAACCAGCCCCTGCGGATGCGCCGCGACATGCGCGTAGGTGCCTGCAACGGGGACGTCTTTGCCGAGCGCCTCGTTCATTGCCATATGGTACTGCCCGGCCGGGACAATCCACGTCAGCACGGCCACGACGGCAATCAGAAAAAAGAGAATGGTGTAAGCGGAGGGAAACTTGAACTTGCCCATGATGTTCTCCTGAAACCCGGCGCACCCCGCGGCGCGCCGGGCGATGATTAGTCGCCGAGTGTCGCCACCATGACCGCTTTAATGGTGTGCATGCGGTTCTCTGCTTCGTCGAAGACGATGGAGTTCGGTGATTCGAAGACCTCTTCCGTCACCTCCAGCCCCTTCAGCCCGTACGCCATCTCGATCTCGCGGCCCACCTTCGTGTGCTCGTTGTGGAACGCGGGCAGGCAGTGCATGAACTTGACGTTCGGGTTGCCGGTGGCCTTCATCACCTGGGCGTTAATCTGATACGGCTTCATCAGGCTGACGCGCTCGGCCCAGGCTTCCTTCGGCTCGCCCATGGAGACCCACACGTCGGTGTAGAGGAAATCGGTCCCCTGCACGCCTTCTTCCACGTCGTCGGTGAGGGTGATGCGCGCGCCCGTCTCTTTCGCAATGGCGCGGCACTGCTCAACCAGGCCTGCCTCCGGCCAGAAGGATTTCGGCGCAACGAGGCGGATATCCATCCCCATCTTGGCCGCACCGACCATCAGGGAGTTGCCCATGTTGTTTCGCGCGTCGCCGAGATAGGCAAAGCTCAGCTCCGGCAGGGTTTTGCCCGGGGAGTGCTCCAGCATGGTCATCAGGTCGGCGAGAATTTGCGTTGGGTGGAACTCGTCGGTCAGGCCGTTCCATACCGGCACGCCCGCGTACTCGCCCAGCTCTTCGACGATGGCCTGGCCGTAGCCGCGGTATTCGATGCCGTCGTACATGCGGCCCAGCACGCGGGCGGTGTCTTTCATCGACTCTTTGTGACCGATCTGCGAGCCGCTTGGGCCGAGATAGGTGACCTGCGCGCCCTGGTCGAACGCGCCCACTTCGAAGGCGCAGCGGGTGCGGGTGGAGGTTTTTTCAAAGATCAGGGCGATGTTTTTCCCGACCAGGGTTTGCTTCTCGCGCCCGGCTTTTTTGGCGGCCTTGAGCTCAATGGCGAGGTCGATCAGGTACTGGATCTCCGCCGGGGTATAGTCCAGCAGTTTGAGGAAGTTGCGGTTTTTCAGGTTGATGGTCATGGGTAAATCCTTTTTAAAATGAGTGTTCAGTTACGAATCAACGTGCCTTTCTCGCCCGCGAGGATCTCCGCGCCGTCGGCCAGCGCGCCGATCCCGGCTATCCCATTGCAGGCTTCAACGAACTCGCGGCAGGCGGCCACCTTCGGCCCCATCGATCCGGCGTCGAACTGCATGCCCCTGAGCAGCTCCGGCGTTACCTGCGCCAGCGGACGCTGGGTCGGTTTGCCCCAGTCGAGGTACACCGCGTCGGCGTCGGTCAGGATCAGCAGGGCGTCGGCCTCGATCTGGCGCGCCAGCAGGGCGGCGGAGAGGTCTTTATCGATTACCGCCTCGATCCCGCGATAGCCGTTGGCCTGTTCCACCACCGGCACCCCGCCGCCGCCGTTGCAGATCACCAGATGGTCGCGCTGGATCAGCGCCGTGATGGCGTCGCTCTCGACGATGCGCTTCGGCTGCGGAGACGGCACCACGCGGCGGACGTAGCTGCCGTCGGCCTTAAACACCCAGCCTTTCTCCGCGGCCAGCGTTTTTGCCTGGGCTTCGCTGTACACCGGGCCGATGTATTTGGTCGGGTTGCTGAAGGCCGGGTCGGCGGCGTCCACTTCTACCTGGGTGAGCAGAACGCTCACCTCCCGCTGCGGCAGGCTGTTTTTCAGCGCCTGCTGGAGCATGTAGCCGATCATTCCCTGGCTTTCGGCGCCAAGAACGTCCAGCGGGTAGGGCGTGACTTTGTCGTAGGCGCTGTTCTGCAGCGCCAGCAGCCCGACCTGCGGCCCGTTGCCGTGCACCAGCACCACGCGCCACTGCGCCGTTAAGCCGGCGATGGTGCGGGCGGCCTGCTCGATGTTCTGGCGCTGGATCTCCGCTTCCAGCGGCTCGCCGCGCTTGAGCAGCGCGTTGCCGCCCAGGGCCACAACCAGAGTGGGTTTTCGTTCCATGATGGCTCCTTTAAATTCCGTCGCGTTCCAGCGGGCAGCTCATGCAGCGCGCGCCGCCGCGGCCGCGTCCGAGTTCGTCGCCCGGGATGGGCAGTACGGTGATACCCGCTTTGTCGTACTTCTCGTTGGTCCAGACGTTGCGCTCGTAGCCGATCACCACGCCGGGGCGGATGGTCAGGACGTTATTGGCGTCGTTCCACTGCTCGCGTTCGGCCTCAAAGGCGTCGCCGCCGGTGGTGATCAGACGTACCTGGTTAATGCCGAGCGCTTTCTCGATGGCGTGCAGCAGGTCGGTTTCCTGCGTGCGCAGCAGGCCGCCGCGGCCGTCCGGGGTGAGCGTCCAGCACTGGGCGTCTTTACGCACCACTTCCGGGTAGACGGAGAAAGTGTCCACGTCGATGTGGGTCATGACGGTGTCGAGGTGCATGCAGGAGCGGTGTTTTGGCAGCTCAACGGCGATGACGCGCTCGGCCTGACGGTGTTTGAACAGGCTGTTGGCGAGGAACTCCACGCCCTGCGGCGTCGTGCGCTCGGACATGCCGATCAATACCGCACCGCGGCCAATGACTAATACGTCGCCGCCTTCTAAGGTGGCGTGGTCGTAATTAATATTCTCGTCGCCGAAATACTTAATAAAACCGCCGTCGGCGAACGCCGGGTGCCAGCGATATATTGCCCGCAGGTTATTGGTTTCACGCTGACGCGCTGGTTTGGCCATTGGGTTAATAGAGACGCCGTTATAGATCCAGCAGGAGGTATCGCGGGTAAATAAATGGTTCGGCAGTGGCTTCATAATAAAATCATTCGCCGTGTGGGTATCCACCACCATATTTTTAATGGCTGCCGGAATTTCACCGTAGGTTAATCCGCCGCTTAATCTGCGCGCCAGTTCCCGGTGCGGCATATCCGCCAGCCAGCCGCGCACGTCGCCAGCAAAGGTTGGGCCGAGGCGGTAGTCAGAGATTTGCGTCTCCAGCAGCCAGGCTTTCGCCTCAGCGATATCAAGGGTTTGTGTCAGCAGGTCGGTCAGCAGCAGGACTTCCACCCCCTGCTCGCGCAGCGTGTTGGCGAAGATGTCATGCTCCTCACCCGCCCGCTCAACCGAGAGCACGTCATCAAATAGCAGCTCCTGACAGTTTGATGGCGTTAAGCGTTTCAGACTTAAATTTGGGCGGTGCAGCATAACGCTACGCAATTGACCAATTTCAGAACCGACGTAATGCTTTTCCATAATTATTCCTTTAACTGTTTTTCAGAATAAAAAGGGCATGCGCCATGTCATCTATTTAATTGCATGGCGGCTAAGCTCAATTGATTTCGTGGTTCATACTAGGCAGTTAAATAATCCGTATTGTGATGTTGCTCACGCGAAAATGGATATTATGCGGTTTGTTTTCATTAGCATGATTCGCATCACATAATGATTAATTGGCTATTCTGGCGAGGTGAATAGCTAAGCACTATCCGTTGTCATTATTTGCAGTTGTTAGTGTTTTGTAGAATTTCATGCTTTGAAATATTTTGTTAAGCCATTGATTTTAATTGTTTTTAAAAGCGGAAGGGAATGGCTATGCAATATTGCTAATTAACTATTTTTGGCTTAAGGAAAATCAATAAATATTTATTGAATTTAATAGCAAATTATCAAAGTGATAAAATGTGAAGCTGTAGCGAGTTTTGTTGTTAAGGCATGACGATCAGTAAGTTAGCGCAAGGCCGTGATAACGAAGAACTGAAGATATGCATAATGACTGCATAAATGCCTGCGAGGGCTTAACAGCAAATTAACACCATTCCCGATAAACATGCGTTCGCGCAAAACCCGTCTAAAAAGCGCTGGTATGGCAGTCGGGATTCTCGTATAAAAGATAAAAATGAAACGTTGTTTTATATTGAGGGTATTCTGATGATTATCGGCAACATCCACCATCTGCAGTCCTGGCTGCCTGAGGATCTGCGTCAGGCCATTGAGCACGTTAAATCTCACGTCACCGACGCGACGCCGCTCGGCAAGCACGACGTCAACGGCAACAGTCTGTTTTATCTGGTCTCTGAAGATACAACCCAGCCGTTCGCCGAGCGTCGCGCCGAGTACCACGCGCGCTATCTGGATATTCAGATCGTGATGAAGGGACAGGAAGGGATGACATTCAGCACCCTGCCGCCCGGCACGCCGGACACCGACTGGCTGGCGGACAAAGACATCGCGTTCCTGCCGGAAGGCGAGCAGGAGAAAACCGTCGTGTTGAGCGAAGGGGATTTTGTGGTGTTCTGGCCGGGTGAGGTGCACAAGCCGCTGTGCGCGGTGGGGGCACCTGCTAAGGTCAGGAAAGTGGTGGTGAAGATGCTTGTAGAGTAACCCCTCTCCCAAGGGGAGAGGGTGTAAAAGTTCCCTCTCCCTGTGGGAGAGGGTTAGGGTGAGGGCATCAGGCCGCCCCTTCCAATTTGTGATCCAGCTTAAATTTCCCGCACTCCTTCTTCCCTTCCCATTTACCTCTCCTTTTTCTGCGTCATAGTATGATCGTTAAATTAATGAACGCTGTTCTATAATGTAGAACAAAATGATTCAGCAAGGAGATCTCATGCCGCAGTCCGCGTTGTTTACGGGAATCATTCCCCCTGTCTCCACCATTTTTACTGCCGATGGCCAACTCGATAAGCAGGGCACCGCCGCGCTGATCGACGATCTCATCAAAGCAGGCGTTGACGGCCTGTTCTTCCTGGGCAGCGGCGGCGAGTTCTCCCAGCTCGGCGCCGAAGAGCGTAAAACCATTGCCCAATTTGCGATCGATCATGTCGATCGTCGCGTGCCGGTCCTGATCGGCACCGGCGGCACCAACGCCCGGGAAACCATTGCGCTCAGCCAGCACGCGCAGCAGGCGGGGGCGGACGGCATCGTGGTGATCAACCCTTACTACTGGAAAGTGTCGGAAGCGAACCTGATCCGCTATTTCGAGCAGGTGGCGGACAGCGTCACGCTGCCGGTGATGCTCTATAACTTCCCGGCGCTGACCGGGCAGGATCTGACCCCGGCGCTGGTGAAAACCCTGGCCGATTCGCGCAGCAACATCGTCGGCATCAAAGACACCATCGACTCCGTCGCCCACCTGCGCAGCATGATCCACACCGTTAAAGGTGCCCATCCGCACTTCACCGTGCTGTGCGGCTACGACGATCATCTCTTTAATACCCTGCTGCTCGGCGGCGACGGGACGATTTCGGCCAGCGGCAACTTTGCCCCGCAGGTGTCGGTGAATCTGCTGAAAGCCTGGCGGGATAAAGACGTGGCGAAGGCGGCTGAGTATCATCAGACCCTGCTGCAAATTCCGCAGATGTATCAGCTGGATACGCCGTTTGTGAACGTTATTAAAGAGGCGATTGTGCTCTGCGGCCGCCCGATTTCCACGCACGTGCTGCCGCCCGCCTCTGCGCTGGACGAGCCGCGTAAGGCGCAGCTGAAAACCCTGCTGCAACAGCTCAAGCTCTGCTGAGCCGGACGATAACCATGACCATCGAGAAAATTTTCACCCCGCAGGACGAGGCGTTTTATGCCGTCATCACCCACGCGGCGGGGCCGCAGGGCGCGCTGCCGCTGACCCCGCAGATGCTGATGGAATCCCCCAGCGGCAACCTGTTCGGCATGACGCAGAACGCCGGAATGGGCTGGGATGCCAACAAGCTGACCGGCAAAGAGGTGCTGATTATCGGCACCCAGGGCGGCATTCGCGCCGGGGACGGACGCCCGGTTGCGCTGGGCTACCACACCGGCCACTGGGAAATCGGCATGCAGATGCAGGCGGCGGCGAAAGAGATCACCCGCAACGGCGGGATCCCGTTTGCGGCCTTCGTCAGCGATCCGTGCGACGGGCGCTCTCAGGGCACGCACGGCATGTTCGACTCCCTGCCGTACCGTAACGACGCGGCGATCGTGTTTCGCCGCCTGATCCGTTCCCTCCCGACGCGCCGGGCGGTGATTGGCGTCGCCACCTGTGATAAAGGGCTGCCCGCCACCATGATTGCCCTGGCCGCGATGCACGACCTGCCGACCATTCTGGTGCCGGGCGGGGCGACGCTGCCGCCAACCGTGGGGGAAGACGCGGGCAAGGTGCAGACCATCGGCGCGCGCTTTGCCAACCACGAACTCTCCCTGCAGGAGGCCGCCGAGCTGGGCTGTCGCGCCTGCGCCTCGCCGGGCGGCGGGTGTCAGTTCCTCGGCACGGCGGGCACCTCGCAGGTGGTGGCCGAAGCGCTGGGTCTGGCGCTGCCGCACTCCGCGCTGGCGCCGTCCGGGCAGGCGGTGTGGCTGGAGATCGCCCGCCAGTCGGCGCGGGCGGTGAGCGAGCTGGATAACCGCGGCATCACCACGCGCGATATCCTCACCGATAAAGCCATCGAAAACGCCATGGTGATCCACGCGGCGTTCGGCGGCTCGACGAATTTACTGCTGCACATTCCGGCCATCGCCCACGCGGCGGGCTGCACGATCCCGGACGTAGAGCACTGGACGCGCGTCAACCGTAAGGTGCCGCGCCTGGTCAGCGTGCTGCCCAACGGCCCGGACTATCACCCGACCGTGCGCGCGTTCCTCGCGGGCGGCGTGCCGGAGGTGATGCTTCACCTGCGCGATCTTGGCCTGCTGCATCTGGACGCCATGACCGTGACCGGCCAGACGGTGGGCGAAAACCTCGACTGGTGGCAGGCATCCGAGCGCCGGGCACGCTTCCGCCAGTGCCTGCGCGAGCAGGATGGCGTGGATCCGGATGACGTGATCCTGCCGCCGGAGAAGGCAAAAGCGAAAGGGCTGACCTCAACGGTTTGCTTCCCGACGGGCAACATCGCGCCGGAAGGCTCGGTGATCAAGGCCACGGCGATCGACCCGTCGGTCGTCGGTGAAGATGGCGTTTACCGCCACACCGGCCGGGCGCGGGTGTTTGTCTCGGAAGCGCAGGCGATCAAGGCCATCAAGCGGGAAGAGATCAAGCAGGGCGATATCATGGTGGTGATCGGCGGCGGGCCGTCCGGCACCGGCATGGAAGAGACCTACCAGCTTACCTCCGCGCTGAAGCATATCTCGTGGGGCAAGACGGTGTCGCTCATCACCGATGCGCGCTTCTCGGGCGTGTCGACGGGCGCCTGCTTCGGCCACGTGTCGCCGGAGGCGCTGGCGGGCGGGCCGATTGGCAAGCTGCGCGATAACGACATCATCGAGATAGCCGTCGACCGACTGACATTAACGGGCAGCGTGAACTTTATCGGCACCGCGGATAACCCGCTGACGCCGGAGGAGGGGGCACGCGAGCTGGCAATGCGGCAGACGCACCCGGACCTGCACGCCCACGACTTTTTGCCGGACGATACCCGGCTGTGGGCAGCATTACAGTCCGTCAGCGGCGGCACCTGGAAAGGCTGTATTTATGACACCGATAAAATTATCGAGGTAATTAAAGCCGGTAAAAAAGCGCTCGGCATTTAATTATTTCATTAGATAAAACCGTCTGAGGGAAATATTTCGCGGGCGGTTTTTGCGTGTCTTTATTTTATCAATTTAAACAATAAGTTGCGATATATCGTTGGCGTCACAAAAGCAAAATAACGTAATTCGGAAATAAGATATGACCATTGCTGGTTAATTGAACAGCTCATTACACTCCATTAACACGATGTTGTAATTCAGCACACTACATAAGGGTGTAATTCTGATGACGCAATTAACCATGAAAGACAAAATTGGCTACGGGCTGGGTGACACCGCCTGCGGCTTCGTCTGGCAGGCTACCATGTTCCTGCTGGCCTACTTCTACACCGACGTCTTCGGCCTGTCGGCGGGCATTATGGGGACGCTGTTTTTAATCTCCCGCGTGCTCGACGCCGTGACCGACCCGCTGATGGGGCTGCTGGTCGACCGCACCCGCACGCGGCACGGCCAGTTCCGCCCGTTCCTGCGGTGGGGCGCCATCCCGTTTGGCATCGTCTGCGTGCTTACCTTCTACACGCCGGACTTCTCCGCGCAGGGCAAAATCATCTACGCCTGCGTGACCTACATTCTCCTGACCCTGGTCTACACCTTCGTTAACGTGCCGTACTGTGCCATGCCGGGCGTCATTACCGCCGACCCGAAAGAGCGTCACGCCCTGCAGTCGTGGCGTTTCTTCCTGGCGGCGGCGGGATCGCTCGCCATCAGCGGCATTGCCCTGCCGCTGGTGAGCATCATCGGCAAGGGGGATGAGCAGGTGGGCTATTTCGGCGCCATGTGCGTGCTGGGGCTGACCGGCGTGGTGCTGCTCTACGTCTGCTTCTTTACCACCAAAGAGCGCTACACCTTTGAGGTGCAGCCGGGCTCGTCGGTGGCGAAAGATCTCAGGCTGCTGCTCGGCAACGGCCAGTGGCGGATCATGTGCGCGTTCAAGATGATGGCGACCTGTTCCAACGTGGTGCGCGGCGGGGCGACGCTCTACTTCGTCAAATACGTGATGGATCACCCGGAGATGGCGACCCAGTTTTTACTCTACGGCAGCCTCGCCACCATGTTTGGCTCGCTCTGCTCGTCTCGTCTGCTGGGCCGCTTCGATCGCGTCACCGCCTTCAAGTGGATCATCGTCGCCTACTCGCTGATCAGCCTGCTGATTTTCGTCACCCCGGCGGAGCATATTGCCCTGATTTTCGCCCTCAACATCCTGTTCCTGTTCGTCTTTAACACCACCACGCCGCTGCAGTGGCTGATGGCCTCTGACGTGGTGGACTACGAGGAGAGCCGCAGCGGGCGCCGCCTCGACGGGCTGGTGTTCTCCACCTACCTGTTCAGCCTGAAGATTGGCCTGGCGATTGGCGGGGCGGTGGTGGGCTGGATCCTGGCGTACGTGAACTACTCCGCCAGCAGCAGCGTGCAGCCGGTCGAGGTGCTGACCACCATCAAAATCCTGTTCTGCGTGGTGCCGGTGGTGCTCTACGCGGGCATGTTCATCATGCTGTCGTTCTACAAGCTCACCGACGCCCGCGTGGAGGCCATCAGCCAGCAGCTGATCAAGCACCGCGCGGCGCAGGGCGAGGCCGTTCCCGACGCCGCGACAGCCGCATCCCATTAACCGGAGGCAATATGGAAATCACCAACCCAATACTCACCGGCTTCAACCCGGACCCGTCTTTGTGCCGCCAGGGCGAGGACTACTACATCGCCACCTCGACCTTCGAGTGGTTCCCCGGCGTGCGCATCTACCACTCCCGCGACCTGAAAAACTGGTCGCTGGTCAGCACGCCGCTGGACCGCGTGTCGATGCTGGACATGAAGGGCAACCCGGACTCCGGCGGCATCTGGGCGCCGTGCCTGAGCTACGCCGACGGCAGGTTCTGGCTGCTCTACACCGACGTGAAGATTGTCGACTCGCCGTGGAAAAACGGCCGCAACTTCCTGGTTACCGCGCCGTCCATCGAGGGACCGTGGAGCGAGCCGATCCCGATGGGCAACGGCGGGTTTGACCCGTCCCTGTTCCATGACGACGATGGCCGCAAGTATTACCTCTACCGCCCGTGGGGGCCGCGCCACCACAGCAACCCGCACAACACCATCGTCATGCAGGCGTTTGACCCGCAGACCGGCACGCTCTCGCCCGAGCGTAAAGCCCTGTTTACCGGCACGCCGCTCTGCTACACCGAGGGCGCGCACCTGTATCGCCACGCGGGATGGTACTACCTGATGGTTGCCGAGGGCGGCACCAGCTACGAGCACGCCGTCGTGGTGCTGCGTTCAAAAACAATCGACGGGCCGTACGAGCTGCACCCGGACGTGACGATGATGACCAGCTGGCACCTGCCGGAGAATCCGCTGCAGAAGAGCGGCCACGGCTCGCTGCTGCAGACCCACACCGGGGAATGGTACATGGCCTATCTCACCAGCCGCCCGCTGCGCCTGCCCGGCGTGCCGCTGCTGGCCTCCGGCGGACGAGGCTACTGTCCGCTGGGCCGCGAGACCGGTATCGCCCGCATTGAATGGCGCGACGGCTGGCCGTACGTGGAAGGCGGCAAGCACGCGCAACTAGCCGTGAAAGGCCCGCAGGTGGCGGAACAGCCTGCAGCCGTTCAGAGCAGCTGGCGGGAGGACTTTGACGGCAGCACGCTTGACCCGGAACTGCAGACCCTGCGCATCCCGTTCGACGACACCCTCGGCTCACTCACCGCGCGCCCGGGCTATTTACGGCTCTACGGCAACGACTCGCTCAACTCGACCTTTACCCAGTCGACCGTGGCGCGCCGCTGGCAGCACTTCGTCTTCCGGGCGGAGACGCGGATGCAGTTCTCGCCGGTCCACTTCCAGCAGAGCGCCGGACTGACCTGCTACTACAACAGTAAAAACTGGAGCTACTGCTTTGTGGACTACGAGGAGGGGCAGGGGAGAACCATCAAGGTTATTCAGCTCGACCACAACGTGCCGTCATGGCCGCTGCACGAGCAGCCGATTCCGGTGCCGGAGAGTGCGGAGAGCATCTGGCTGCGGGTGGACGTGGATACGCTGGTCTACCGCTACAGCTACTCGTTCGACGGCGAGACGTGGCACACCGTGCCGGTAACGTATGAGGCGTGGAAGCTATCGGACGACTACATTGGCGGGCGCGGCTTCTTCACCGGCGCGTTTGTGGGGCTGCACTGCGAGGACATCAGCGGCGACGGCTGCCACGCGGACTTCGACTACTTCACCTACGAGCCGGTTTAACGGCTCAGGCCGGGTAGCCCAGCGCGCGTGACAGCGCGAGCCCGGCCTGCTGAAGCTGCTCGCGGAAATTAGCCAGCTCAGCGTCGTCCACGCGGGAGGTCAGCGTTGACAGGCTCAGGGCGGCAATCACGCGGGATTCATGGTTCCACACCGGCACCGCCACGCAGCGCACGCCCTGCTCGTTCTCTTCGCTATCCAGGGCGTAGCCCTGCTCGCGGGTCTGCGCCAGGGCGCTTATTAGGGCTTCGCGAGAGGAGAGAGTGGCTGGAGTAAAGGTGGTGTACTGATAGCCCTCCAGCAGGGCGTTCAGCTCGGTCTCGCCCAGCCAGGCAATCAACACCTTGCCGATGGCGGTGGCGTGAACCGGCAGGCGGCGGCCAATGCGCGAATAGGCGATGGCGGCCAGCTTGCCTTCAATCTTCTCGATATAGACCCCTTCACGCCCGTCCAGGATCCCCAGGTGGGTGGTCTGCCCGGTACGCTGGGACAGTTCGGTCAGCCAGCCCTTCGCCTTCTGGCGAATATCGATGGAGCCCACGACAAAATGGCCGCGCTCGACCAGCTTCATGCCGAGGCGATACTTACCGTTTTCCGGGTTCTGATCGATATAGCCATGCAGCTGCAGGGTTTTTAGCAGCGAGTGGAGGGTACTCTTGCTCAGCCCCATCAGTTTGCTGATGTCGGTGATCTTAAGCTCGGTGGCCTGCTCGTTGAACAGGTCGAGGATCTGCAACGCACGTTCAACAGACTGAATAATCGGCATAATGCTGGTATGTCCACGCTGGAATTAAGGCGAAAACGTACCTTTTTCGGGGTGAAAAATCAATGAAATGGAGCTGGCCTGATTCGCCCGGCGGCGCTACGCTTGCACGGGCCTACGGGTTGTGTAGGCCGGGTAAGCGCAGCGCCACCCGGCAAGAAGAGCGCACCGAATCAATAAAGTGGGAGAAAGGATCACTCCCCAAGCGTCGCCACCATCACCGCCTTAATCGTATGCATCCGGTTTTCCGCCTGGTCGAACACGATGCTCGCCGCCGACTCAAATACCTCGTCCGTCACTTCCATTCCGCCGTGCAGATCGAACTCCTTCGCCATCTGCTTGCCGAGCGTGGTCTGATCGTCATGGAACGCCGGCAGACAGTGCAGGAACTTCACGTCCGGGTTGCCGGTCAGCGCCATCATCTGCGCGTTCACCTGATACCCGCGCAGCAGCGCGATACGCTCCGCCCACTTCTCTTTGGCTTCGCCCATCGACACCCACACGTCGGTATAGATAAAGTCCGCGCCCTTCACGCCCGCCGCCACGTCTTCCGTCAGGGTAATTTTCCCGCCGTGCTTCTCCGCCAGCGCGCTGCACTCCGCCACCAGGCTCTCTTCCGGCCAGCAGGCTTTCGGGGCCACCAGGCGTAGATCCAGCCCGGTCAGCGCCGCCGCTTCCAGCATCGAGTTGCCCATGTTGTTGCGCGCGTCGCCCGCGTAGACCAGCGTCATCTCGTTAAACGCCTTGCCCGGCAGGTGCTCCTGCATGGTCAGCAGGTCCGCCAGCAGCTGCGTCGGGTGGAACTCGTTGGTCAGCCCGTTCCACACCGGCACGCCCGCATACTGCGCCAGCGTTTCGACCACTTCCTGGCCGTGGCCGCGATACTGAATGCCGTCGTACATCCGCCCGAGCACGCGCGCGGTGTCCTTAATTGATTCTTTATGCCCAATCTGGCTGCCGCTCGGCCCTAAATAGGTAACGCGCGCACCCTGGTCAAATGCGGCAACTTCGAAAGAGCAACGTGTACGGGTCGAGTCTTTTTCGAAGATGAGCGCGATGTTTTTACCGGTAAGCTTCTGTACTTCCTTGCCATTTTTCTTATCGGCTTTGAGCTGTGCGGCAAGGGTCAGCAGAGAAGTGAACTGTGCAGGGGTAAAGTCGAGCAATTTCAGAAAGTGTTTCTTGTACAGATCAGACATTTTATCCTCACATGGCGAACGCCACTTATTGAATTAAAATTCACTTTATATGTGTAATTATTCATTTGCAACCCCGTTTCACAAATCTTTCCAACAAAGGTGGAGGCAAACCCGTCCGTGTGTGAAAATAGAAGTATCTGCCGCACTTTAAAGAGGATTGAGCCATGGCAAACCCGGAATTACTGGAAGAGCAACGCGAAGAGACGCGTCTGATTATTGAAGAGCTGCTGGAAGACGGTAGCGATCCGGACGCGCTGTACACCATCGAGCACCATTTCTCTGCGGATGATTTCGACGCGCTGGAAAAAATGGCCGTAGAAGCCTTCAAGCTGGGCTACGAAGTGACCGAGCCGGAAGAGCTGGAAGTGGAAGAGGGCGACACCGTCATCTGCTGCGACATCCTGAGCGAAGGCGCGCTGAAGGCGGAGCTGATCGACGCGCAGGTCGAACAGCTGATGAACCTGGCCGAGAAGTTTGACGTGGAATACGACGGCTGGGGAACCTACTTCGAAGATCCGAACGGTGAAGACGGCGAAGAAGGCGACGACGAAGATTACATCGACGAAGACGACGACGGCGTGCGTCACTAAGTGATTCAGGCGGTGGCACGCGCCACCGCTTTTTCAAGGCAGAACCATGGATTACCCGCAGATACTCGCCCCCGTACTCAACTTCCTCCAGTGTCCGACCCCGCAAGCATGGATTGATAAAGCCCGCGACCCGGCGAACCTGCCGCTGCTGCTCGCCGACCACATGGTGTGCGAGCTCAAGGCCGCCCAGACCGCGCTGCTGCTGGTGCGTAAATACGTCGCCGACGAAAGCGGTGCCGACGCGCTGCTCGACTGGCTCAAACCCTACGAACAGTTCACCTTCCGCGACGGCCCGGAGCCGGACTTCATCGCCCTGCACAGGCAGATAGGCAAAAGCGTGATGCCCAAAACCGACGACCCGTGGGGCCAGGCGCTCATCGACAGCATGGTGCTGCTGATTAAAGAGGAGCTGCACCACTTCTGGCAGGTGCGCGAGGCGATGCTGGCCCGCGACATTCCGTACGTCAAAATCACCGCCAGCCGCTACGCCAAAGGGATGCTGAAGGAAGTGCGCACTCACGAACCGCTGACGCTGATCGACAAGCTCATCTGCGGCGCCTACATCGAAGCCCGCTCCTGCGAACGCTTCGCCGCGCTGGCCCCGTTCCTCGACGACGACCTGCAGAAGTTTTATCTCTCGCTGCTGCGCTCGGAAGCGCGCCACTATCAGGACTACCTGACGCTTGCCCGGCAGGTGAGCGACGACGATATCTCACCGCGCATAAAGCTTTTTGGCGAAATTGAAGCCACACTTATCTCGACACCGGACAACGAGTTTCGCTTCCACAGCGGCGTGCCGGTGTAAACCGGCATAACTCAAGGATAAGGATGCGAGATGAATAAAACGTGGACCCGTATTGTGATTGTCGTCATTGCGGCTGCCGCCGTGGCGTTCTGGGTGTTTTTCGACAGGCAGCGCGCCCCGGAACGGCAGATGGATAACGCCCTTAACGCGATGCCCGCCTGGCAGGTGATTAAGGAGCAGGAGCCCGCGCTGCATCAGCGCATCCTCGACCAGATGGCCGCCCTGCAAAAAGCGGGCGAGCCGGAGCAGCAGATTATCGACACCATCCAGCCGCAGATCCTGCATCTGCAGATGTCGCGCCTGCAAAACGCCCCGGACGCCAACGTGGTGAACTACATGACCATCAACATGGAGCAGACCGCCGCCATCCAGAAGGTGAGCGACGACGCCTGCTTCCGCTTCCTCTACCCGATGGTGAAGGGCGGCATCAACCCAATGCGCATGCTGGATAAAGATCTGATGGCGCGGCGCATGCAGGCCGATGCCGACATGATGCGCGCGGCCTACGGCAAAAATCGCCACACCGTGACCCCGGCCGAACGCGAGGCGGCTGTCGAGGATGTGCGGCCGATTATGAAGGCGCTTGCCGATAAGTACGGCGAGAACATCCAGCTGCTGCAGATGCCGGAGAAGGCGGCGGGCAAAGAGAAGCTCTCCTGCGATATGGTGCAGGAGATGTGGGCGAAGGTGCTGGCGCTGCCGGAGCAGAAGGCAGCGAGGGTGATTCGGCTGGCGGTGTCTGAGCTGGACTGACGGTAGCGCTGGTTTTTTGGGCACTTAGCGCGGGTTTAGCGCGTCGTCGCTTGCATGGCGGCGCGCGACAGGTATAATCCACAACGTTTCCGCATCCCCTTCAGTGCCGAAGTGGCGAAATCGGTAGACGCAGTTGATTCAAAATCAACCGTAGAAATACGTGCCGGTTCGAGTCCGGCCTTCGGCACCATTAGTACTTCCAAGACCATCCGAGAAAGTTTTTATTTCTTTAAAATCAATGTGTGAAGAGATTTTTTGACATACCTCTATGCAGGGATTTTAACGTGCATGCTGGCAAACGACTTCCTTTTACGTATATTGTGTAAAAACTCCATTTGCATTCCGGCTAGCCAAGGCACGCGTTCTTGTTCCGTACAACACAGTCGTCTGATTCATACAGAAGTACTGCAATTTAATCGATAACTATTCCAAGCAAACTAGCGGAGAGCCTAAAGAAGTTGCTGGAGCAGTAGATTGCTTCTGGTCCAGCATGGCTTTGATGTTTCTGCTATGGAATTTGGTGGTAACGGTTCTGTCCACCTGCTACTTCAGCTTTGCCAGCCTTAAAGCTCTAAAAAATGTTCACGGTCGCTGAGCATTGCAATGTCATTAGGCTGAAGCTCTTTTAGAGTATATGTAACACTATTAAATCCAGGTAAAGCGCTCCAAACATTCGGATCACCAATGAAAAATATATTCTTTTTGGCGCGCGTTACAGCAACATTTAACAGATTCGGTTTGCTTGAGGCCCACTTAGCACCGCCATTATTTTCTTCGTCACATCCAAGGATGAAAATTACAATATCATTTTCTTTTCCCTGAAATGTATGCACTGTTCCAATACAATTTTTTTGCCATTGCTTAATACTTTTTGCCTTAATCAATGGTGAGGATTGTTGCCAGATTTGCAAGGGGCGTTGTGCTATAAGTTTAGATACTTCCGATTTCACCGCTTTAAAAGGGGTAATTACAAAAATTGACTCCAGAGGGACATTTTCATATAAAAGACGATCAAGTAATATAAGTAGGCTTTGCCCGTGGCTGTCCCGATACTGTCGTTCGCCCTGGCCGCCATTCGCAACGAGCCAGTGATTATCAAGATTTCCATTTACAAATTGACTACGAATTTTTGCAGCATCGAGACCATGGATCATTCGATTATTATAAGCGAGCTTGTTGGCTATGCTAAACATAGGCTCGATACAACGCCGATGCACCCATAATGGGATACCAATCCATATATTTTTATTCATTACTTCTAATTCACAACCCCAATGGTTAATGCGATCTGCCAGCTGCTGAACTGATAGTTTTGCAGGATTCCAGTCATCCGCTCGTTCTTGTAAAACATCTTCGCAGAGACGTTTAACCAAACTTGGCGAGGCAGTAAATACCGGCTCGATCTGTAATGGATCTCCTACGACTAATACACGTTTTGCTCGAAAAATGGCCCCAACAGCCTGTTGCGGAGATGCCTGACCTGCCTCATCAATCATTAACCATCCAATTTCTTCACTTTTCACTCCCGTCAACATTCGGCCGATAGAGGCAAAAGTAGTAGACAGTACAGGAACGAACATACATAGCGTTTGCCAGCATCGTAATGGGGTAGGGTGATGTTGAGGAGCGCTGAGAAATTTGTTTAGTGTAAAAATGAAACTCTTGAAACGCTTTATCTCCATTGCTTCATATAGCCATGCTTCATGTAAGCTCATCGCTGTCAGAAAAAGTTCTGAACGCAGACGATTTATCTCCTCATTTTGCCAGAATGCAGTACGTTGCAGATTTGCATCATCAATGGATAAATTATGGTTAGGGATAGCGATATTATGGAATCTATTTTGTAAATCTTTTAATTTTTGCTCGCTTGTTGCTTTTTGTTTTTTTATTTCATTCAATCTAAACTCTATATCTCGGATTGCCGTTTGGTTTTTTATCAGCTCAATATTACTGTCCGCAACGTGCTGCATTTTCTCAATCAAATGTTTTGTCAACTCAACTAATTGCTGTTTTGTTTTATTTGTTAGATCTTTATAGGAATTTGTTTTTTTTCTATTAAATAGACGCGACAGAAATCCAGGTGCTTCGCTTTTTATGAGTTTTAACTGACGATTTGTATGATCGATTTTTTTGGAAATGATATCTCTTTCCAGTTCCAATTCATTGATTTTATTGAGGTCATTTTCGCGTTGGATTGTTTTTTTTTCCAACTCAAAAGAAAGCTCAGTATAGTATTGTCTGGTTTTTCATCCAAGAGCTTGCAGTAGGTTTCTAACAGTCTTTGCTCTTCTTCGACTTTACGAAGGGCATTGACAAAATGCTTTTTAGAATCAGCGAATGAAAGCTTATGTTGACACGCTTTCCATCGCCACAGGCTCAGGAAATTATCTTTATCTGAGCGCTGCGATTCAGATAAAGTATTGCGTAAGAAATGTTCATCAAATAATAGTCTTTGAGAAAAGTTTTCCCTATTATGCTTTTTCCCTAACGCCGCTGATACTAAGCCCCAACACAGTTTATCATCATCAAGTGGTCGAAAAATATTAAATTCTTTTTCATTGCCGCTTAATGATTTGTATTTTTTTCGTTTGCTTTTTGGTAAGTATTCGGCTGCAACTTGGTTAGCTGTAGCACAAATATATTCAAAGTTTTGAAAATTTTTCGCCAGGGAATTTTTTTGCGGTAACTCCTTTGAAATGTTTTCTACTGCCGAATTATTGGAAGACGCAATGATCATTTCGTACCCGGTTAATTCCGGGATGATAAAGCCCTGCTGATCTAATGTATCTTCAGCGTTGTCATATTTTGCAAGTACTTTCGCACGCTCAACTACATTATGTGCTACAAGATCTCGGAGAAGAGTCGTTTTTCCTGTGCCTGGAGGTCCATTGACAGATAAAAGGCCTCCATCTACAAGTTCTTCTACAGCTGTATTTATCGTAAATTGTTGCATTAGCGACATGGTATGATTTGGCTCTGAAGGCCATCGTCCTTGCGGCATTCTGCTTGGATGCAATTTATCAATAATTGAAGCAAGGCCCCCTTTTGAGTATAGGTCTGGCTTTCTATTTATCCCTTGAGAAAGATAACTATTAAGAGCTTTCCCCTTGTTATGCCGTAGTTCCTCAATAGTGCTTTCCAGGTCTTCGAAATAGAAACTATTTAGGATGGGGAGTGAAAATATTTTTTCTGCTTCATCCTCATCTAATTCATCCTGTTGAGATTTTTCTCTGGTTGCATTACTCTCAAACCATTCAATTTGTATTGCATATTGCCATTCAGGCCTAAAATCAGCCCACTCAACTAAATGTGTTAGCAGTAGCGTAATGATGTCACTAGAGCGTAATACACCAGGACCCTCTTTTTGTGCTGGTTTTAGTGTATTCCTGAACATACTGAGCGTATCGGCAAGTTGCCTGCAGTCCGTGGCAAATATCTTTGATTCAAGCTTCTGGAATCGCTCATTTTTTAAATGCCCAAGAGCCCAGGGGAGTGAGCTAACTGATAACTTATCTAGGGCTGGTACGCCTTCATTATTTAACTGTACTTTGGCAAAACATGTCATTCCTTCCTGATTCAGTCGCTGCTCGCACTCTTCATCATGGTTGTCACCTAATATTTCTCGGCTAATTTCGTTCGCAATGCTTTTGTCAAAGATACCAATATGTAGAGTAAAGTTAGATTTAAGCGGGATTTGTTGTTGTTGACATAATTCCTCTGAATGCCACGGAAGTAAAATATCACCATATTTGATGAGTTTCTCAAGAGAAATTCTCAGGAAACTCTCTTTATGCTCAAGAGTGTAAGGGTGAAAAAATTCAATACGTTGCCATGCTCGTAATATATCATGTTGTTGAGATGTTCTGGCCATCTTAGCCCTTTTATTTCTACAATTTCTATTTAGGCTGTTAAGATTACTCTCTTCTGCAATGTTTGTGTAGAGCCAGACTACTCTTGGTGGAGCAAAAAATTAACTGAACCCAACCTGAGGTGCAACTAAAGCGCTGCGAGGCTGGTTAGTTGGAAGAGCTATATTAGAAGGTACGTATTGCGGCTTCGTGAACGAACGAAATTAATGCTAGCTTAGGGGTAAGCTTATGCAGAATAGCTTCGCAGAAGTGAACAAGCAGATATAACGTATAAATGATTAACTCCCGGTAAAGTGCTTCTCATCATGCTAAAGTAGCGGCCAGAAGCTGATTCAAAAGGGCAAACTATGACATGGAAAATGTGGATGATCCGCGGTGATGGCGGAAAATTGTACGATGACTTCAGGGACAAACAGGTTGTTGCAATCGGCTGGTCGCAGCTCGCTCCCTATGTGAAACCGGGATGCTCAAGAGAGCAGTTGTTTACCCGGTATCAGGAGCTTGAGCCACAGACTAAGCCAGGCACAGTTCGTTCCGGTGCTTCCCAGGTCTGGCGCTTTGTGAATGAGATGCAGAAAGGTGACTGGGCTATCACTTATTCACCTTCTAATCGGACTTATTTGATAGGGAAAATCGCCTCAGATTTTGAGTTTCATGCCGAGTGGCTTGAAGATGGCATGGGCATTGCCCGTAAAGTGAAGTGGAACGCAGAAGAGATTAAGCGCGATAGTCTGAGTGATGCAACCAGAAACACCCTTGGCTCTACGCTAACGGTTTTTCAGGTGCCTGAGTTTGCCGTGAATGAATTAATGCAGGGCAAAAAGCCTTTTTCAGATGTCGTGCCGGAAGTAACTGTTTTAGGTGAAGAGGATGAGGTTGTTTCTAATCCTCTGCGCGACATGGAAATGATCGCTTTTGAAGGTATCAAAGATCGTATCAACCGTCTCGACTGGGATGAGATGCAAAATCTGGTCGCTGGCGTGTTACGCAGCATGGGATATAAAACTCAGGTATCGCCTGCTGGTGCTGACCGTGGGAAAGATATCATTGCTTCACCTGACGGCTTTGGGTTCGAAAATCCACGCATTATTGTTGAGGTAAAGCATCGGCGGGAACAGATGAGTAGCCAGCAAATTCGTAGCTTTATCGGGGGCCGTCATAAAGACGATCGCGGGCTGTATGTCAGTACAGGCGGATTCAGCAAGGATGCGCGCTATGAAGCCGATCGTTCTACAATCCCGTTGACGCTATGGACGCTTGACGATCTGGTTCGTGCGTTAGTGGAAAACTATGAGCAAGTGGATATTGAAACTAAGCTGTTGGTTCCGCTTAAGAAGACGTATTTGCCTGCATGAGTTTTCGCCGCCTGTTTCTGTATAAACAGGCGGCGATGTAGGTTCTTACAATGAGGGGCGCTAAATATTCACGCGAACTGGATAGCCTAATGCACGCAAGGCTTTATTGGTTCTGCCATTTCTGGGAGGCGTATCTTCTGGCCTTGCCCAACCGACCACTTCAGCAATAGAGTTAATACCGTAATGCTGGAATTTGTACTCCTCGTCTTTGCCTGCCAGATAGAGCCTTTCCCACATTAATGAAGGCTTTCCACCGTAGAGGACATAGTTGAGCAATTCAGCAATAGTCATACCTTTTTGATTGGTTTGGCCCATGATCCATTTTGTGAATAAAACGGCGCGCTCTTCCTTATTTAAGGATGTTTTGGCTGAATAGCCAAATGTTTCAGCGCTCATTTTTATCACATGGTCCATTGTTGCATGTGTGTAAGAGAATATTTGATAGAGCTTATCCTCTGTCAATGAGTCAATATTATTTTTTGACAAGTGTTCGCGAATGTAGGGGGCGTAAATCCCAAGATGAATATCCTCATTAGACGGAGGAACTGATTGGATTTTCCACCAGGAGAGCATATTCATCAATACTGCTTGTGGGTTTTTACTATTGGTGCGGTGATAATCCTCAAAAGGATAAGTATTATCTTGTTGATGAACTTTCTTATAATAGTATGCGTGTAGAAATTGATCGGTTTGCCAAAATTTTGGAGTATCTTCTGATATCCATGCAGGTCTGTAATCATTAATTTGGTCTGAGATACTCTTGATGATTGAAAATGTGCTTTCCCATTCTTTATGGAAACTCTCTTTCCTTCTATCTTCAGTTTTTTTGTTATCAACAAAATTCACGCCACCCCATTCAGGTATTTTCCGCTTTTTGATAAGCTCTCGTTCTTTTTTCTCTAATTCGACTTTTAGTTTTAATAATTGTCTTTGTTCATCAATAATCTCTTTACTAAGATCAACGCAAGAGTCAAGTGACGCTAAGTTATCGAAGAATTCCTCTAACTGTTCAATTAAATTAGAACTGTATAAATCACTCTCAGTGAAGAAAATACCGGCTTCTATATTCGAGTACCATGCACGCTCAGTTAAATTGGCTGAACCAATATAAGCGCCATATCCCTTCCACCAAATAACTTTGCTGTGCAGGCAATCTGGTATAAGTTTACAAAAAATATTATTTTTAACGTTTGCGAGAAGTTTTGATAAAAATGCAGGCGATACAGGAACTGTATGATCATATCGCATCCAAATATCAAGTCGGTGATGGTTTTTTATGCAATGCTCGAGGAGCGTGGTTTTATCATCTCCATAAGCAATGGCGGCAACAACACCATCAATTTCTTTACCTGGAGGGGGTAAACATGATCTAAAAACTCTCCATTTAATCCGTTGGCAATAAGTTTCATTATTATTTTACCGGGAAGTTTTTCATAAAATAAATGTATTTAGGATGATGTTATACTAAATAAAAATAATATGGGCATTAACATACCGAGAAATGTGATCCATTCCTCGGTATGTATTAATTTACTCCCAATGCCTTATAAACCGCATCTACAGGTTCGGAGTAAAAACTGACCTGGAATTTGGTAAACAACTCGGCTGGCACCGTCGGGATATCTACCGCGGAAGACATCGGCAGAAGTACCTTTTTCGCGCCGCTGTCGAAGGCGAGTTGTAAGCTAGCCGCCAGATCCTGAACAGGGTTGATTACTCCACCGAGTGTCATACTGCCTAGCACAACCATTTGTTCCTGAACGGGTTTCGCCAGTAAAACAGAACACAGCGCAATCAGTGCGGCAAGACTAGTCGCGGTACTTGGTCCGGTATTGTGCAATTCGACTACGTGCAGGTGGTACTCATGTTCAGAAAATTTCGCTGTTGCGCTAACACGGCTGAGGTTGCCTTTGAAATAATCAAATCCAACCCGGATAGCTTCCTTAGCCGAGGTGCTTGATCCCAGACCGGAAACGCTATGCTTGCCATTACCGGCAGTCATCTGGGTTTCGAAGCGATACAGGCCCGTCATGCCACTTTCCGCTTGTGTAACCAAATGCACTACGCCAGGTTTCGGCATGCCAGCAGGAATTAATGCGCTGCCGCCCTGCTCCGGCACGCTGACGAAGAATTCTTCCAGCGTTTCGTTATCGATGTAGCTGAAATTCACATCGAAGAATTCCAGTCCGCCCAGCTTTTTAAGCTGTTCTTTGACACGACGACGGGCTTCCATAGCGTAAGTCAGGCAAACCCGGACATCTTCTTTGCTGTAGGCGGCATTAGGATGCAGCAGTTTCAATAAACCTGAAACCGTGCGCCTTACAGCAATAACGTCGCGTTGGTTGAGGTTATTACCCAGCTTATAGAACTTATCGATCGCGTCGGAGAAACTGCGCTTACGCATTTCCCGCATGTATTCGGCGAGATAATCTGTGATAAGGCCGTAGCGATTGGTAAAGAATTCCGGGCGCATTTTCGGGATTTCCCAGCCGGGGATATAGGCATGGAAACGGTCGAAAAACGCCGTGTCGATCATGGCGGCAGGGAAGGGGGCTAACAAATGGCTGGTTTTGACTAACGTCTCAACGCTCTGATTGATGTTGCCGACGAACACCATTGATGCTTTGCCTTCAATTGAATCTCTGCCACGGGAAAACGAGCCAGACGCCATGTAATCTTTCATGATTTGCACGCCGTCTTTGTCTTTGAAAGTGATCCCCGCTACTTCATCAAACGCAACTACATCCCACATGCCAACCAGGCCAATCTGGCGGCTGGCCATGTTGTAAAACAGGTTTGCTACTGTGGTTTGCCCGCCGGAAACTAACAGTGAGTTTGGCGAACACTCTTTATAGACGTGGCTTTTACCGGTACCGCGTGGACCCAGTTCACAGACGTTATAGTTGTTTTCCACGAAAGGGATCATGCGGGTGATCAGGTGCCACTTGGTTCGTTGCTCAATGTTAGCAGGTTCCATACCTACGGAACGTAGCAGGACATCAATCCACTGGTCGCGGTTGAAGTACGTACGTGCGGTAAATACCTCTTCCATGTCCATATTGGGCATCTGGATAGGTTTAAGCGTCATCAGAGAAAAGGGCGACGTTTTCTGTCCTTCCTCAAAGAAGTAGTTCACGGTGATCATGCACCAGATGCCACCGGTCAATAGCTTCTCGTTGTCCTTGACCATTTGCGGCGGAACCAGTGCATCTTTAATGCCGAGGTTGGAGAGCTGGGCTTCGTAAACGTCTTTCTTCTGATTGAGCTTTACCGATACTTTATCGATGATCTTGTAGGATCCTCGCTCACGAATGAGCGATTTCACCTTTTCCGCTTCATCAGGGCGGACGTAGTTATCAGCCAGAATGCGCTTAACGTTCTGCAACCCTTGCTCGACGATCTGGTCATCGTCGGAAGCGCAGTACATACCGAGCAGATACTCCAGCACATAGACCGGGACGTTAGCCCCTTCCTTGAGCTGCTTGGTCAGATCTTTTCGCACCACCCGACCACGAAAATGCTGATTCAGTAAGGCGTCCAGATCGTAACCTTCTGCGACGAGTTCCCCTTCGGATACGGCTGGAACGGGTAAGTCATGATGGGTTTGCATATCGCCTCACTTAAAAGAAATCATCCTGAAATGCCAGATCGATAATCACAGGGTACTTCTGGTAACCCGTTTCCGTTTGCGCATCTTCCAGTATCAGCCAGTATTCATTACGACGATTGAAATTCGCGCCAATCAGCTTCAGCGTCACGTCGCGTATGCGTTTTTCCATGGCATCGTTGTCACTATCAAAACAGATGCGCTCTTTACCAGAAACCACGTTATTGGCGTTATCGACAATAAAGATATTCAGGGTTCGCGGTTCGAACAGTTCGCCTACCGGGTCGGTTTGCAGCAGGCTGACTTTATCAATGTTATTGACGAGTTTGATCAGCGGATGGTAATTAACGATATCTACCGGACGACGCTGAGGTTGCTTCTCGGCAGCGGTTTTCTGCAGCGCTTTTACCTGCAATACGGGAACGCAGACTTCCTGCAGCATGGCACCACCATGCACAAATCGCGCGCCGCCCGAGAAATGGAAACGCTGGATCCCTTTCGGGATCAGGAACTCGCTGTTATCGCTGACGCCTGCGGTATCCGCTACTTTTCCTTTCCAACAAAAATCATCGGCAGGAAGCTGGTGGCCGATAATAAAGCGCTTGTGGTTTTTAATCGTATTGTCTGGTTTGATCTGCAGCGTGGTTTTATCTTGCCCGGAAAGGGACTGCTGCTGGAACAGGAAACCGTGGTCCGCCGTGACGATAATGCGTGTACCATGAAGACGGTTTATTACACGGGTCACTAGATCCTTCAGTTCAACCACCGCGTTGCGGCATGCTTCGAAGGTCTTCTCCTCCGTCGATGCGCTGTCGCCAATGGCATCAATGGTGTTATGCCAGATATAGACGACTTCGTAATCGCGAATAAGATCCCGTCCTTGCTGATTTTTCCATTTCAGAAGAGCGTCGGATTTTACTGCCATCCCTTTATATTTCTTCAGAATTGTATCGCGATTAAGCGTACCGGAGGTAGACAGCCCGTCCGCATAAACGATATCGCCATTACCCGGTTGGTAGCATATCTCGTCATGAGGTAATAATGCAGCCATACCCAGCTGGGTATAGCTGGGTAACACGCCCAACTGGGATCGCAGTTCGGCAGTAAAGCGTTTTTCGGTATTGATCTGGTTGCCCAGCTCTTCAGCCACTTCATAACGCAGCGCATCGGAAATAATCACGAATACGCGCTTGATTTGTGGATTGTTAAACTGTGGCTTAACCACCTCATTATAGAAGTTCTGCTGCCGTGGAACGCCCGCAATACGCCAGTCCTGCATACGGTTTTCGGCTTCCAGAACCTTATTCCAGCTCCGGCTTAATTCTGCCAGGTACCAGTTGGAATACAGCGCTTCGATATAGTCATCCAGGCTTTTCAGGATCATTGCGCCTTTGCTGTGAACCAACAGCGCGTATTCGTTAAATAAGCGGTAGGCCTGGTCAAAGCGGAACAGCTCTTCGCAGTACGCTTTCCAGAACGCTGCGCTGTCCTGATAGTGGAAACCGTCAATATGACGATTACGCAGATTCAGCAGCCGCTCAGCCTGACGAAGCGCGTCATAGATGGCGTAGTATTCCTGACGCGTCTGGCACCAGTATTTGCTCTGGCGTTCGGACAGAAGCTTTTTGAAGGCTTCACGGTCAAGCGTGGTACTCTCTTCCAGAAGTTGCGTCACTAGCGCATGAATAACGGTCTGTTCAATGCTCAGCGTGGTTTCGCACTCGTGCAGATCATACGGCGAGCTGAGACGGTACTGGTCTTCTGGTCGCAGCGCATCCTGCATCAGCTGTGCGCAATAATCATAGGCTTCTTTGTAGCGACGGTCGGCGCGCCAGGTGACCATAAAGGCCAGCGCGGAGGCTCTGCCTGACGGCGTGGTCAGTACGTTTTTTTCCAGCCATTCGCGTTTCTGCGGATCTGCCTGCGCGGAGAGATCGGTACAGAACAGCTTGAGGATCAGGTTTTCCAGGGTCGGATGTTCGGCCTGATAACCCATTTCCTGATTCAGAATGTCCCACAGCACGCCTTCCAGATCGTGGCGTTTCAGCATTGCCAGCGTGTTTTCCAGGTCGCTGTCGTCATCTTTTTGCTGATTAACATATTGGGTAATCAGGCCGAACAGAATCTCTTCCGTTTTTGCGGTTTTTACGCCAGCGATGACCGCAATCATCTTCTTATTAAGAGAAGCTTCGTTTTCCTGCTCAGTGACCAGGCCTTTTAAGGCAGCAAGACGTTTAGTGCTGAAAAATGCCTTCCGGCGTTGAATATGCTCGCGTAGGCCAAGCTGCGGAATGCCTAACGTATTCAGCGTGATGGCGGCGAAATCGGCATGGAACTCCGTACTATAAAGACGAATATCCAGCAGCCAGTCGAACTCTTTGGGAGGCACATCGTGGGGAAACCATAGCAAAAACTGCTGTTCAGGCTCATCAATTTCAATGCGCTTTTTCACTGCCAGCTGTGACTGGTCGGTCATATCGAGCAGCGTGATGTTCTCTAGTTCGAGGTTGCCCAGTTCTTCGAGGAAACGCTTATCGGGATCGTGCCAGAAAACGATGCGGTGTTCGGCGAATTTTGCTTTAAGGCCGGCAATAAATTCCTGATTTTGCAAGGTCACAATCCCATGTTGATTCTGTATATTCGAAGATGCCTGAACGCCTGGAAACTGTGTTCCGCGTTCTGACACAAAGCCGCATTTTATCATGAACTGGAGGTGACGGATGCCTGAATAAGGCCGGTTTCCCGTATCGAGATCACCACCGGACTAAAGCCCGGTGGTGTGGGAAGGTATGCTATCTGACTTACATCACCTCAGGCGCACTGCCGGTAATGGCTTTCACATCCGCCAGCAGATCGCCAAACTTACCGTAGTTAACCTTAACGCCGTCGTCGAGATCAATACTGATTCTCATATCAGCATAGTGGCGTAAACGATCGTCGAAGCTGCGCAGTTCGTTGAATTTCTTGCTCAGGCTATCACGCTCACGCTTCAGTCGCGTGGCTTCACCGCCGGAGGCATCATCAACCAGTTCGTTCAGGCGGTCGATATTGGCCTGGTAACGCGCCAGCAGCGGTACCACATATTCGGTACGCATTCTCGCCAGCGTCGCATCGTTGTAGCGATGCAGATAGACCAGGCACTCAAACGCATTTGCTTTACCAGAGCTGAACAGCCAGTAGATCGGGCGTTTTTTATACATCTTCATATGATCTTTCCAGAACTGGGTGGAAAGATAGCGACGGATGGTATCCAACGCAGGTTCGCCTTTTTTGGGGCTGATCGCGTATAAACAGAGACTTTCAGCGATAAATTCGAGGTTTTCCTGTAAGTGCTCTTCACCCCAGACGGTGCGAACAAACTCTTTGACGCGAGAGGTGACGTCATCGTCAAACCACTCGTCATCCATCAGCGGCAGAATACCGTCATTGTCAGCCGGGAAGGTTTTGTAGGCACCTTCAGCGACTAGTTCGGTAAAGCCTTTGTTGCCTTCGTGGGCATAGACTAGGCCTTTTCGATTGAGGGAATAGCGTCCCATCATGCAACCGATGGAATAAGAGAGAAATTCCTTTATCGTATCTGATTGAAATAGCATGTTATTATCTTCCAATTTTTTGGAAGCATATTTATTATATGGGTTTGAAAAAAGCGTTATATCACCTAATTCAATAGTATGATTATTAAGCCCATTTCTGTAATACTCTGAAATTAAATAATTCAGCTCTGATTCATGTGTAAGACACTTTTTAGTCATTTTCATGGAATCTTCTAGGAAGGCTGAAAAAGTGCTTTTGATTGTACATTCTTTGAACTTTAATAAGCTGTTTTTTGTGAATTCCCATGATATTTCTTGGCTATCCCAATCGTTCTTTGTAATGTCAATAATCTCACGGGTTAAGTTTTTGATATTTTGATCAATAATCAGCCCCTCCGAAATCGGCAACCTAGATATTTCACCTGATTGATAGTTAACTGTTGGAGATAAAAATTCAAGGTACTCACCGCAAGTTTTAGAGTTTAAAAAAGCGAGAATGTTTTCATGAATATGAACTGGGGGAAATGCTCCGTTGCTTGCATCAGAGAATATGAATCCAGAAGGATAATAGCGGACGGAAAATTTGTCACTAGATATACGCGACCATGATAAAGATGGCTTGAAAAATTTATCTTCGTTAACTATCCTTCCACCCACTTGCTTTTCAGGGTTTTCAGAAATAAACTTCCTTATGTCTTTTCCATTGTGCTTCCAATTTATAATGTAATCTTGGTTTCCATACCATTTTCTGTTTGTTCCACCTTTTATAAATGGATACCATTGTTTTTTTGATAATAAGCTATCATTACTTGAATTACAAAATAACTCAATATTATTGTACGATACCTCATGCCAAATCCTTAGGAAACGTTCATTATCAGTGCTAGACATCCCTGATTTTGGATCAGATATGTCACGCATTTTTTTATATTTCCCAAAGCTCTCAATCATAGATTGGGTTATCCAATAGGCTATTGGGTGTGTTGGGATTTTTATGAAGTCATTTTGATTTAAATTCGTATATAAATATTTTTTTTCTTTCAGTAACGCTTCTTTTTCTACCTCATTTTTGCCATGTGTCAATCTTAAAAAACATGGAGTGTAGGATTCTGTTACGGAATTCAATAATATCCACGCTGTTGTTTGTACTACTTCTCCAGAAATTTGACCAAAGGCTCTAGCTCCAAAGTGTGCCATCGTAAGAAAAGTAGCGTTATTGAATAGCCATTTACGGAAATATTCAAAGCTTGATAAAAACATCCATGATTGCATGTTGACTTGCGCATTCAATCCGTTTTCTTTAAGTAAAGAAAATGCATGCTGCATAAACATTGCAAACAAATCGGCTTTACTATCTGGGAAATTATTTTTGGCAAACTCTTTCAATTCACCATTCATTCCCTTACTGCCCATATACGGTGGATTAGCCACCACAACATCATATCGCTGTGCAAGGACCCACGCCTGATGAATATACGGAATAAACGCTTTCGCTGCAGTCTTCTGCTGGTAATCTCCTTCATGTTTCAGGCGATACAGAGCATCAAGAAACGCCTCTAAATCAGCCTCTTCTTCCTGAGGCACCTGAATCAACGAACCCAGCGTTTTGGCATTCACAAAGCGTTTCAGCGTGCGCATCAGCAGCTGATATTCTGCGTTTTCGGTATGGGCTAAGGCGGTATTTTCGGCAAACATATCCCCCATGCTGCCGGTCTGGTTCTGCTGGTGGAAGTTTAGCTGCTGCCACAGTTTAGCAATATCCAGATGCAGACTCTCCTGCAGGGAGACAATATTCAGGCGCACGTCGCGGGTGAATATCCTTCGGTCATCCTGACGGGCCATCATTAATAATGAAAAACCAGAAAGCTGGGCTGCGCGGTTGTCGATGTCGAGACCAAAAATATTATTTTCCAGAATCAGCTGTGGAATATCGCGAGCACGGTAGCCGCGCTCTTCGTAGATATTTTTCAGCACATTATAGGCTTCAATCAAAATATGCCCGGATCCGCAGGCCGGGTCGAGCACCTTGATGCTTTCCGGTTCAATGCTGGCAGGCGTAATGGCAGCCAGCTGCGCCTGCACTTCCGGTGTCTGTTCGGCGGGCTCAATGTAGTACTCCATTTTACCTTTCAGCGGCGAGTCTGGGTAGGTCTGCAACCACTGGCGGCCGACGGAGTTCTGCACCAGATACTGTACAATCCAGTTTGGGGTAAACAGCTGGGTGGCGGCAGGAATATCTTCGCTCTGTACCACCTTGCCAATAACGGCATCTTTTTTCTCAGAGATATAGAACTGATATAGCCAGCCGATAACCTCAACGTCTTGCCAGTCTTCTTCCGGAATACCGTCCACCAGACCGCGCAGAATAGAGTCAGTACGGGTCAGGTTATCCGGCAGCAGAAGTTCAGCTTCATCATCGACTGCTTCAAACAGGAACGGCATCGCACGGTGCAGTGCGTGGCACTGGGCCAGCAGCAGTTCACGGTAGATGGCTTCGTCCTGGTCACCGGACAGCTTCATTTCGACCAGCTGCGCCTTTTTCTCTGGCAGTAAAGCTTCCGCTACTTCCGGCACGTGGTCCAGCACTTCAAAGCCGGTTGGGTTATCCGGGTGCGATAGCATATGGAAGCCGTGGTCAAGGTAGCCGTGGATTTCCATATAACGAATGGCGCATAGGCGGTTAAACCAAGTATAGGCACAGTGTTCAACCAGCACGTCAAAGCCCTGTTCCTGTGCGCGTTTAACCAGACGATCGCGGCGGACGAGGGTGGATTTGGGGTAGTCGAACTGACCATAGCGCACGGTTTCGCCGACGATCTCGGCATCCGCAATCTGCAGATTGCCTTTTTTATCAGCGGAAATCCCCAGCGTGGTTAGTTTCTGGATCACCGCATCACGGAACTGGTTACGGGCCTGTGGAGCGTATTTTTTGATGTTATTGGTATTCATAGAAAATCCTGCAAAGGGCAGCAGAGTGCTGCCCTGAAATGGGGTTACTGAAGACGAATCCGGTCACCTGACTCAATGGCTGCCAGCAGGGCAGCGCGAAGCGTATCAAGCGCTTTTTCCACCTGCTCGGCGGTTTCCAGCACTTCACCACCGGTGGCTTTTCGCATCTCGCTGGCGACATTCACCAGATGCGTTTTTTTCGGTACCGGCTGGATAACGGGCTTTTCTACCACAACATAGGTTTGTTCTGGCTCGGCAGCATTTTTTGCCTCATTCGCAGCCCGTATCTGGGCTTCCTGCTTTTTACGCAGCTCGTCGATCCACTGGTTAATCTTCTTCTCAGCATCCGTTTGCAGCGCTTTCGTCTCTTGCTGTTCCGCCAGAATTTCCGGAATCGAATGGCTGACTTCAGCGCGCTTTCTGGCTTTTTGCATCGGCAGCAGAACGCTGTTTTGCAGCTCCGATGTGGCATGCGCTTCCTGCAAGCGTTGACGACTCTCTTCGATGCGGGCGTCAATACGTTCCAGGGCGTGCTGGCGGTGCTGTTCAACTAACTGATGGTTAACGTTCTGAACCTGTTCAATCAGCGGCGTGATGCGATTGAGATGCTTGTAAGGCTCCGGCATCTGCCAGATGTTTTCCAGCTCACCTAACGCTTTTACCGCCACGGCGTCTTTTTCCAGTGCGCTGCGGTTGGATTTAAAGCTTCCGTTCAGCGCAGCTCCCAGCTTTTGCCAGGTGGAGAACTGCTTGCGGTAGAAATCGACCAAATCTTCGCGATCTTCGCTGAAATCCAGCAATTCGTTTGCCTGGGTGGTGACCTTCTCAATCAGAGCAAACTCTTCTTTTTCGCTAAGAATGGAATTCAGCAGGCGCAGACCTGACTCAATCTCATTTTTGCCTGGATTGTTTCCACCTTCCGCTTTCGCTCTGAAGACATTCAGCTCTTGCTTCCAGTAATCGAAGACCTGACGGATATGTTCAACCAGTGCCGGCTCTTCACGTTCGCTAAATGGCTGCTGGGCAATCTTCGCCATGGTTTGCGCGGCCTTGCGAATTTGTAATTCGTCGTGACGACGAATTTTGTGCAGACGCAGTTCGCTGTGGCGACGGCTGTTATTAAAGAGCTCCCACACCTGCTTACGCTCTATATTGTTATTCTGCTGGCTAAAGCTGAATTTGCCTTTGCGTGCCAGACGAGCAACCAGAAGCTTCACTTCTTCTTCTGGCCATCCATAAGGGCGGCGGGCAAAGTGGTTTAGAATATCGCGTAAATAGACCGGCTTATTGAACTCGATATTCATGCTGACCCAGGTTTCCACTTCGCGCATCGCGTCAGGATTGGATTCCTCCAGTTCGCTCAGATCCAGCTCCGTATCATTTTCCACCGTAAGTAGCGCATGGATTTCACGTGCGATATCGCCGTTGAACGGCTTCAGCATTTTTAGCTTGGCAAACGTGTTTTCAATCACATAGCGGCAGGCTTCATCCACGATGCTGGATGGCGTCGAAGATTTCTTTGGTAAGCGCTCGCCAATTGCCCAGATGTCCGCTTCTGCAATAAGCGTATCCAGCTGGACGCGGAGCAGTTTCTCGCGAACGCTATTCTCACGGGCTTTTTCTGAAAGCAGGCTGGCTTGTTCCGGGCGCTGACCGGCGTTGTCCCTGAGGAATTTTTCAGTCTGGACGACTAAATCAATGTCGGTCCAGGTACGGGCATCGGCAGGTAAACGAATTAAAATGCAGCCATCCCCCTCAGAGGTGTATGGGCGGCACGCAGCATCGTTATCATAGAAATCATAGGTCGGATCTTTGGGGGTAATAATTTTCACCACAAGATCGTTAAGCATTGCGCCGTCTAACGGGTGCCCGTTCAGGAAGCGGCTGATATCAAAGTCCTGCTTATTCGCCGGGTAGCGATACTTCCGATTTTTCAAAATGTCATCAAAGATGATCGATGCCAGTTTTTTATTGATTGCAGAGAAATCGACTTCAACGTTGCGGATTTCGTTCTCGATCTCTTTTTCTTCATTGGTCAGGAATACGTATTTATCTTCAACGCGTGCGATCAACATTAAGCGTTCGAGCGTATTCAGGCTTTTTTCAACACGACGGCGTAGCTCAACTTTATCAGTATCGATTTTATCGATAGAAAGGGTGACCAGGTTATCGGGTGTGCTTTTCAGCAAATCGACATAGCGGATCAGGAACAGCGTTTTCAGTAAGTTACCATCGAACTCGTCCAGGATACCGTTCTGACAGGCCTGGGTAATGGTGCGACTCACTGCCGGTTCCAAGAAACTTTCAATTGCCGCATAGAAACGCCAGAAGGGAACCAGAGAATCTAACCCTTGTGGAGCGATTTGCTTAGCCGCAGTCTGGAAGGCTTCCAGCTGTGAACGTTCGCCCATGGCTAACTGTTTACCAGCGGCACCTTTGGTGCGAATAGATTCAAAGACTTTCTGCAAAATCTGATAGTGCCACGGAACAAACGGGTAGTTATCAATAAATTCTTCTTCACTGGTGTAGGTGCGTAAAGAAGCCGTTGTGGTGGGATCAAAGGCCAGCTGGTTACGCAGAATGTCGCCTTTTTCCTGCCAGACTTTAGCCAGAGCTGGTTTTGCGGCATCGGTTTTCACCAGCAAACGTTTTTGGATAACTTCGGATGTGTTGGAGCTTGAAAGCTGCAAACGGGTAGAGAAACGACCTACGATTTTAGAGAAGTCTTGCCCGTCGCGGCTGCTCATCCCACCGATGGCAGCATCGATATCCGCTTGTGAAGTGACAATAACCCATGCGCGCCCACCGCAGATTACACCGAGATTTTCAGTGATAGTTTGCAGCTTCAGCATCATCTGCGTATTTTTACCGATGAACTGGCCGACTTCATCCACCATGAAGAGGATGTTTTTGCCGTTTTCATCCAGCCACTCTTTAACCCACTGGCAAAAATTATTGATATCTAATGGGAAGTTCTTATCCAACTGTTCCACCCATTGACGCGAGGCATCAACGCTTTGACCTGTGGCCTGGCTTAGGGCTTCTGCCATTTCATCGCTGATGAAATAGTAGGAATCGCGCTCTTTTTCCCAGCTTGAACCAGTGATAGTGGAGAATGCGGTCTTAAATGCGTCGTATTGGCCGCGTTTAGCCAGCTCACGCTCCAGATGGGCGATGTGCGGAAAATCAGCGCAGTAGCCAACCCGTTCGTTAAACACCTTCAGGAAGACTTTAAGGATGGCGTCTTCTTTGTCATCGACGTTAGCACGAGAATCAATATTGAACAGAATCACTTCCGTCGGATGATGGACCGCTTTGTTGATATCAGCGAGGAACAGAGCATCTTTGATTTTTTCTTCAAAGAAGGAGTATGCATTACGTTCTGTACCGTTATGGCTGACTTTGCGGTTAGACAATAGATACGACAGAATCTTGATAAAGTGTGATTTACCTGAGCCAAAGAACCCTGAAACCCATACGCCAATTTTGTTTTCCATGCGTATGCGCTCCGGACCGGTTGCCGGAACATAAGATTCGAAGAAATGGCGAAGATGTCCTTCCAGTTCCCGGGTGATGACGTATTCATCAAGCTCAATCCAGGCACTGGCATCGTCCGTCTGTTCGGCTTTCACAACGCCATTAATATTTCGGTCCAGACGTTTCTCAAAGATCTGTTCAATATTCATTGCTGTGCTCTTTAACGAGGATTCAATGTCGCCGCAGGCCCGCTTTCGGGTACCAGCCTGAAGGCGCGATAATAATTTCGGGAATCAATACCCGCCAGGGGGGAGAGATCGTGTCCGCTATAGGTTCCCGGATAAAACATCAACAGAGGGGTAAAACCCATTACGTCCTGCAAGGCGCTCATCAGCTCATGGCCACGAACCAGCGGCCAGGCATTACCCATGCCTGTCAGGATGACAAATTCTTGATTCTGAAGATCGACTTTTTTTGCTATGTAATCCGCGATCTTTTTCTGATTCAATAAGCCAACGAGTTGTTTTTTCAGCGCTTCGGTACCGACTTTCACTTCCTGCTGACAGACGCGCTCAAATAACCCACGTTCGGTGAGCATGTCGATAATGATCTGAAAGATGTTGAGGTGCGTGAACTTGTGGTCCTTTTCCAGATTACGGAAAAGATACTTCAGGTGTTCACGTACCTGTAGCTCATTCTGAGCAGGATAATCAAAAATCCAGAACCCAATCTCATTACCTGAGCCGTTGTTTTTGAGAAAGCGCTCTTCGCTAATGCGGCTCTGAACCTGTGACAGGCGGTATTCAAGCACGGGATCGATCACCGTTGCCCCTCCAGAATAGAAACCAATTCTTGTTGCCCGAGGCGCTGCAAGGTTGCCTGGGTTTCTGGTAAAAGAAAGACTGACTGGAGATTACGTCGGCGTGGCGTATCCAGATAACCCGCCTCAGCCAGTGCTTTAATCAGGTTGTTACCCATTTTTTTGATGGATGAATCTGAGTAACTAGTGAGTACGGGCTGCTGACGAAGATGGCTGGTCACGAACTCATCCCAGCTATCTATAGGGAGCTTTTCTTTAAATTGTCGGCGCAGATCGTTTACCACTTCAGCCAGGAAGTCTTTAACAACCGGTGAATGGAGTACCAGAGCGACAAATAGCAATTGCTGACGCTCGCGCTCGCTCCCTTCCGCAATAAGTGACCACGCGGCTTTATCAAGCGTATTCAGGCGTAGTTTTATCGTTGTGGCATAGCGCTTTGCAGTATTGGCAGAGGAAGCCTGGAGAATGTTATGACCCACGATCTGCTCTTGCCAGGTCTGTTCATCGGGAGCGGTAAGCATGAGCTCAGCGATGATTCGACTTTCCCTGCTCATCAGCGGCCCGCCTAGCAGGTCTCCAATCCATGCCTTGTCGTTTTTCATCGTCATATCTACCCTCTGAAGACTGCTATGCAGCTCGCAAAAAAACAAACAATGATTGTAATGGGGGAAGGGGCCGGATGCCATGAGAAAAGGCAATTTGTGAGATAGTAAAGAGCAGAAAGTGGGGGAAGGGCTACTTTCTTTGTAATTTGAATAATAAATGCTCATTTCTCCCCTCCTTTGCTACGAGTCCCAGTTATACATTATTTCAACGTATCGTATGCACGGGGAGTCATTCTTACCTTTAAACAATACTTTTTATGTGGTATTAATTTGTGCCTATTTCTCTTTTTTTTCATGGAGTTGAATTTTGTCTGATATTGCAGTAACCGCAGCCAGTCAAGGAATTGACTGGTTTAAATACATCTCTCCTGTCGCCAGTGTTATTGTATCTACTGGCATCACTTACTGGTTTTTTGTGGCTCGTAAAAAAGATGAAAATCTCAGCTACCTCAATAAAGAAATCAGTGACATTCTTAAAATATCTATGGCGTATCCTCACTGCGAATACAAAGAGTTTTGTGATTCATGGGATCCGGTCAAAGCTAAAGATGGCTCACCGGAAGCGGTTAAATACCTTCAGTATAATATTTATACAACTCTTGTTTTTAATTACGCCAGTAGTCTTTGTTCACATTTTAAATATAATGAAGATAAGTTTTTGCAACATACCGACATTAAATCATGGATTCGTCTTCACAAAAAAGCTTGGAAACAACCTTTGAATGATGAAAACGAAAATATTGATACCTACGAAAGAGAATTCATTGAAATTGTTAACAGATATATAGGGTAAGAGTTATGAAACGAAAGGCGATTATTATTGCAAATGTTGCTAGTGATTTACCCGGTACACAAGTAGATATTGCAAATATCCGTAATTTTCTAAAAAGTCTACAAGGAGGGGCATGGTATGAACATGAAATATGTATTCTTGAGAACCCTTCCAGAGCTAGCTTGATAACTGAACTGAACGATGTTAAAAAAACTGTAGATTTTTCTATAGTATTCTTCACTGGTCATGGAGATCGCGATGAAACACAGACGCGGTTTAATCTTAATGATAGTGGGCAACTTATGTTTGAAAATGACCTCAAAGGATTAAGTCCTCGACAAATAAATGTTTTTGACTGTTGTAGAGTATTAGCATCTGGCCATGTCGCCAACGACATGATGCTTGAAGCAGCAATGGAGAGCTATAGTTCTCGTCCTGAATTTCTTACGGAAAGTCAGGCAAGGATGCTGTATCAGCGTCGAATAGAAAATACGCCCCCTCAGACCGTGACGCTTTATTCCTGTTCCGAAGATGAGTATTCTCTCGATACTGAGAATGGTGGCCTCTTTATTTCGTCACTTCTTAAACAGGCGGAGAAGTTTTCTAACAGTTCGCAGTCTTACAGAACTGCTTTGAGTTGTATTGGCGACATTCGGGATGCGGTCCGGCAGAAATCTGCACGAGTAGAGAATAATGCACAAAATCCTGCTTGGGTAGCTCCGCGGTTATTACCAGAAAATCAGTTAATACTTAGTCTCAACCCTTATTTGCATGCGCACTTATAAATATATATACAATGCTAATTAGATAACATCATAGGACTTCGTTACTGGCCAAGGCGAAGTCCATTCGCCTCGTGCTATACTTCCTGTTAGAAAGTATTATATTGATGATAAGAACGCAGGTATTACAACGCTCAGAATATAAGCTAACTGAACATTATTCGATTATAGTGAAGGGTTCTCCACTCTCATACAGCACTTTAGCCATCTCGTGGTTTTGGTCTGGAAGCTTTCGAAAAATCTCGCTGCGACTGGCTAAATGCCGGCAGAGGCCTTACCCTCGAATGCGTTTCGGACTTGGAAAATAATCACGCAACTTTGCGATCTTCCACCCAGTATTCAATTTTATGTCCCATTCTGGGGGCAAACCTCCAAAACAAATCCTCACAATCCATTAATTTTCAATAAATTAAACGAAAAGGCGAGTCCGGCCTTCGCACTCATCCTCTAAACACCTCCCTCCAATGCCACTCCACAAACCCCTCCCTTGGATAATTCCCTTTGACCATCGGCAAAGCAATCTGCTTCCCTGCAAAATCCCAGAAAAGCCGCCCAACAATTCCGCCCCCATTCACCGCCTCAGACACCAGTACCCGCATACTGTCATCCAGCCCAATCGATCCCTTATCAAACTCCTTATGATGGATTGCGCACAGCGCCAGTCCGTTCGGGACCTCACACGGCCCGCCAAACTGCTTCCATTTAATATGCGCAGCTTCAAGTCCAACAGAGGCGTTATTATGTCGCATGTTAAACCCGCAAATAGCACACTCTTAGTTATAAGCTCGCAGCACCTGCTGACGGAACAGCGGATCGCGAACCTTACGGATCTGCTGAATATCAAAGCCCATCTCATCCGCAATTTCCTCCTGAATACTTGCCGGAAAATGCGATTCAAGGATCTGTTGCGCCAGCGAGCCGATCAGCTTCTTGTTCTTACTCAGTAGAGCAAAGTGTTCTTCATCAAACCCGTCTGCGACGTTATGCTCCACAAGTTCTTTTACTGGTGGCTGTTTGCTACCCGTGGTCGAACAGAACTCAGTATTCTTTAAATCCCAAAAACCATCCCCTTTGAGCCGCCAGAAAGGCATATTCGGGTAATGCGCCTTCCGCTGTGGGCCAAAGCGTTCTAACAGGCTAAGCAGCTGCTCGTGGACCTCAGTTCCGTAATCAAACAGTCGCGCATGCCCCTGCTGATACTTCGCCAGCACGTACAGAAGCAATAAAGGCTTATGCGGCGCACGCTGTTCTCCTTTGCGCCAGATGGTGATGTCGGCAATTGCCTGTTCGAGAGTTTTGCTGGAAGCCATCGCGTTACGCAAGAAGGTAAATAATTGCGATGATGCTCGCAAAACTCAGGACAGGCAACCCACAATCAACAAAAATATGACCTTACCGCACACAACCTTATTTCCTGAACCCCCCTCGCAAATTCTAAATTTACCCCATACCAAACCGCTGTATTTATATTCAGCCCTGTATAATAAGCATCAGAAAATACGCCGAACGGCAAAGGAAGTATCAAAGAGAATTTAACCGAGAATTCGCGATATGAAGGTGCTGCAACACCCCCATACCGCTAACCACAAACAACTATAACGGAGTTGAAAATGGCTGCGACGAATTTTAAGCCAGAGTTTACTGTTTGCAAAACAGAATCAGACGCTTTCACCGGCATGATTGAAAACCGCGAGCTGGTACGCAAAAACAGCGCCCGCCGTCTGCACGGCAACCCGCCCAACGCGGCGCCCGTCCACCCTCGCGCGGAAACGCCGCAGGAAAGTGCCGCCTGCTGCGAACTCTATGCTCGCATAGACATGAAATACCTTCTTCTGGGTGGCGACTGGTTAAAACGCGCGGGTTTCATAAACGGCATGCCCGTAAAAATCCGCGCCATGAAAGACTGTATTGTGATTACGCCACAACATACAAGAGAATTATGGGGATGCCTGGAAGGTATGAGCGTAGTGAATATAAATAAACAGAAAGTCGCGCAGTGGTTAAAAACGTTTCCGGGTGCGTTAAATGACACCGGTGATATTCCGGTGATTAAGCGTAACGCCTGATAAATATCCCGGCCTTGCGCCGGGATTATTATTTAAGCTGTGTTTTAAAACACCGGCACCCCCAGCCCAACCTTCAC
Source organism: Enterobacter sp. HMSC16D10 (assembly GCF_001807145.1). Taxonomy (NCBI): domain Bacteria; kingdom Pseudomonadati; phylum Pseudomonadota; class Gammaproteobacteria; order Enterobacterales; family Enterobacteriaceae; genus Enterobacter; species Enterobacter sp. HMSC16D10. The sequence continues at coordinate 55,273 of NZ_KV787899.1, forward strand.
CTCCCTCAACGTCCCTTGCGTCACCCCCTGCGCCCGTTCGGTCCCGCGCTTCAGCATCGCCATCAGCTCGCCCCTGTCACGCATATACATCGCCCTCCGCTCCCGCATCGGCGCAATCAGCTCCTGCAGGCACGCCTCCAGCTCGTTCTTACAAACCCGGTCCCCAAGCCCACCCGCCTGATAGTGCGCCTTCATCGCCGCCACTTTCTCCTTGTCCGGATGAAACGCATCGAGATACGTAAACACCACGTTCCCCTCAATCTGCCCCGGGTCGCTCACCTTCAGGTGGTTCGGGTCGGTGTACATGGCGCTTACCGCGCGATGGATGGTCTCTTCGCTGGCCGAAAGGTGCAGCGTGTTGCCGAGCGATTTCGACATCTTGGCGCTGCCGTCGATGCCGGGCAGGCGGCTGGTGTCGCTCAGCATCGCCTTGCAGTGGCGCAGCACCGGGGCGGGCAGCAGGCTATTCATCTTGTGCACAATCTCGTTGGTCTGCTCAATCATCGGCAGTTGGTCGTCGCCGACGGGCACGCACTCGGCCTTAAACGCGGTGATGTCCGCCGCCTGGCTGATGGGGTAGGCCATAAACCCGACCGGCAGCGAGCGGGCGAAGCCCTTCTGTGCAATCTCGTTTTTCACCGTCGGGTTACGCTCCACGCGGGCGACGGTGACGATGTTCATATACAGCATCGTCAGCTCGGCGAGAGCGGGCAGGGCGGACTGCAGGCAGATCGTGGTCAGGTTCGGGTCGATGCCGGCGGCGAGGTAGTCGGCCAGCACTTCGGGAATGTTGTCGCGGATCTTTTGCGGGTTGCTGCCGTTGTCGGTCAGCCCCTGCAGGTCGGCAATCAGCACAAACTGGTTGTGCGTCTGCTGGAGCGCCACGCGCTGGCGCAGCGATCCGACGAAGTGGCCGAGGTGCAGCGGGCCGGTTGGGCGGTCGCCGGTGAGGATAGTTGGTGCGTTCATAAAGACTCCTTAATATGCAGTTGCCGAAAGGGGTCTTAGATGTGAGAAAGCCGCCTTTCGGCGGCTATCTGAAAATGGGGAAAACTACTCCGTGCCGCCTTTAAGAAGGCAGCCACCAGCGGTTTACGGTGAGCATGGCGTGGTTTATGTTCATCTCTTCAACGTACCATGTCCGGCGCGAAAAACAAAAGGGCACGTCATGCTGCAATCACTCAACCATCTGACCCTCGCGGTCAGCGACCTGCAAAAAAGCATCAGCTTCTGGCACGGGCTGCTGGGCCTGACGCTGCACGCCCGCTGGAATACCGGGGCCTATCTCACCTGCGGCGATCTGTGGGTCTGCCTGTCGTTCGACGAGGCGCGCCGGTACGTGCCGCCGCAGGAGAGCGACTATACCCACTACGCGTTTACCGTGGCGGAAGCGGATTTTCAACCGTTCTCGCAGAGGCTTGAGCAGGCGGGCGTCACCGTCTGGAAGCAGAACAAAAGCGAGGGGGCGTCGTTCTACTTTCTCGACCCGGACGGCCACAAGCTGGAGCTGCACGTGGGCAGCCTCGCCGCGCGGCTGGCGGCGTGTCGCGAGAAGCCCTATGCGGGTATGGTGTTTACCTCAGACGAGGCTTGAGGCGCGCACCTTCAGCCTGCCCGCCAGCGTCACGTGCGTGGCGGCATCTTCCTGATTGCACAGGTACTCCACCGCCAGCCGTCCCAGCTCGCTGTAAGGCAGCTGGATACTGGTCAGCGGCGGGGTGAGCTGCTCGGAGATCTTCTGGTCGTCGTAGCCCGCCAGCAGCATGTCCTGCGGGATGCGCACGCCGTTCACCGCCAGCGCCTGATAGCAGCCAATCGCCAGCCAGTCGCTGGCGCAGAAGATGGCGTCCGGGCGCTCGGCCAGTTCCAGCAGAGAGGTCGTCGCGGTAAAGGACTCGCTGAACTGCCAGTTGGTCTGGCGCACCAGGCCGTCGTCGCACGCGAGTCCGGCCTGCTGTAATGCCGCCTGGTAGCCCGCCAGACGCTGGCGCGAGGCCTCCATCCAGCTCTCCCCGGTGATGTGGGCGATGCGCGTGGCCCCGCAGGCGATGAGGTGTTTAGTGACCTGGAAGGCGTTGGCGTAGTCGTCCGGGATAAACGACGGCAACAGCGGCGAGCCGGGGTCGCGCTGGTTGAGCAGCACCAGCGGGATGCGGGTGCAGTCCTGGAATGCCGTCATGTCCACCAGCGTGGTGACCGGTGAGGCGAGGACAATCCCGATGCAGTTGCGCTTCTCCAGCTGGCGGATGATGTTCAGCGCCAGCTCGATGTCGTCGCCGTAGTCGTAGACGGTGAGCAGGGTCTCGTTGCGCCACGCCGCTTCCCGCGCCTGGCTGATGGCGTCGATAAACGGGTCAAAGCTCTGCATGGAGCTCACCAGCAGGGCGATCTCTTCCTGGTTGCGCGGGGCGTGTACGGCGGGGAGGCGGTCGTAGCCGAGCTCGGTAGCCACACTAATCACCCTATGACGGGTATCGTCGCTGAGCTTGATGTTGCGGGACTGGTTGAGCACCAGCGATACCGTCGCCTGCGACACCCCGGCCGCCCGCGCAATATCGTTCATCGTCACTTTCGTTTTTCGCTTCATCCGTCCTCTCCCTTTCGCGACTTCGCATCATACCCTAACCGCACGCTTACGCGCCGTCGATCACGTTTCTCATTCATCGAAGCGCGAACTTTGTGAGGGGCATCGCTTTTCTTCGTGCGAGAAATTGCGCATTTATCCCACAACTAATATTTATTAGCTAAATATTATCAGTAAGAGGACGCGTAATGAAAGAGCAGTGGAGCAGGGAGCAGGCACAGGCGTGGTATGAGCAAAAAGGCTGGCTGTGCGGGTTTAACTACCTGCCGTCGACGGCGGTGAACTGGACCGATATCTGGCAGGCAGAGACCTTCGATGCCGAAACCATCGAGCGCGAGCTGGGCTGGGCGGCGGACGCGGGCTACAACACCCTGCGCATCAACCTGCCGTTTATCGTGTGGGAGCACGACCGCGACGGGCTGATGGCGCGCATCGACCGCTTTTTGACGATTGCCGACGGCCGCGGCTTCAGCATCATGCTGACCCTGATGGACGACTGCGGCTTCTCCGGCGACGAGCCGTACCTCGGCCCGCAAAAGCCCCCGGTGCCGGGCAAGCACAACAGCCAGGCGGCGGCGAGCCCGGGGCGCGACAAGGTGTGCGATCCCGACTGCTGGCCCCAGATTGAGCGTTATATCCGCGACGTTGTCCGCCAGTTCCGCGACGATAAGCGCGTGCTGCTGTGGGATCTGTATAACGAGCCGGGCAACCGCGGCATTTTCGCGACGGGCACGCAGGAGGTGCAGTACGACGCGAAGCTGGAGACCTGCGCGCACGAGTTGATGAAGCTGGCGTTCCAGTGGGTGCGTGAAGAAGACCCAACCCAGCCGCTCACCGTCTGCGCGTGGCGTCTGCCGCCGGAAGAGGAGGGCGAGACGTTCTTCCAGCATCCGCTGGACCAGACCGCACTGGCGCTCTCGGACGTGGTGAGCTTCCACGCCTACACCCACACGGGGCGCATGACGGCGATTATCCAGCAGCTGCAGGCGCTCGGTCGCCCGCTGTTCTGTACCGAATGGCTGGCACGCCACGTGGGCAGCACCATCGAAGAGCAGCTTCCGCTGATGTACGCGGCGAAGGTCGCGCCGTATCAGTGGGGGCTGGTGCGCGGCAAAACCCAGACGTGGCTGCCGTGGCCGGTGGTGATGAAGGAGTCCACGGACTACTGCCGCCTCTGGTTCCACGACGTGTTCGAGGAGAACGGCATTCCGTTCTCGCGACGTGAAATCTCATTAATGCAGCAGCTGCGCAAGATCGCCCCGAAAGTTCAGGGCTAATAATATCGACCCGGCGGCCGACCGCCGGGCAACCAGGCAGGCATATAACAATGGCAATGACAATGAAAATACCGTCTCGCGAGCTGTGGTCTTATTTTGGTTATGGTTTAGGTCAGTGTTTTAGCTTTGGTTTAGTGGGTTCGTTTATTAACTATTTTTACACCGACGTGCTGGGGATCTCGGCGCTGGCGGCCAGTACCATCTTCCTGATTGCCCGCGCGTGGGACGCGGTTCACGATCCGCTGTTTGCCAGCATTATGGACACCATTAACAGCCGGTTTGGCAAGTTTCGCCACTTTTTGCTGATCGCCCCGCTGCTGATCACCGGCGTCACGCTGCTGTCGTTCTATAAAATCGAAGCGGACATGACCACCAAAATCCTCTACGCCGGGGTGACCTACATCCTGTGGGGGACGCTGTACGCCATCTCCGATATCCCGTTCTGGTCGATGTCGTCGGTGATGACCAACGACTCCGGGCAGCGCACCCGCGCGGTGACGGCGGCGATGCTCGGGGTGAACGCCGGGATTGCCTGCGCCAACATCTTCTTCCCGAAGCTGGCGGCGTTCTTCGCCCAGTACAGCAATGACAAAGGCTACTTTATGGCTGCGCTGGTGATGATGCTGGTGGGCCTGCCGCTGATGCTTAACGGCTTTATGCAGATCAAAGAGCGCGTGCCGCCGAGCCCGGAGAAGGTGACCATCCGCGACACCTTCCACAACCTGCGCCAGAACAAGCCGCTGTTTATCGTCCTGCTGTCGTTCTTCTTCTGCGTGTTCCACAACGTGGCGGGCGGTCTGTACATCTACTTCTTTATCAACAATCTGGGCGACGGCAGCCTGCAGATGGCGATTGGCGTGATGGGGATTGTGGCGGCGGTGCTGTGCCTGGTCGCCCCGATGCTGACGCGCCGGATGCAGAAGCGGAAGCTGTTTATGATCCTCTGCGGGCTGGACGTGGCGGTGCGCGTGGTGATGTGGTTTGTCGGCTATCAGCAGGTGACGATGCTGTTCATTCTCCTAGGCCTGAGCACGCTGTTCGTGATGATGACCAACATCCTCACCTCGTCGATGATTGCCGACACCATCGAGTACGCGGAGTACCATACCCACAAGCGCTGCGCGGCGATCACCTTCTCCGGGCAGACCTTTACCGGCAAGATGTCGGTGGCGGTGGGCGGCGGGTTAATCGGCGTGTTTCTGACGATGATCGGCTACGTGCCGCAGGCGCAAATCCAGAGCCAAGGCGTGCTGTCGGGGCTGTTCTTCGGGATTTGTCTGCTGCCGGCAATAGGGTCGCTGATCCGCATGGGCTTTATGTCGCGCTTTACCTTTACCGAGGAGAAGCACGCGGAGATTTGTCGGCTGCTGGCGGAGCGTAACGCGTCTGCGAAAGCGCCGGGTGGCGGCTGCGCCTTACCCGGCCTACAGGATCAGCCCTTGTAGGCCTGATAAGCGAAGCGCCATCAGGCTTCGCGTAATGACTTACAGCGACTTCACAAACGCCAGCAGATCTTCGTTGAGCTGGTTCTGGTGGGTCAGCGCGAAGCCGTGCGGCGCGTTGTCGTACACCTTCAGCGTGGCGTTTTTAATCATCTCTGCCGCCAGCTTGCCGGTGCTTTCAAACGGCACGATCTGGTCGTTGCTGCCGTGGATCACCAGCGTCGGCACGTCGATTTTCGCCATATCCGGGCGGAAGTCGGTTTCGCCGAAGGCGGTCACGCAGTCGATGGTGCCCTTCAGGGAGGCCAGCAGGGCGATGTTCAGCGTCTGGGTCAGGGCTCCGGCAGAAACGGTCTGCCCGGCGTTGGTGCCGTAGAACGGGGTCGCGAAGTCGCTAATGAACTGGGCGCGATCTTTGCGCAGTCCGTCGCGAATGCCGTCGAACACGCTCTGATCCACACCCTGCGGGAAGGAGTCGGATTTGCCAAAGATTGGCGTGACCGCGCCCAGCAGCGCCAGACCGGCCACGCGCGCGCTGCCGTAGTTGTTGATGTAGCGGGTCACGTCGCCGCCGCCCATGGAGAAGCCCACCAGCGTCACGTCCTGCAGATCCAGAGTGGTAATCAGGTCGTTGATGTCGGATGCAAAGGTGTCGTAATCGTAGCCGTTCCACGGCTGATCCGAGCGGCCGAAGCCGCGACGGTCAAAGGCGATGGCGCGGAAGCCGCGTTCGGCCAGATAGTTCAGCTGGCTGTCCCACATGTCGCCGTCCAGCGGCCAGCCGTGGCTGAAGAGAACCGGTTTGCCCGCGCCGCCTTCTTTGTAGTAAATCTGCGTGCCGTCTTTTGCCTTAAACGTTGCCATAGTGTGTTCCTGTGCAGGTGATGGTTGTGGTTATACCGGCGCGACCAGATAGCGAATGGCCGGTGATGTTGTGCCCTGATGAAAAGCCAGAACGCGGCTCTGCAGCAGGAGGTCATTCATGGTGTGGCGCTCCTGCTGGCGCAGATGCTCAATCCAGGAGCCCATCAGGAAGGTCTCGATAAACAGTCCGGGACGTTCGATATCCTCATACACCGCCCAGCTCATCGCTCCGGCGCGGCGGCGTACCCGGCGCAGCTCGTGCACTGCCTGCAAAAACGCTTTCGCGTTGTGCGGGTCGATGATGTACTCGTGCGATACCAGCACCGGGCCGCGCTCGTTCGGCAGGTCGATCTCCACGCCGTCCAGCGGCTGACCGCTCAGGTCGAGGTTCAGGTCCGGATCTTTCTCCAGCTTCCAGCGGAACACCGTCGCGCTCGCCAGCACCATCCCCAGCGTGGCGACCACCAGCGCGGTCGGGGTGCCGAACCGGGAGGCAATCTGCCCCCAGAGGGCGCTGCCGGCGGTCATCGAGCCGAAGAACACCGTCAGATAAACCGCCAGCGCGCGGGCTTTCACCCAGCGTGCCGCACTGCGCTGCGCGCCGAGATTGAGGGTAGAGAGCACCGCAATCCACGCGAAGCCGGTGAAGAACTCAAACAGGTTCAGCAGCCAGAAGTGGCGTACGAACGCCAGCGCCAGCATGGTAAGAGCAAACGTCAGGCTGGCGGCCACCATCAGCCGGTCGGCGTTCAGCCGCTGGCGCAGTCGCGGCAGCAGGATGGCCCCGGCGATCGCCCCCAGGCCAATGCAGGCCAGCATCACGCCGTAGCCTGCCGGGCCTAAGCCCAGCTCGCGACGCGCCACCAGCGGCAGCAGCGCCCAGCCCGCGCTGCCGAAAACGAAGAAGGCCACGGTACGCACCAGCACGTTGCGCAGCACCGGGGCGGCGTGCACGTAGCGGATGCCGGTGCGCACCGCAGAGAAGAAGTGCTCCGGCGGCAGACGCTGAATGGACGGGGCCGGACGCCAGCGCCACAGTACCCACGCCACGCCGACCACGGAGAGCGCGTTCAGGGCAAACACCATCCACGGCCCGGCGAGCGACAGCAGGAACCCCCCCAGCGCGGGGCCAATCGCCCGGCTGATGTTCACCCCGAGCGAGTTCAGCGCCACGGCGGCGCCCAGCTCCGGCTTGCTCACCAGATCGGGCACCACGGCCTGGAACGGCGGCGAGCTCATCGCCGCCCCCACGCTCAGCAGAAACGTCGCCACCAGCAGCACGGTGGGGGTGACGTGTCCGGTGAAGGAGAGCCCCGTCAGTACGGCGGCGGCGATGAACACCCATAATTGAGAGAAGAGCAGGTATTTACGTCGGTCGACGATGTCCGCCATCACCCCGGACGGCAGGGCGAAGAGGAACATCGGCAGGCTGCTGGCCGCCTGAACCAGCGCGATATCCAGCGGATCGGCGCTCAGGGTCAGCATGCTCCAGTTGATACCGACGTCGCTCATCCATGAGCCGACGTTAGAGACCACCGTGGCGATCCACAGCATGCGGAACACCGGCTGGCTCAGCGGCTGCCACGGCGAAACCGTCGGTGCGGGCGTCGTCTCGACGTGTGCGTCGCGAACGTCGTTAACCTGGGTCATGCGAACCTCTCCGCTGCCTTACGCTGCAGCCGCCACTGGCCCGGCCCGGTGAGGGCGAGAGTGGTGAAGATAATCAGCAGCAGCCAGCCAAACTGCCCTTCGGCAATCGACCAGTTCGGGTGGACCGCCAGCATCGCCACCAGCAGCACGGCGATGATCGGCAGGCACGCCAGGCGGGTGTAAACGCCCGCAATGATCAACAGCGGGCAGATCACCTCAGCGACAATCGCCGGGATCAGGCTGGCGTAAGGCCCGAAGCCGAACGGATCCTCAATGCGCGTCAGCTCTTCGCTGAAGTGCAGCACCTTCGGCAGGCCGTGCACGTAGAGCAGCAGCAGGCTGCCGGTCAGGCGCAGGAAGAACAGCCCCAGGTCGACCCGGGGCGGCATAGTGGTGTTTTTCATCAGAATGCAAAGCAGCTGCAGCCCAGCGCCCCCCAGAAAGCGTTATCGTCGGACACCGGCATCGCTGACGTGCGGGCGAAGTCATGCTGGTGGCTGTGAACCCCGCACGGGCCGCTGCAGTGGTGAGCCACACTCATGCCCACGCGGGCGGCCTGCGGCGGCGCGCTGCGGTAGTGGCCCGGCACCTTGACCACCGGGGACCACTCGGGCAGGACCGGGATGGCCGGCGGCGCGAGCGGGCCGAAGCTGCCCGCGGCATAGACGATGTCGCCGTTGACCACCGTGAGAACGGACTCGATGCCCTTGATCTCCTCTTCCGGCACGCGGAAGTAGTCTTTGCTCAGCACCGCCAGGTCGGCGAGCTGGCCGACCTTGATCTGCCCCTTCTGGTTCTGCTCGCTGGAGAACCACGCGCTGCCCTGGGTCCAGAGCATCAGGGCCGTATCGCGGTCCAGACGGGCGCTGTGATCGTACATCTGCATCCCGCCGACGGTGCGGCCGGAGACCAGCCAGTAGAGCGCGGTCCACGGGTTGTAGCTTGCCACGCGGGTGGCGTCCGTTCCCAGGCCCACCGGCACGCTGGTCTCGAGCATTTTCGCCACCGGCGGCGTGTGGCGGGTGGCTTCGATGCCGTAACGCTCGGCAAAGTACTCCCCCTGGAAGGCCATGCGGTGCTGGACGGCAATGCCGCCGCCGAGCGCTTTGATGCGGTCGATGTTGGCCTGTGACACAGTTTCCGCATGGTCGAAGAACCAGTGCAGGCCGTTGAACGGAATGTCGCGGTTCACCTTCTCGAAGACGTCCAGCATGCGGCTGATGGATTCGTTATAGGTGGCGTGCAGGCGGAACGGCCAGCGGTGCTCCACCAGATGGCGCACCACGCGCTCCAGCTCATCCTCCATGCCCGGCGCGAGGTCCGGGCGCGGTTCGAGGAAATCTTCAAAATCGGCGGCGGAGAAGACCAGCATCTCGCCCGCGCCGTTGTGGCGGAAGAAGTCACTGCCCTGGCCCGGCGTGAGCATGTCGGTCCATTTTTCAAAGTCTTCCAGCTCGTGGCCCGGACGCTGGGTAAACAGGTTGTAGGCGATGCGGATGGTCATCTGCTTCTTCTCGTGCAGCTCGGCAATCACCTCGTAATCTTCCGGGTAGTTCTGGAAGCCGCCGCCCGCGTCGATGGCGCTGGTCAGCCCCAGGCGGTTCAGCTCGCGCATGAACTGGCGGGTGGAGTTAACCTGTTGCTCCAGCGGCAGCTTCGGCCCTTTGGCCAGCGTGGCGTAGAGGATCATGGCGTTCGGACGGGCAATCAGCATCCCGGTCGGGTTGCCGTTGGCGTCGCGTTGGATCTCGCCGCCCGGCGGGTTTGGCGTATCTTTGGTGTAGCCGACCACCTTCAGCGCGGCGCGGTTGAGCAGGGCGCGGTCGTACAGGTGCAGGATGAAGACCGGGGTGTCCGGCGCGGCGTCGTTGATTTCGTCGAGGGTCGGCATGCGGCGCTCGGCAAACTGGAACTCGGTCCAGCCGCCCACCACGCGCACCCACTGCGGCGACGGGGTGCGCAGCGCCTGCTCTTTCAGCATCCGCAGGGCGTCGGCCAGGGAGGGCACGCCTTCCCAGCGCAGCTCGAGGTTGTAGTTCAGCCCGCCGCGGATCAGGTGCAGGTGCGAGTCGTTCAGGCCGGGGATGGCGGTGTGGCCTTTTAAGTCGACCACTTTGGTGCCGTCGCCGTGGTGCTGCATCACCTCGGCGACGGTACCCACTTCCAGAAATTTTCCGTCGCGCACGGCAACGGCTTCCGCGACGGGGTTTTCGCGATCGACGGTGTGAAACTGGCCGTTAACCAGAATGAGATCGGCTTTACCGAGGGTAACCATAACTGCTCCTGACTGAGAGGGGAATGGTCAGGATTATGGGAACCGGTTTCGGCAAAGATCCAGTTATACAATAGGATAGGTATACCAAAGTATAACTATACCTTAGGTTAACTATACGAAGAGATAATTACGCGCGGAGGCGGAAAACCGCAGGATAAAGGTGATTTTATCGTCGCGGCGCTCGCGGCGATTTCTACCCTTAACCACTGGAAAATGCTATGACCTCTTCAAAGCTCGAAGTGTTAACCCCTGCGAACTGTCAGATCATCTTTATCGATCACCAGCCACAGATGGCGTTTGGCGTGCAGTCGATTGACCGCCAGGTGCTGAAAAACAACACCGTGGCGCTGGCGAAAGCGGCTAAGGTGTTTAACATCCCGACCATCATCACCACCGTTGAGACCGAAAGCTTCTCCGGCAACACCTATCCGGAGCTGCTGGACGTGTTCCCGGGCCAGGACATTCTGGAGCGTACCTCCATGAACTCCTGGGACGACCAGAAGGTGCGCGACGCGCTGAAGGCCAACGGCAAGAAGAAGGTGGTGGTTGCCGGTCTGTGGACCGAAGTGTGCAACAACAGCTTTGCCCTGTGCGCGATGCTGGAAGGTGACTATGAAATTTATATGGTGGCGGACGCGTCCGGCGGCACCTCCAAAGAAGCCCATGACTACGCGATGCAGCGCATGATCCAGGCGGGCGTGATCCCGGTGACCTGGCAGCAGGTGATGCTGGAGTGGCAGCGCGACTGGGCGCGTAAAGAGACCTACACCGCGGTGATGGACATCGTGCGCGAGCACTCCGGCGCGTACGGCATGGGCGTGGATTACGCCTACACCATGGTGCACAAAGCGCCGTCTCGCCAGAAGAGCGAGCACCGCACCTTAGCGCCGGTTCCGGCTCGCTAAGTTCCGCTGGCGGGCTGGGCCCTCATCCGGCTCGCCGCTGCCTCTTTCTCTGGAGTTCACGATGAGTACTGGGCTGATATCCCTTGCGGCAGGCGTGTTGATTGGCCTGATGTATGCCGTGCTGAAGGTGCGCTCCCCCGCGCCGCCCGCGCTGGCGCTGATTGGCCTGCTGGGGATGCTGGCGGGTGAACAGGCGACGCGCCATCTCTTATCCCGCGACGGCGCGCCGCCGCCTCAGGCGATCGTTCCGCAGGCCAGTTCGCAGACGGGAGCGTCGTCATGAAAGCATGGATAATTTCGCTGGTGTGCGGCGTGGGTGCTGGGGTAATTTACGCTCTGCTCGACGTCCATTCCCCGGCGCCGCCGGTTGTCGCCCTGCTTGGCCTGTTTGGCATGCTGGTGAGTGAACAGCTCATCCCGGTGGGACGGCGTTTACTGAGTCGCGAACCGCTCACCCTCGCCTGGTTTCGTCACGAATGCGTACCGAAAATCAGCGGCACGGCGCCCCCTGCGCCCGCGAAGGATACCCGCGACGTTAAATGACTGGTTAGAGGAATAACAGCATGACGCTGCCGTGGCGCATTGCCATCATTGATGACGAACGTTCCGTCCGCGGCGGGTTGAGTAATCTCCTGGAGTCGGAAGGCTATTCAACCGACACGTTTGATTCGGCAGAGGTATTTCTGAGCCATCCGCTTGCCCTGTCCGGCGCGGCGCTGGTGATCACCGATATCAAGCTCCGGGGCATGAGCGGCCTTGAGCTGTTTGACAAGCTGCGGCTGCTGGCCGTACCGCCGCCGCCCGTGCTCTTTATCTCCGGTCATGCTGATGAAAATATGCAGCGGTACGCTCTCGGTCTGGGCGCCGCTGCTTTTTTGCGTAAGCCCATTAACATCGATATTCTGCTGGATCATATCCAGCGGGAGCTGGCCCGCCGACAATAAGGATCGCGGATGAACGAAAACGAGCAGCCTGCATTCTGGCCCGCCCAGGGAAATCTTCACCAGGGGCGGGTTTTTGTCCTTAAAGAGGATGTGATTTTTACCGTGCTGGCGCAGGAGGGCGGAATTGCCTGGATGCACGCGCGACATCCTCATTCCGGCGGCTCGTTCATTATCGCCACCGCGGTCAGCGACGAAGAGGAAGAGCGGGCCACCCGGCTGCTGAAAAACGAGTTTGCGCTGCGTGACGTGCTGCAGGACAGCTGGGCCATTCGCGCCGTCGCGTCCACCCAGTACCGGGGACGCTTCGCGCTGGTGTACGCCCCGTTTTCCTTTGAGCTGCTGGCGCGGCGCGCGGGCAGGGCGATCTCGGGGATCGCGCGCTTTATCGAGCTGGCGATCCAGATCTGCGTTCCTCTGCGCCAGATGCATCTGCAAAACCTGATCCACGGCGATATCAAGCCCGGCAGCATTTTTGTTCAGCACGATGCCACCTGCCGTCTGGGCAGCTTTGGCCTCTCCTGCACGCTCTCCGATGCTTTCTCCCAGACCCGGCTTGCCGTTTCGGGCGGTACGCCTGCGTGGATGTCGCCGGAACACACCTCCCGCACCCAGCGTCCCGTGGATAACCGCAGCGATCTCTACAGCCTCGGCATGGTGCTGTATGAACTCCTGACCGGCCGCCTGCCGTTTGAGCTGGGAGAGGACGACCAGACCAACTGGGCGCATTACCACATCGCCTCGGCGCCGCTGGCCCCGGACGCGATACGCCCGGACGTGCCGGGGATGCTGTCGACCATCATCCTGAAGCTGCTGGAGAAGCACCCCGATAACCGCTACCAGACGGTCGACGGGCTGATTGCCGACCTTCGCCGCTGCCAGGCGACGTTGACCTGCGAGGGCGACATCGTCGCCTTTACTCCCGGCCAGCAGGACCGTACCCCGGCGATCCATCTGGCGGACTCCCTGTTCGCGACCCATCCGCAGGCGAACGACGTCATTGCCGCGTTTGAGCGGGTGGGGCAGAACCGCGTGCCGGAGCTGGTGACCATCGGCGGGCCGTCGGGGATCGGCAAATCTTCGATCATCGCGACGGCGCTTAAAACGCTGCAGCAGCGCGCGGTGCTGCTGGCGGTGGGCAAAGTCGATCAGTTTTCACCGTCGCTGCCCTACGGCGTATTAAGCTCCGCGTTCCGCACCCTGACGCTGCACCTGCTGGGGCTGCCGGCAGACGAGGTGGCGAAGTGGAAAATCCGCCTCTCGCGCGCCCTTGAAGGCTATGAAGAACTGGCCGTCAGCCTGGTGCCCGAGCTGGGCCTGCTGCTTGAGCGCAAGCCGCGCTTCTCGGCGGATACGTTTTCTATTGATGCCCGGGCGCGCTTCAGCCATATGGTGCTGGCGCTGGTGAAAACCTTTGCCTCGCAGGGCTGCCCGCTGGTGCTGGTGCTGGACGATCTTCAGTGGAGCGATGCCGCCAGCCTGCAAACGCTCAACGCGCTGCTGGTGAACTGCGGCGCCATCCCGCTGCTGGTGGTTGTCGCTCACCGCGATATCGGCTCGTTGTCCGACCCCACGCTGCAACAGCAGCTGGCGAGCCTGCCGGAGGCGGCACAGCACGCGAGCGAGATTGTCCCGCAGGCGCTCTCGGTTAAAGCCGTGGCGCGCTGGCTGGCAACGGTGTTTCGCACCCGCAGCGCGGCGACGACCGACCTTGCCACCCTGATCCACGAGAAGACGGGCGGCAACCCGCTTTTTGTGCACGAGTTTTTCCGCCGCATCGTCGACGACGGGCTGGTGGTGCATAACAAATACCAGGACAAGTGGCATTACGATCTGCAGGCGATCCGCGCCCGGCATTACACCGAAAACGTGGTCACCCTGGTGCTGGAGCAGCTCGAAGAGCTGCCCGACGAGACGCGCCGCCTGCTGGGCAGCATCGCCTGTCTCGGCGGCACGGGCGAGATGGAGATGATGTGCCGCGTGGTCGGCATGTCGATGGCGGAAATGCGCTATGCGCTGCACCCGGCGGTGATGGCGCAGCTCATCGTGCTGACGGAGAAAGCGTACTCCTTCACCCACGACCGGGTGCAGGAGGCCGCCTTTGCGCTGCTGGATCGGCATGAGAAAAGCCATCTTCACCTGACCACCGCCAGCCTGCTGGCCGACGCCGCGCGCCAGGCGGCGGGGAATGAGCTGCTGTTCCGCGCTGTACATCACGTCACGGCCGCACTGGACAGCATCCAGCCCGCCCCGCAGCGCCAGCGGTTCCGCGAGCTGAGCCTGCTGGCCGCGCGACGCGCGAAGCGTTCGGGAGATTATCTTTCGGCGCTGAGCTATATCCAGACCGCCAGAGCGCTGGGCAACGCCGGGACGGTGTCGGACTTTATGCTCGATATCGAAGAGGCGGGCTGCGAGTTTGCGCTGGGGCACCTGGAGCGGACCCGCGAGCTGTGTGACGCCATCCTCGGCTGCCCCGGCGGGCTGACCGAAAAAGCGCTGGCGGCCAACCTGCTGGTGGAAGTGTACATTCGCCAGTCGGACAGCCGTCTGGCGCTGGAGGCGGCGCTCTGCTGGCTGGGGGTGTTTGGCATCCAGATTGGCCGCTATCCGGAAGATGCCGACTGCGACGAGGCCTGGGAACGCTTTTGCAACCGCGCAAATGACGCGCCGCAACATCTCTTTGCCCCGCTCTCGCGGATGGAGAACCCGGAAACGGAAGCGGTGATGAACCTGCTCTACAGCGCCAGCATTTGCGCCAGCTTCATCTGCCCGCGCCTGCATTTCTTACTGCTCTGCCGCATGATGCACCTGACCCTTGACCACGGCATCACCGGCGCCTCCACCACGGCGATGGCCTGGTTTGGCGTGCTGATGGGCCACCGCTACGCCGAGTATCGCCTCGGGTTTCAGTACGGCACGCTGGCCCGCGAGCTGGTGACCCGCCACGGCTACGATGCCTTTGAAGCCAAGACCCTGCTGCCGCTCGACCAGCTCAGCGTCTGGACCCAGCCTTTGTCGTTCACCATCGAGTGCGCGAAAGCCTGCTTCAGCGCGGCGGTCACCCACGGGGATATGACGATGGCCTGCTTTGCGGCCTGCCACCAGGTGATCAACTTCCTCTCCCGGGGCGATCACCTGGACGGGGTGCTGACCAGCATCGATCGCGGCCTGGCGTTCGTGCGTAAAACCCACTTCCAGGACGTGGAAACCATTTTGATGGTGCAGCGCAGCTACGTTGAGTTTCTGCGCACGCCGGTCATCGGCACCTGGACCGCGTCGCAGGTCTTGCCCGAGGCGCTGCTTCCCGCGTCGCCGGAGCAGGCCCCGGAGCAGACCTCCACCATGCTGTTCTGGTACTGGCTCTATCGCGGCATGGCGCACTTTACCTGCGGCGAGTACGCCGACGCGCAGGCGGATCTGGAGATGGCGGGCTGGTACGCGTGGTCCGCGCCGGGGCACATCCATCTGCTGGATTACCATCTCTACAGCGCGCTGGCGCTTTCGCGTCAGCTGACGCCGGAGACCTTCTCGGCGAACCACCGCCGCAGCATTCACGCCCACTACGACAAAATCGCCCTCTGGGCGCGCATTAATCCCGGCACGTTCGCGGATAAAGAGGCGCTGATCTACGCCGAAATCGTGCGCCTGGACGGGATGAACAGCATCGCGCTTGAGCAGTACGAGAAGGCGGTCCGGCTCTCCCGCGAGGACGGATTTAATCCGATTAACGCCCTGGCCCACGAGCTGGCAGGGCGCTTTGCGCTGGCCTGCGGCTATCCAACCGCCTCGGACGCACACTTCCGCGGGGCCATCTCCGCCTGGGGTCGGGCGGGCGCGCAGGCCAAGGTGCGCCAGCTGGAGCAGGATTTTCCGCACCTGCTGGCCTCCGGGCAGGCGAGCGCCTATGACACGGTAGCGTTCGCCCAGAACGAGACCATCCGCGATCTGCAGAGCGTGATCAAAGCCTCCCGCGCGCTGTCGGAAGAGATCAACCTTGAGCGCTTAATCGAAAACCTGATGACGATCCTCCTCGAACGCGCCGGGGCGCAGCGCGGCCTGCTGCTTCGCGTGAGCGATAGCCTGATTCCGGAGATCGAGGCCAGCGCCTGGACCAGCACCGACGGCGTGCGGGTGCGGATCCTGAAAGACGTGCCGACGGCGACCGACCTGCCGCTGTCGGTGCTCGCGGCGGTGATCCGCACCGGGCAGGAGATCCGCACCGGCAGGCCGGAGGAGTTTCACCCCTTCAGCCAGGACCCCTATCTGGTGACCTCGGGGGCGGCGGTGATGTGCGTCCCGATGTTCAAACAGGCGCGGCTGGTGGGCGTGCTGTACCTGGAAAACCGCCTGATGCCGGAAGTGTTTACCGCCGAGCACTCGCGCGTGGTCAGCCTGCTGGGCGCGCAGGCGGCGGTCTCCCTGGAGACGGCGCGGCTGTACGCCGAGCTGCTGGCGGAGAACATCCAGCGCCGCCGGGTGGAGAAAGAGCTGCGCGCCAGCCAGACCTCGCTGATGCTGGGCGAGCAGATCAGCCACACCGGCAGCTGGCGCTGGGAGCTGGAGCAGGATCTGATGTTTGTCTCGGACGAATACGCCCGCATTCTCGGCCTGCCCGAGCAGCAAAAGACGATCTCCATGGCGGAGTTTTTGACCTTCGTCCATGAGGACGATTACGCCCGCATCAGCGCCATCGTTACCCAAAGCGTGCGCGACGGGCTCTCAATGCGCGCGGAGTTTCGCGTTAAGCGTCCCGACGGCTCAACGCGCTACATCCTCGGCATTGGCGATCCGGTGGGCGTGGGCAGCGAGGTGAACGAGTATTACGGCATCATCACCGATATCACCAGCCAGCGCGCCGCGGAGGATGCCATGCGGGTGGCGCAGGCGGATCTGGCGCGGGTGTCCCGGGCCACCACCGTCGGACAGCTGACCTCCTCCATCGCCCATGAGATCAACCAGCCGCTGATGTCGATCGTCTCGAACGCCGGAGCGAGCCTGCGCTGGCTCAGCCGCGAGCCCGCCCGGCTGGATAAAGTGCGGGAAGGGCTGGAGGAGATCGCCGCCGAAGGCGCGCGGGCGGGGGAGATCATTCGCAGCATTCAGTCCCTGACGCGCAAGCAGGATCCCACCTTCTCGCGCATCGACATGCACTCCCTGATCCACCATATCATCACGCTTTCGCGCAGCGAGCTGGAGCAGCGACACATAAGCGTTGATTATCTGTTGAACGCCAGCGACAGCTTTATCACCGGCGATAGCGTGCAGATCCAGCAGGTGCTGTTGAATCTGGTGATGAACGCGGTTGAGGCGATGGCCGAGGTGAAGGAGCGTGCCAGCACCATCACCCTCAGCACCGCCAACGCGGACGGGAAAGTGATCGTCGAGATCGCCGACACCGGCAGCGGCATTGAGCCCGAGCGGCTGGAGCAGATTTTTGACTCGTTCTATTCCACCAAGCCGCAGGGAATGGGGATGGGGCTGACCATCAGCGCCAGCATTATCGAGCGCCACTGCGGGAAGCTAAGCGCGCGCCGCCGGGAGCCGTACGGCACGGTGTTTGCGTTTGCGCTGCCGCTGGCCGCGCAGGAAGGGTAAAGGTTACTCCGCAGGCTGGCTATTGGTCAGGCGCTCAACGGCCCTGACCAGCTCGGCCACGGAGCGCACCTGCATTTTCTCCATCACGCGGCGTCGGTGCACCTTCACCGTGATCTCGCTGACGCCCAGCTCGGCGGCAATTTGCTTGTTCAGCATGCCGCTTATCGCCAGCGTCAGCACCTCGTGCTCGCGCGGCGTAAGGGACATGTGGCGCTGCTTCAGGGCGTAGTGCTCTTTATTGCGCACGGCGTTGTTTTCCGCCAGCTGCAGTGCGGATTCGATGGCGTCTATCAGCGCGTTAGATTCGACGGGCTTGGTAAGGAATTCGTACGCGCCGCCTTTGATGGCGCGCACCGACATCGGGATGGTGCCGTGGCCGGTGAGGAAAATAATCGGGATTTCGCGCCCGCTTTCCTTGAGGGCGTCTGCTACCTCAAAACCCGAAATGGCGGGCATTTGCATATCGAGGATCACGCACGACGGCAGATCCTCAAAGCGGTATTGCAGAAACGCTTCTGCCGATGAAAAGCCGATGGCGTTCAGGCCTGCCGATTCCAGCAGCCCGATCACGGACTGTCTGACGGCGTCATCGTCATCTACCACATACACAATGTGTTCCATTCACCGCCCCGGTGCTGATTGACATGTCGAGGATGCAAACAGTCACTACGGCGACGTAAGAGACTGTTTATGCTGCCTTTCATCTTAACACATTAACTATCATTATCATTTAACAATATGATAACCGTATGAAGTATAGCGAGCCGGGGCGGGGGCGGTGAAGGAACGAAACGCTGTTTTTATGCACCGACAAGCTCAATGCGGTTGCCGTCCGGGTCCGCGATCACCGCCTCATAAAAGCCGTCTCCGGTCAGGCGCGGAGCGCTGAGCAGCGTGCCGCTGGCCTGGGCTCGCTCGGCCATGCTATCCACTTTTGCCTTGCTGCCGACGTTGATGGCGATATGCGCCCAGCCGATAAACTCCGGGTGCGGCGGGGCGTCGGGCAGCTCTGGCAGCGTCATGAGCTCGATGGTCGGACCGTCATCCAGCGTAATAAAGTGTGATTCAAACCCCGGACGATTTTTACTGACGTAGCGTTCATTGCTGCGGCCATTAAAAACCGTTTCCCAGAACTGAACCTGGGCGTTCAGGCTGCGGGTCCAGAGTGCAACATGGGCAATATGCATAAGTTCCCTCGTGATGTGTCGGTGAGGACTTTCACCGGTAAAACAGGCTACACTCTGGTTTTGAGCGCTACAAGCTGAGGAAAAGACAATGCACTACACACTGAAAGAAAGCGACAAGGATAAAGCGGAAGGGTCAAACGGCGCGGGCGCTCTGCAGCAAAAACTGCTGGAGTCCCGTTCGATTGTGATCTCCGGTGAGATCAACCAGGAGCTGGCGCAGAAAGTGATCACCCAGATGATCCTGCTGCAAAGCGTCAGCAACGATCCGATCAAGCTGTACATCAACAGCCAGGGCGGCCATGTGGAAGCGGGCGACACCATCCACGACTTCATCAAATTCATTCGCCCGGAAGTGCACGTCATCGGCACCGGCTGGGTGGCGAGCGCCGGGATCACCATCTTCCTGGCCGCGAAAAAAGAGCACCGCTACTCGCTGCCAAATACCCGCTTTATGATCCACCAGCCGCTGGGCGGCGTGCGCGGCCAGGCGACGGATATTGAGATCGAAGCGCGCGAGATCATCCGCATGCTGGATCGCGTGAACAAGCTGATCGCTGACGCCACCGGCCAGCCGCTGGAAAAAGTGAAAAAAGACACCGACCGCAACTTCTGGATGTCCCCGGCGGAAGCGCTGGACTACGGCATCGTGGGCAAGCTGATCACCCATTATGACGAGCTGAAGCTGGACTAAGTTTTTACCGCCGTGTACGTGTCGGGTGGCGGCTACGCCTTACCCGACCTACACGCCCTCGTTTGACCCATGACAAGTTCCCCCTCTGCTTTCTTACCTATAATCGCGCCTGTTTCCCCTCTCACTGGTGCTACCCATGGCGTATCAACTGAACCTGAACTGGCCGGAATTTCTTGAGAAATACTGGCAAAAACAACCCGTTGTGCTGAAAAATGCCTTCCCGAATTTTGTCGATCCGATTACCCCGGACGAGCTGGCAGGGCTGGCGATGGAGCCGGAGGTCGATAGCCGTCTGGTGAGCCATTTCAACGGTAAATGGCAGGCCAGCAATGGCCCGTTTGAGCACTTCGACGATCTGGGCGAAACCGGCTGGTCGCTGCTGGCGCAGGCGGTGAACCACTGGCATATGCCCGCCGCGGAGCTGGTGCGTCCGTTCCGCGTTCTGCCGGACTGGCGTCTGGACGATCTGATGATCTCCTTCTCCGTGCCGGGCGGCGGCGTGGGTCCGCATATCGATCAGTACGATGTGTTTATCATTCAGGGGATGGGCAGCCGCCGCTGGCGCGTGGGCGACAAGCTGCCGATGCGTCAGTTCTGCCCGCATCCGGCGCTGCTGCATGTGGATCCGTTCGAGCCGATTATTGACGAAGATCTGGCCCCGGGCGATATCCTCTACATCCCGCCAGGATTCCCGCACGACGGCTTTACCCATGAAACGGCGCTCAACTACTCCGTCGGCTTCCGCGGGCCGAACGGCCGCGATCTGATCAGCAGCTTCGCCGACTATGCGCTGGAAAACGATCTGGGCGGCGAGCACTACAGCGATCCGGATCTGACCTGCCGCGAACATCCGGGCCGCGTGGAGCAGTACGAGCTTGATCGCATCCGTCAGATGATGATCGACATGATCGGCAAGCCGGAAGATTTCACAAAATGGTTTGGCAGCTTTGTCTCCACGCCGCGCCACGAGCTGGATATCGCCGCCGCCGAGCCGCCGTATGCGCCGGAAGAAGTGCTGGACGCGCTGCAGGGCGGCGAAACGCTGTCTCGCCTGAGCGGGCTGCGCGTGCTGAACGTTAACGGCAGCTTCTTCATCAACAGCGAACAGCTGGAGACGGTAGACGCGAAGGCGGCGGATGCGCTGTGCCGCTACACCGAACTCGGTCAGGCCGAGCTGGGCGATGCGCTGAAAAACCCGGCGTTTGTCGAGGAGCTCACCGGGCTGATTAACCAGGGATACTGGTACTTCGACGAGTAGTGACGTTTACCGTCAATACGGCCTTAGCTTTCGGGTTAAGGCCGTTTTTTTCTGCTTTCCGCTGACATGTTCTGTCATTACCTGCGGTTATTCTTGTACTACCTAAAAAGAGAAGGGTTTTCATTGCAGTTTTTTCTGCAAATGCCGTTAACACCTATCAGGCACCCTTAATAATTACGCAATTAAAACTGAAAATAGCCTTCGGCTGGTAAGAGATAATGGGAAAATACAGAACAGATCAAGACCTGGAGCTACTTCGCTACTCAGACAACGAGATGCTGGAAGTATTGGTTAACTATCTCACCACGGATAAAGACGGGTCGACGCGTTACACTGAGTCCTTAACGGGTGAGAAAGCATTTCAGGATGCAGGTAAAAACTATAAGCAGGTTTGGCAACTCATCGGGGCGGAGCTACAACATTTCGGTGGCGATACCTTTGTTAACCTCTTCCGTGGTAACGGCGTGCTTTATAAAGAAATCCTGACGGACGTATGCAAGAAACTCTCCGTTAAAACCGATTTCTCTGCGGATGCTGTCGATATTGAGCAGGCCCTTCTCGCAAAATTATTCACTGACTCCTGGGATAAAATGAATGAGGAAGAGCGCCGCAACATCCGTCGCGAACTCAAAATTGACGGGAATCTTGCTAGTGGTGCGGCACTGACGGCAATCATCACCGCAATCCGTATGGGCGGATTTATGTCCTACCAGGTGGCGATGATCGTAGCGAATGCCGTAGCGAAAGCGGTGCTGGGCAGGGGGTTGGCGCTGCCGCCAATGCGGGACTGGTACGCGCGATTGGGATTTTTGCCGGTCCGATCGGCATGGCCATTACGGCGTTACTGACTATCCCGGCCATCAGCGGCCCGGCGTTTCGCGTTACGCTGCCTGCCGTGGTGCAAATTGCTGCCATGCGCCAGCAAATGCTAAACAAAGGTGGAGATTTCTTTTGATGAAGGAAACGTTGCTTACTATCGACTGGGTGAATGTGTACAAAGAGGTTCAAAGCGCGCTGGAAACCGGGCACGTCATTATTCGTGATGGGGTAGCGTACTGGCACGCCATGTCCGGTAAAAGCGGGATCGCTCAACACCTTCCGCTAAAAGAGGTGGTGCTGGAAACGGCCTCGATTGGCGACATCAAACAACTTATACAAATGGCACAGACCGTTCAGCTGGCTGCAGTCGGCGTCTCCACGGGGATCATCGTGGGGGCAATGGTGGTACAAACCATGTATTTGTCGAAAAAAATTGATCAACTGCAGCAGAGCATGGATCTGATCTCCGAAGATGTGCACGCGCAGAATGTTATTTTCTACATGGATAAACTGTCTCGCTACTTTGGCGTCGTAGAGTCTGCTCGCGTTATGTTGCTGGATCGCACGCTGGTGGATGAGACGCATGACGTTGCGGCACACCTCATTGTCCGAATGGGCAATGAACGCAACGAGGTTCTCTCGTTTATTGATAACTTGCTCTCCTTTGCCGATAAACTCAGCGACAGGCATTTAGAACAGGTTCTGGATTTCATTACTCTCATGCTCGATCTGGTGCCAAAAGCGATCTACATCGAGAGCCAACTTTGCGATCGCTACGGAAAATTCAGGCTGGCAGAGCACCTGATGCGCGAAAACTCACGCCGCTATGCTGCCACGCTGGAACATTATCGCCAGTGGTGTAATAGCAAAGTTAAGGAGAGCATCAGCGGTCGCGTTGAGCCACAGTCGCTTGCCTTTACCCGTAAGCAGGAAGATTTGCGTCTGTTATTTAAATCGGAAGATAACGCGCTACTGCTCCAGGAGCTGGTTTCCATCGCCCCCCTTCCTCTTAAAGCGTAATCATGATGATGCCTGGAACTTTTTCCAGGTATTCTTCTTATTTCTTGAAGCATATTTTTTTCTGACACATTTTGTCAGTCCCATCCTCTATTTTCTCTTCACTGACCAATATTGGTAGGTCTGCTCGAAACGGTAGGAAATATCATTGGAGTTTTCGACGCTCCTGCCGTTAACCAATATTGCACCAGCAACTTAATTCAAATTTCCTACAGCCCATAATGAGGTAATACATGTCTCTGGGACGAATTCGACCGCAATTTACGCAGGGCCTGGAGAAAGCAGCCGGTGAAGAAAATAAGGCGTTTGCATCAGCGGTTATTCCCCGTTTTACGCTAGAAAACGATGTGGCGCTGACGACGCAGGTCATTGCCCAGCTTGATGAAGCCAGAGCCAAAATTGACCACTTCCATAAAATTTACGTGGAATGGGAATTCGCAGCGGTCGACCCTATGGGGAACGGGATCGTGCTGAATTTTTTTGGCCCACCAGGAACCGGCAAAACCCTGACGGCAGAGGCGCTGGCAGGTTCGCTTAAGCGCAAGATTATGGTTGTCAGTATTGCCGATCTCGAAAGCAAATTTATGGGTGAAACCGCGAAAAATATCGCTGCTCTTTTCCGTCAGGCCACGGAGGAAGAGGCCGTGTTGTTCTTTGATGAAGCAGACACCCTTTTGGGTAAACGTCTCTCATCTGTTACTCAGGGCATTGATAATGAAGTAAACGCGATGCGTTCCACCTTATTGATTGAGCTGGAAAAGCATACCGGTATCGTCATCTTTGCTACCAACTTCGTCAAAAACTACGACAGCGCATTCCTCAGCCGTATCTCTCACCATGTTGGTTTTACGTTACCCGGCAGCCAGGAGCGTTTTCGCATCTGGGAAAAATTGCTCGTGCGCGCTATTCCGCTTGCCGATGCACGGGAAACGATGCTGGAAAGCGCCGTGTCTCTCTCCGAAGGGCTCTCTGGCCGAGATATCCGCAATGCCATGCGCCTGGCGCTACCTAAAGCCGTACTGGAATCAGAACAAAAACTTACGCTTAAGCATCTTGAAAGTGCACTTGCGCAAATTCGTGATGCTTACGACGCGATATCGAACGCGGCCTCTTTCGTTCCACCACACATTAACACAGCAAAAAAAATGCTCGGTTTGAGCTAAGGGTTGAATCATGGGTTTATGGAGTCGTATTTGCTCTGCAGTCTCGTACGTACGAGATGTCGCTTCATCCGTCGTCAGCAAAGCAAAAGAAATTGCCGGAAAAGCGATCGGTTTCATGGCAGAAAAAGCGGAAGGCTTTGTTGGTAAAGTCAGCCAGATGTGGCAACGCATTAAGCCGCATATCGGCACGGGACGTAAAATTCTTCAGATGCTAGGCGGTTTTATCACATTGCCATGGGTAAAGAGCGCGCTGGCAGGGCTGGATCGCGCGCTGGCATGGCTGGAAAAACTTGATAAACAGCCGCTGGTAAAAAAGCTGCAGAAAGCCCTGGAGTGGGTCATTAACTGGTGTAAAAACGCCCACCAGAAACAAATGGAGGAGCAGGAGCTTGAAGAGGCTCGCCATCATGCTCAGGCTATGGCTGAAGCGGGAGGTGAGTTGAGTGGTGAGGAGAAAGAGGCTGTGTCGGCTTTCGCACTGGTGAACAGCTATCTTATCGCAAAAGCAGAAGTGGATATCGCCGTGAAGCGAGATACGCTGCAGGACTTCGAGTATTTCCTGCGCCTGCGTGCAGTGCAAAAGCTGCTCGCCTTCTATGAAACCCGTATGCAGGCCGTGAAGTCCATCAGTGATGTCGATGCGGATATGCACTTTATGGTTTATGCCGCGAACGCGCTGATCCAGCAGGAGGCAGAGTTTAGCGATGCCGATACTCTGCGTCTGGATAACCTCACTCAGAGACTATTCGGCAAGCCGATTATCCCGTTTGTCTTCGAAGAGATGATTATTGCATGGGAGAAAAGCCGTCAGCTTCTGGAAGAGGAGTGGGAGAAGAAAAACAGCGCGCTTTCGAAAGATCGTTTGCTGCATAACCGTCTGGTGCGCGCGCTAAAATACGAAGAACTTGAACCGGGTGAAGTGGGCGTGCTGAACGATCTTAAAATCACCCTGCCGCGTGATACGGCCGATCTGGAACAACTAGGCGACGATCTACTGGCGCGCCATAGCTACGTCAACGCGGCGGAAGGCTTTCTGCAGATGCTCGAAAAAGAAGAACAGCAGCTGATTGCGGAAGGCAAAGCGTATCTGCTCGATCAGGGGGCGATTGTGGGTGCACTGCTGATCGACTGCTCGCAAAACGATCGTGCCTGGTCTTCTCTTTCCCAGCAGGAACAGAGCTTAATTACCGATTTCGCCAACATCTTTGCTGCCGATTGCCAGAAACGTACTGAAGCGGGTCTGCTCGTCGAGGTGGTTGCATGAATCTGCTGACTGAAATTGGCCACTTTTTGATCCCAGGCTTTGATGCGCTGCAGATGGGCTTTTTCGGCGTAATGCTGCTGGCAGTAATCTACACCTGGCTCTCCGTCAGGCGCAATGCGCAGGAAGCGCGCTGGCAGCATGCCTGGGAGCAAAGTGGATTACAGGCTGCTCAGCCGGGGGTGAGTGCAGAAATGGGATCGGCCGCTGAGCTGAGCCAATCACTGGCGACCAAAGCTGAGAAAATAGCCGCCATTATGCCGGGTATGCTGTTGATCCTTGGTCTGTTGGGAACCTTTCTTGGGCTGGGGCTGGCGCTCGATAAAGCTTCCGGCATTTTGCATAACGCGGGAAACAGCATTGGTGCAATGGACTCCTCCATGCGCGACCTGATGGAGATGATGCAGGGCCTGGGCACGAAATTCAAAACCTCAACCTGGGGGATTATTGCCTTTATCGCCCTCAAAATCTGGGAGTCGAAAAATGGCTATGAAGAGCGCCGTCTCAACTGGTGTATGGCCAAACTGCAGCACTCCCTGACCGAAGAATATGCCCTGCAGGCGGAGGAAAATGCTTCCAGGCAGCAGCAGCGTGAAGCTGGACGTAACGCGGCTACCGAGCGTCTGGTGGAGGCGATGGCGCTGCAAACTGTCGCGTTGCGCGAGGAGTTCAGTCAGCAGGCAAAACGCAGTGAAGAGCAGGAAGCGCAGCGTCATCAATACCATCTGGCGGCGTTAAAAGAGATCGCAGATATTAATAATCAGTCGCGCAATCTGCTGGAAACTTACACCCGTAAAAGTGAAGAGAACCTGGTAGCACTGCAGCAGGCGGCGACTACTATGAGTGATGCTTCGCAGCAAGTCTCTGGCTCGGCGATGAGCCTGGAAAAAGTGGTTACCGCGCTGGGTGCCGAACTTAGTGAGGTCATGACCGGCATTAAGCAAGAGCTGTCGCAGGTAGTGAATGAGATGAATGCCGACTTCACTCGCAACGTGCAGCAGATGAGCGATAAGCTGGCGGAGTCTACT
Organism: Enterobacter sp. HMSC16D10; assembly: GCF_001807145.1. Taxonomy (NCBI): domain Bacteria; kingdom Pseudomonadati; phylum Pseudomonadota; class Gammaproteobacteria; order Enterobacterales; family Enterobacteriaceae; genus Enterobacter; species Enterobacter sp. HMSC16D10. The sequence continues at coordinate 81,230 of NZ_KV787899.1, forward strand.
CATCAGCTCAGTACGACAATGGGCCAGATAGAAACCTCCCTTAACGGTGCTATCGCCAGCATGGATGCGTCTTTCCGCGGCAACATGACGCAGATGGCCAACCAGCTGGAATCCGCCACTTCGCAGATCAGCGAGTCGGTTAACAACATGTCTTCGCAGATCGATTCAACCATGACCACGGTGAAAGAGAGAACCGAAGCCGCGGCGAAAATTCAACGTCAGGCGATGGATGAATTCTCCGAAACCAGCCTGACGCTGAATGAACAAGTCACCTCTATGACAAACTATATTCAGCGCGTCACGAAGGAGATCGCTCTCGGTCTGGCCGCCGTTTCCGAAGGCAACCGTAAGATGGAGCACTACATCACGCGCTTTAACGAGGCCTTCGATCAGCTTGGTGCATTGCCGGAAACCGTTAAGCAGATCACCACTCAGGTGTCTGCATTGTGCACCCGCATCGATAAGTTGCTCCCGGCTCAACAGCTTGTCGCCGAACGTGTTGAGGTCTGATATTGCCGATGAAAGATAAACCGAATGAGTGGATTTCTATTTCCGATCTAATGGCAGGGGTCATGGCCGTGGTGATGCTGATGCTGGTGTTATCGGTACTGCAAAACAAAGTGGCTGACGTAAAACGCGAGCAGGAGAAAAACAGCGGCCAGGCAGCCGCTCAACAGAAACTGAATGCCATGATGCACAGCATGCAGCAGGAGATGGTGGATCAGGGAGATGCTGCGCTGGTGGGGTTTGATATAGCCAGCGGAAAAATTACGCTGCGGGATAAAATCTTCGCCCGCGGTAGTGCCTGTATCACCGATCAGGCAAGAGATGCACTTGCTCGTCTGGCACCACGGATTCAGGCGTTCGTGAGCGGTTCGACGAACACTCAGGTTTTTGTTGAGGGGCATACGGATAACATCAGCGTGAATAACCCTGTGGTCGATTACACCAGGTTCTGTACCGTGTATGACGATAACTACACGCTCTCGGCTGCCAGAGCCCGTGAAGCACGTAAATTGTTAATTGCGAACCTCAACGATCAGCAATCGCATCGTGTGATTGTGGCCGGTTTTGGCGACTCTCAGCCGCTAAAAGGGATTTCACCCAGCGATGAGCGTAATCGCCGCGTTGAGGTGCAGTTTCTGACGCACGCGCCGTCACGTCAGGAGCAGGGCAGCGCTCTGTAACTCAGCGGCTGGTTGAGTAATGGCATCTAAACCAGCCCGCTATAGGGACTTACTGAACCGTTGGAGAGGACTGGGGTGAGGGCATCAGGCCGCACTAGCCCTCCTCCATCGCAATCACAATCGCTTCACCCATCTTCCTCAACGCCTCGCGATTTTTCTCCGTTGGCGGCAGCGCCACGTTGATCCGCAGGCAGTTGCGGTACTTCCCGGAGGCGGAAAACAGCGACCCGGCCGCGGCCTGGATTTTCAGCCGGCACAGCTGCTTGCTGACGCACACCATATCCACATTTTCCGGCAGCTCCACCCACAGCAGGAAGCTGCCCTGCGGGCGCGTGACGCAAATCTCTGCCGGAAAATACTGCCGCACCCAGCAGGTGTAGGTTTCCATATTCTGCTGATAAATCTGGCGCATACGGCGCACGTGGCGATGGTAATGGCCGTCGCGGATAAACGCCGCCACCGCCATCTGCGTGCCCGGCACGTTAAACCCGCCCGCGGCGTATTTCATGTGCATCACCCGGTCGTAGTAGCGCCCCGGCACAATCCAGCCGACGCGCAGGCCCGGCGCCACGGTTTTGGTAAACGAGCTGCAGAGGATCACGCGGCCGTCGATATCCATCGAATGAATGGTGCGCGGGCGCGGGTACTCCGCCGCCAGCTCGCCGTAAATATCATCCTCGACAATCACGATATCGTGCCGCTGGGCGAGGGCCAACATCTGCTTTTTCCGCGCCTCCGGCATGATAAACCCGAGCGGGTTATTGCAGTTGGGCACCAGGATCACCGCCTTGATCGGCCACTGCTCCATTGCCAGCTCTAACGCTTCGATGCTGATCCCGGTCTCGGGATCGGTAGGAATTTCAATCGCCTTGATGTCAAACCCGCGCAGCATCTGCATGGTGCCGTGAAACGACGGCGATTCCACCGCCACGATATCCCCCGGTTTACACACCGACAGCAGGGCGATCGACAGCGCGCCGTGGCAGCCGTTGGTGATCACAATGTCGCTTGCCGAGACGGTGGAGCCGCCGTCCAGCATCAGGCGGGCGATCTGCTCGCGCAGCTCCAGGCGCCCGTCAAGCACGTCATAGCTCAGCATCTCGCCGGGGTTATGCTGCGCGATGCGGCTCATCTCGCGCCACAGGGGCTTCAGGCTCGGCTGGTTAATGTCCGGCGAACCGCCGCCAAAGGAGATCATCTCTTTGTCGGCGCGGGCGTCCAGCAGCATCATCACCTCATCCCACTGGGTAACGTCCACCGGGCGCTGCACCGGGCGCGTCATCGCCGGGACGGGCGGCTGGGCCTTGCGCGGCGAGACAAAATAGCCGGAGCGCGGCTGAGGCGTGATCAGCTGGAGGTTTTCGAGGATCTGGTAGGCCTGCTGTATGGTGCTGATGCTCACGCCGTGCTCCTGGCTCAGCGCGCGCACCGACGGCAGACGTTCGCCGCTGCGATACAGCCCTTGTTCAATGCGTTCTGCCAGAAGGTTGGCGAGATGTTGATAGCGCGTCATGCTGTATCCTCTGTTTTCACCATACAGATTATAAAACCAGTACAGATTGCTGCGAAAATTGCCATGCAGATACTGTTTTAGCGGATCTGTATGTTAAACAAAAGTTGTTTTTGCATCTGTATTGCACAGGCCGATTTCCGGGATGATAACCCCACTGACACAGTGAGGAGAGCATCATGGAATTCTACGAGAATCGTTCAAAACGTCCGTTTGTTGTGTTTGTCTGGATCGCGAAAACGCTGCGTAACTGGTATCGCATCAACCGCACCCGCCGCATCCTGAGCCAGATGAGCGACGAGCAGCTCAAGGACGTCGGGTTGTCGCGATATGATGTGTGATCCACGTCGTCGCCGGGTGGCGGCTGCGCCTTACCCGGCCTACTCGATCCCGTAGGCCCGGTAAGCGTAGCGCCACCGGGCGATGTTTAGCGCAACAGCGCAAGCGTCTGCCGCTTCGGCCTTTCCAGCAAATCCAGCGCCTCCTGATACGAGCGCACGTTGTTATAGCCCATCACCAGCCCGTAGCGTTTGCCTGACCCGCGATACCACTCCGAGAGCGCATTGACCTGCAGCTGCTGTTCCTGCCAGCAGCGCGCGATTTCCCGGTCACGGCTTCCTTTGGTCAGGAACGCCACGATATGCATCCCGCCGTCGTTTTGCTCGGTGAAAAACAGATCGCCATACACCTCGCGCAGGGCGGCAATCATCCAGTCGCGGCGGGTCTGATACAGCGCGCGCATCTTTTTCAGATGACGGAAAAAATGCCCTTCGTTGAGAAACGCGGTGAGGATCTTTTGCGTCAGCACCGGCTGGCCGCTGGTGGTGATGTCCGCGCAGTCGGTAAAGGCCCCGACGGTGCTGGCGGGCATCATCACGAAGCCCATGCGCAGCGACGGCATAATGGTTTTACTGAAGGAGCCCATAAAAATCACCCGGTCGTGCTGGTCGAGGCTTTTCAGCGACGGCAGCACCTTGCGGGTGTAGTGAAACTCTCCGTCGTAATCGTCTTCGATAATCCACGCCTCGTTCTGGCTGGCCCAGTCGAGCAGCTGCTGCTTGCGCGGCAGCGAGAGCGTGACCGCCAGCGGACTCTGATGCGACGGGGTGACGATGGCAAAACGGGCGTCGCGATGGTGGCGGAGCAGGTAGTCCGTGTCGATGCCGCAGCGATCGACCGGCACCGTGTGCAGGCGCGGCACGATCCGCTTCAGCAGCTGCTGGCCCATAAAATAGCCCGGATCCTCAAACACCACCTTGTCGCTGCGGCTGGCGAGGGTGTCGAGGATCAGCCGCAGGCTGCCGCTGTAGCCGCTGGTGATGAGCACCTGTTCTGCGGTGCAGGACAAGCCGCGCGAGATGTTGAGGTAGCTGGCGATGGCCTGGCGCAGCGGATACCAGCCCAGCACCGGCGGGTTGAGCATCTCCTCCTGACGCATGGCCCGCGTCGCCTGGCCCGCCAGCAGCAGCCACTTTTTATACGGGAAGCTGTCGAGGGCGGGGATGCCGGGGCGCAGAAACCCCGCCCGCTCGCGCTGGCTGATGAGCGAGGCCAGAAGCGTACCGGTGGGCTGCTCCGCCGGGGCATGCTTGTCCGGCAGCAGGAGGTCCGGGTTAACCCGCGTGCCGCGCGCCCCCTGGCTCACCAGATACCCTTCACCCGTCAGAATGGCATACGCCGTTTCGACGGTTTTACGCGCCACCTTCAGCTCTTCCGCCAGCACGCGGATGGCAGGTACCCTGTCGCCCGGCTTCAGCACGCCGCGCATAATGTTGTCGCGATAGCGGGAATAAATCTCGTGATAGCCCGGCTTCATGTCCTACCTCGTTTCACGATTTTTGTATCTTTTTACTATGTCATGAACGGCGTAGATTTGCCTCATCGCATGACACATGCCGCACAAAAAGAGGAAAGACCATGAGCACTCGCGTTAACCACCATAAAGCTACACCTGCCCTCGCCAACGCGCTGTCTGCCCTGAGCATGGAGGTGGCAAAAACCTCCATCGACCCGGCGCTGAAGCACCTGATCGACATTCGCGTGTCGCAGTTGAACGGCTGTACGTTTTGTCTGGATATGCACTCTAAAGAGGCCAAAATCGCCGGGGAGCGCGAGCTGCGCCTGTACCATCTGGCGGCCTGGCGCGAGTCCCCGCTGTTCAGCGCCCGCGAGAAAGCGGCGCTGGCCTTCACCGAAGCGCTGACCCAGATTGGCGTTCACGGGGTGAGCGACGCGCTGTACCGCAGCGTGGCGGAGCACTTCTCCGACGTGGAGATTTCAGAGCTGAACTTTGCCATCGTGGCGATCAATGCCTGGAACCGCCTGGGGATCACCTCCCGCATGGCGCCCGGCTCGCTGGACGCGGCGTACGGGCTGAATAAGGCTAACCTGGAATAATCCCGCGCTCGCGGATCATCGCCACCAGCGCCCGCAACCCCGGCGGGACGTGGCGATGGCCAGGGTAGTACAGGCGCAGCCCGGCAAACGGCTGCGCCCAGTCGTTTAAGACGCTCACCAGCTCCCCGCTTTTCAGCTCGTCCTGAATATAGAGTTCCGGTAAAAATCCCACCCCTAACCCCGCTTTTACGGCGCGGATCGAGGCAAAAAGATCGGACGTCGCAAAGCGCGGCGGCACGGCAAGCGCGTACGTTTCACCCCGGCGTGCCAGCTCCCAGCGGTAGATCCCGCCGTGGGCCATACGCATGCCGATCCCCTGGTGTGAAAGCAGATCGTCCGGCGTCTCGGGTGTGCCGTGACGGGCGAAATAGTCCGGCGTGGCGGTGACGAGCTGGCGGATCTCACCGGTCAGCGGCACGGCGATCATGTCCTGCGGGACGGACTCTTCGAGACGGATCCCCGCGTCATAGCCTTCCGCGACGATGTCGATCATCCTCGCTTCGCTCACCGTTTCCACGCGCATTTTCGGGTAGCGGATCATGAAGTCGATCAGCAGCTGGTCCAGAAACAGCGTGCCGATATGGTTCGGCACGTTGAGGCGCAGCGTGCCGGCGGGTTCCCCGGTGTCGCTGTGGATCGCCTCCCCGGCGAGACGGATCTCCTGCAGCGCCGGGCCGATACGCGCCACGTAGCGCTGCCCGGCGTCGGTGAGCGCCACGCTGCGGGTGGTGCGGTTGAAAAGTCGCGTCTCAAGGCGGCTCTCCAGCCCGGCGATGGCGTTGCTGACCGCCGTGGCGGACATCCCCAGCTCCTGCGCCGCACCGCGAAAGCTGCCGCGCCGCACCACCGCCATCACCACTTCCAGCTCTGTCAGACCTGAACGATGCATAGATTATCCTGAAAATCGAAACAACCCTTGCAGCATAGCGTGGATTATCGCAACGGAGAAGCCGTGACAGACTGGGCTCACACAGCCTGAGGAGGTTTATATGCACACCATCGAACAGATCTTTATTAACGGCGAATTTGTTACCCCGCACGGTACCGAGTGGTTTGATTTGTACAACCCGGCGACGGCGCAGGTTATGGGTCAGGTTCGCCTGGCGGATGAGGTTGACGCTGAACGCGCTATCGCGGCGGCGAAAGCTGCGTTTCCGGCGTGGTCCCGGACCACAAAGCAGGAACGCATCGCCGCGCTGAAGCGCATGCACGCCGCCGTTGCCGCCCGTCATGATGCGCTGCTGGACGCGATTGTTGAGGAGTACGGCGCGCCCGCCTCGCGCTCGGCGTGGATGGCAAGCTATCCGGCAGAGGTGATTGCTCAGGCCATCGAGGCGCTTGAGGCGTTTGAGTTTGTCACTCCAGCAGGTGCCGCAACGGTGCAGATGACGCCGCTCGGCGTGGCCGGGCTGATTACGCCGTGGAACAGCGATGCGGGGTTTATCTGCGGCAAACTGGCGGCCGCGCTGGCGGCGGGCTGCACGGCGGTCATCAAGCCGAGCGAAATGAGCGCCCTGCAAACGCAGATTGTCACCGAAGCGCTGCGCGACGCCGCGCTGCCGCCGGGCGTGTTTAACATCGTCACCGGACGCGGCGAGACGGTGGGCGAAACGATTAGCCGTCATCCGGACGTGGCAAAAATCTCGTTCACCGGTTCCACGAATACCGGCAAGGCGATCCTGCGCAACGCGGCGGAAAGCTTTAAGCGCGTCACGCTGGAGTTGGGCGGTAAATCGCCGACGATCCTGCTGGATGATGTGGATCTCGCGCAGGCGATCCCGCTGGTGATCCAGGCCGGGTTTATGAACAGCGGGCAGGCGTGCGTGGCCGGGACGCGCATTCTGGTGCCTTACTCGCGCAAGGCGGAGATCGAAACCGCGCTGGCGCAGGCCGTGGCGGCAGTGAAATCCGGCGACCCGCGCAGCAGCGCGACAGACGTCGGCCCGATGGTCAGCGAAAAGCAGTGGCTGCGGGTGCAGGGCTATATCCGCATAGGAATCGAAGAAGGGGCGCGCCTGCTGGCGGGCGGCGAAGGGCGACCGGACGGCACCCGGGACGGCTGGTTCGTGCGTCCGACGCTGTTTGCCGACGTGAACAATCGGATGACCATTGCCCGCGACGAGATTTTCGGCCCGGTGCTGTGCGTCATCCCTTATCAGGACGAGGCGGAGGCGATCGCCATTGCCAACGATACCGAGTACGGCCTGAGTGCGATGGTGCTGGGCGCCGATGTGGACCGCGCGCGACGCGTGGCACAGCAGATTGTTTCCGGTCGCGTGCTGGTGAACACCCTGGCTCATGAACCGAAAGCGCCATTTGGTGGCTTCAAACACTCCGGCGTGGGGCGCGAGATGGGCGAGTGGGGAATTCGGGCGTTTATGGAGCCGAGGTCGATGGTGGGCTAAAACCCGCCCGGTGGCGCTGCGCTTACCGGGCCTACATGAGCCGTAGGCCGGATAAGCGCAGCGCCATCCGGCACAACGCTTCGCTCTTTGCCGAAGCATTGTGCTTTTCCCTCCTGCATTCTCTCCCCAACATCACAACGGAGAGAAAACCATGATCGCAGTTCTTTTCGAAGCCAAAGCCGAGCCTGCCCATCAGGCGCGCTATCTTCAGCTTGCCGGAGAGCTTAAGCCTTTACTGGCCGACATCGACGGCTTTATTGATATCGAACGGTTCCAGAGCCTGACGACCGACGGCAAAATCCTCTCTCTTTCCTGGTGGCGGGATGAAGAGGCCGTCCGCCACTGGAAGCAGAACGTCTTTCATCAGGCGGCGCAGGCCGAAGGGCGGGCGTCGATTTTTTCTTTCTACCGTATTCGGGTGGCGCAGCTGGTGCGGGAATACAGTTCCGAAACCGGAGGGCACGCGGCGTGTCTATCCTGACACAGTACAGCGACCATGCGAATCACCTTATTCTGCTGACGGATGATGATAAGCTGGCCGCAGAGATCACCGAACCCTGGGCGGCCCATGCTTAAGACGAGTTTACCCTCCGATAACAGCGCGATGCTGGAAAAGGCGATTGCCGCGGTGGCGGCTGCCATGGCCGATCCGTCGCGCGTGAAGATGCTCTGTGCGCTAATGGACGGGCGTGCGTGGACGGCCACTGAACTGAGCGCGGCGGCAGACGTTGCGCCGTCGACCGCCAGCGGGCATCTTGCCCGGCTGGTTGAAGGAAAGCTAATAACCTGCCTGTCGCAAGGGCGGCATCGCTATTATCGTCTTGCCGGGCACGACGTGGCGGCGCTGGTGGAACAGATGATGGGGCTTTCGTGGAGCCGCATTACCCCGCCGGAAACCACCGCGCCGAAAGCCATGCGTGAAGCCCGGACCTGCTACGACCACCTCGCAGGCGCCGTGGCGGTGCAGATCTATGATTTCATGCAGGCGGAAGGCTGGCTGGAGGCTGACGGTTCCGCATTGACACTCTATGGCCGGGAGCAGTTCCTGGCGCTCGGCATTTCGTTAAGCGCGCATCCCCGCCGGAAGGCCTGCTGCGCCTGCCTGGACTGGAGCGAGCGGCGGTTTCACCTGGGCGGAGAAGCCGGTGCGTTGTTGCTCGACCATCTGGAAAGTAAAGGCTGGATCCAGCGGGTGGCGGGGTATCGGGAGGTGGTGGTGACGGCCTCGGGAAAGGCTGCTGTTAAGAGGCTTTTTAGCCGCTAAAAACCCCCGGTGGCGCTGCGCTTACCGGGCCTACGTGTACATCGCCTCCAGTAACACCTTTCGCAATTCCTGCGCTTTAACTTCCCGTTTCTTGATAGTTACCCTGATAACTATTATCTTGACCGCGTGTGACGAGAGGTTCCCCATGAGTGAAGAAGAACTGTTCTGCCGCAGGCCGATGGGCATGCGGATGGCGATGATCGTGCGCCAGTGGCGTGCCGTCATCGACGACGCCATTCTCGATACCGGGTTAACCCAGTCGAGCTGGACGGTGATGATGCAGCTTCATCAGCTCGGGGATAACGTCTCAATGAGTGAGCTTGCGGAGGTGCAGGGCATTGAACTGCCGCCGCTGATGCGCACCCTCACACAGCTGGAAAAACAGGGTTACCTGCTGCGCACCACATCGCCTTATGACAAGCGCATCCGGCTTCTGACGCTGACGCCTGAGGGAAAAGCCATATTAAAAAGGCTCACTCAGGTGATTGAGACGTATCAGGCGCGCGTATCGCAAAACATCGCGCCGGAACATCTCGACATTTTCAGCGCCACGTTGAATCAAATCGCCTGCAATTTGCGGACAATCCGCGAAGAAGATAACAAGACCGAAAAATAATGACCCCTGAACAAAAGTTTGCCCGCTGGGTAAGGGTGAGTATTGCCTCTTTCCTGCTGATGTTTGTCTACTTTATCGTCGCGGATATCTGGATCCCGCTGACGCCGGACTCCACCGTGATGCGCGTGGTGACGCCGGTGTCTCCGCGCGTCTCCGGCTACGTGGCGGCGGTACATGTCCATAACAACAGCCAGGTGAAGAAAGGCGATCTGCTGTTTGAACTCGACGACACGCCGTTTCGCAATAAGGTGGAAGCGGCGCAAATCGCGCTCGAGCAGGCACGCCTGTCCAACGAACAGCTGGATGCGCAGATCGCTGCCGCGCAGGCCAGCCTGAAAACCGCCGTGCTGACCGCGCGTAACGACAAAGTGACCTTTGATCGCTACCAGAAGCTGAGCACCCTGCAGAACGTCTCGCAGGCGGATCTGGATAAGGTTCGCACCACCTGGCAGAGCAGCGAGCAGTCCGTCAGCACGATTCAGGCCAACATCCGGAACCTGCGCATCCAGCGTGGTGAGCGCGAAGAACACCGCAACGTGACGCTGCAAAAATACCGCAACGCGCTGGATGAAGCAGAGCTGAACCTCGGCTGGACGAAGGTCTACGCCCAGGCGGACGGCACGGTCAGTAACCTGCAGCTGAGCCCGGGCTTCTACGCTTCCTCCGGTTCGGCCGCGCTGGCGCTGGTAAACAACCAGACCGATATCGTGGCCGATTTCCGTGAGAAGAGCCTGCGCCATACCCATCAGGGCACCGATGCGGCCGTGGTGTTTGACGCCTTCCCGGGACACGTTTTCCGCGCCCACGTCACCAGCAGCGACGCGGGGATCCTCGCCGGTCAGGAGGCCGTTAACGGCCAGCTTTCCGAGCCGGAAACCTCTAACCGCTGGGTGCGCGATGCCCAGCGCATGCGCATTCACGTCTCGCTGGATGAGCCGCTGCCGAAGCATCTGCCGACCGGCGCCCGCGCGACCGTACAGCTCTACAACAGCGAAGGGCCGTTTGCGCGCTTCTTCTCCGGGATGCAAATCCACCTGGTGAGCCTGCTTCACTATGTCTATTAGCACCCTGGCGCGGGTGTTTACCCCGCACGGCAACATCGTCTATACGGCAAACGACTTTCGCCAGACTCTGCGCATCGTCTTTGCCGGGATGATTGCGCTCAGCATCTCCAGCTTTTACAACACTAGCTACGGCGTCTTTTTCGTGGTCTACCCGATCATGCTGCTTTCGCTGGTCCCGGTGTTTAACCGCCACGTGGCGAAGCAGTTTATCTTCAGCGCATCGCTGAACTGCGTTGAAATGGTGATTATCATCGGCTATCTGTCGCAATGGCCGGCGATCATGACGCTGGTGGTCTTCGCCCTCTACGTGATGCGTTTTCGCTTTATGAGTAAAGGGCCGCTGTTTTTGTTCGGTTCGATGGGCGTGGTGTGCCAGAGCGTGATGCTCAACTTTATGAGCTACCCCACCACCAACTGGCATACGCTTTTGTTCTCGAACATCGAAGCCAGCGTGATGGCGGTGTGCCTGAGCGCGCTGATGAACTACCTCCTGCCGGACGTGGAGCCCCGCAAGCCGCCGCCGCTGATTGAGAAAGACGACGCCCGCGTGCGCCACGAGTCGCTGCTCTCCGGCACCGTCGCGACGATGATTTTCGTGGTGTTTCAGATCAGCGACTTAAGCGATTCGCTCTCGGCGCTGATGGCAGGGATTCTGATCCTGTTCCCGATGCACTATCGCGGCGCGGTGATGAGCTCCATCTGGCGCGTGGTCGGCGTGGTGCTGGGCTGCCTCTATATTCTGGTGGTGCAGCTGATCCTCTACGATCACAGCAGCCATATGCTGTTGATGATGCCGCTGATCGGCCTTGGGCTGGCGTTTGGCGCGCGACTCCACGTGATGGAGAAGGTCGGGGCGGGCGTAGGCTTCTCCAGCATCACCACCATCGGGATAATGTTCGGGCAGAACATGCACCCGGATACCGACCTGGTGTTCAGCGATCTGTACCGCATCACCTCCGTCACCTTTTCGCTGGTGGCGACGCTGACGATGGTCTTTCTGATGCACCTGATCCTCAACCGCTTCGAGGCAACGCGCTACGTCATCGCGCCGCCCAAAGCGGATTAATGTCCCAGCACGGCAGGCAGCTGCGAGAGTAAAAACAGGATCAGGCCAATCGTCCCGCCCACCAGCGTACCGTTGACGCGGATGAACTGAAGATCTTTTCCGATGTTGAGCTCAATCTGGCGGGACATGTCTTTGGCGTCCCAGCTTTTCACCGTGTCGCTGATGTGGCGGGTCAGGAACGCGGCAAAATCCGGCGCGACGCGGTGCGCCGCCTGCTCCAGATGCTCGTTCAGAGATGCCCGCAGGCTGGCGTCGTTAGACAGCGTTTCGCCAAACCACAGTCCGGCGTTGGCGATGCGTTGCTTCACGCGCGAATCCTCGCTCTGCATATCCGCCTTCAGCCACTGGCGCAGGTCGGCCCACATCTCCCCCAGATAGCGGTTAAACGCCTCGTCGTTTTTCAGGTAGTGCTTAATGTTGTCGGCTTTTGCCGCCATCTCCGGATCGTTTTTCAGGTTGTCGATAAGCTTCAGCGTGGCGCGGTCAAACGCCTGGCGGATCTGGTGCGTGCGGTCGTGGCTGATATCGTCCAGCAGCGTGTTGACCGCGTTCGATACCATCTCCGCGCTTTGATCGCCCAGCCACTCGGTGGGCAGCACCATCGCCTTGCGGGGATGCTCGGTCTTGAGCCAGTGGACAATCTGGTCGGCAATAAAGTCCCGCGTGCTTTCCCGCTGAATCAGGGTAATCAACCGGTTGATGATGGCGTCCAGCAGCACCTGGTGGCGGTTGTTTTTGGTCATGCTCTCCAGCATCACGGCGCTGGTTTCGGTGAAGTCGACCTTGTCGATGGCCTTATGTACCGCCCGTTTGAGCAGGCGCTGAATGCGCCCGTCGTCGGTCAGTTCGAGAAAACCGCTCATCACCTGCATCAGATGCAGCCCGACGCGCTGGGCGTTGTCGGGCTTGCTGAACCAGGCGCCAATCATCTGTGCGGGCTCATAGCGGCGGATCAACGCCACCAGCGACTGGGTATCCAGAAACTTCTCCTGCACGAACTGGCCGAGATTGTCGCCGATCCGGTCTTTATTGCGCGGGATGATCGCCGTATGGCGGGAGATAAAGGGAATCGGCACCCGGCGGAAAAGCGCGACCACCGCAAACCAGTCCGCCAGCGCGCCGACCATCGCCGCCTCGGCAATGGCCTTGACGCCGCGCACCCTAAAGGTCTGCGGCAGGAACAGGGTGGTGATAAAGGCCGCGGCGGCAACCAGCAGCAGCGACAGCGCCAGCAGCTTGGCGCGTTTGAGTTCAGCTATTTTTTCCATGGGTTAAGGATAGAGGGATACGAGGGGAATGTGCAAAGCAGGGAACGTTATGTCATTCCAGCTTCTGGAATCTACCTTCCGGAATTAAACACCTTTTTACATATTTGGTTTAATCATTGTGCAATTTGTATATGCTTTTTTGTATATACAATCAGGGAAGGGTACACTATGCCAATGGAGTATGAGTGGGATAACAATAAGGCGAAAAGTAACCTGCAAAAACATGGCATACGCTTTGAGGATGCGGTTATGGTTTTCGACGATCCTTATCATTTGTCTGTTCAGGATCGCTATGAAAACGGGGAATTTCGCTGGCAAACCATCGGCCTTGTGCAAGGCCTTCTTGTTATTTTGGTCGCACATACGGTACGTTTTGAAAGCGGAGGAGAAATCATCCGTATCATTAGCGCACGAAAGGCGGACCGCAAAGAGAGGAGCCGTTATGAGCATCGTTAAACATAAACGCGGTAGTGCGCCTGAGGTAAGCGCTCGTCGTGTGGCTGAGCTCAAAGCATTAGCTGAAAAACCAGATGCGGAGATTGATTACAGCGATATTCCTGCCACGGACGATGAACAGTGGTCAGGGGCGGTGCGAGGGAAGTTCTATCGACCACTCAAAACTCAGGCATCTGTACGCATTGACGCCGATGTGATGGAGTGGCTTAAACGGCCTGGGAAAGGTTATCAGACGCGGCTCAATGCCATTTTGCGTGAAGCAATGCTGCGCGATCAAAACAAAAAATAAATAGCGGGCAGCGTTTGGCTGCCCGCTATCTCAGCGTATATTTTCCAGCAGCCGCCACAGCACCCACCCGCCAAACCCCATCAACACCACCCCCGCCGTGCGCTCTATCAGCCACAGCGCAAGGCTGAGCTTCTGTTGCACCGGCGATAGCCCCATCAGCGTCACCAGCGCCAGATCCCACGCCAGCACCACCGTCACCATCCAGACGCCGCACGTTGCCTGCTGAAGCAGCGTGACGTCCGGCCCCAGCAATGCCGTCATCAGCGCCAGATAGAACAGCGCGTTCTTCGGATTAAGCAGCGCCGAGCCGAGCCCCAGCAGGATCTGCTTGCGCAGCGAGGGGCAGCGCTGACGGGGTTCATTCAGCGCCAGTGCCTGCGGTTGGCTGCGCACCAGATGCGAGCCGATCCACAGCAGGTACAGCGCCCCGCAAAGCTCTATCAGCGTAAACAGCCAGCCAAACTGGCGCAGCGCGCTCCAGCCGATAATCACCAGAACAATATAAAGCGCGTTACCCGCGGCGATGCCGACGCACAATCCGGCGCTGCCGCGCAGTCGGTAGCGCGCCGCGTAGCCCACCAGCAGGAAGAAGTCCGGCCCCGGGCTTAACAGGGCGACAAAATGCGCCAGCGCCAGGGCGAGAAAAGCGGAAGGGAAGAACAGTTCCATAGCAACCTCGGTTAACAATCTGAGGTCAGGCTACGGTGATGCCAACGTTATTTATTGTCAGATATTGATCGGCCCGTCGCGTACTGGCGCGGCGTGGCGGCGGTATAGCTGACGAAGGTCTTATGAAAATGGCTCTGGTCGGCAAACCCGCTCTGGTAGCCAACGTCGGCAATGTCGTCCCCGGCTCGTAGCCGCGCTTTGGCGAACTCCACGCGGGAGATGTTGAGGAAGCTGCCCGGCGTCAGGCCGGTATCCTGCCGGAAGGTGCGGATCAGCGTCTCCTTGCGCAGCGAGAATCGTTGGGCAAGTTCGTCAAGCGAAGGCGGTGCGGCCAGGTCGGCAAGAAACGCCTGCCGCACGTGCTGGCTGGTTGAGCGAAGCGCGTCGGCGTTTTCCACGCAGCGGGGCAGGGCTGAAAGCAGCGTGTCCACGGATACAGGCGACATCGCCTCAACAATATCCAGGTAGCGCTTAAACAGCGCAGGGTCGCGAATCACCTGTAACGCCTGAGGAATATCGGTGTCGATATAGAGCATATGGTAGCTGCGCGGTTGCCCGGCGACGGGGTTGCAGCTGTGCGGCGCAGAGGCCGGGATCACAATGAGGTCCCCGGGGTTAAGGATGTATTCTTTGTCATGACAAATGCAGCAGGTCTGGCCTTCCATAATCGCGCCGATAGAGAGCTGAGGGTGACTGTGGCGTTTGTACGCCTGCGTGCTCTGCCACGTGCTGCGCAGCTCAAGGCCTGAGGCGCGGTGAAAAGTCTGCCGGATGTGTCGGGTATCGGTCATATGAACTCCTTCTGGACGTTTTTTATACCACGTCAGCGAACCGTCTTGCAGCGCTTCATTAAGAACCTTCCGGATATACCCAACTTTACGTCCACAGCCAGTCATGTTGACTACCCTTAATACCCTAAGCGGTAAAACAAGGAGATTCGACATGGCTTATCAGACAGTAAATCCTGCCACTAACCAGCTCATCAAAGAATACCCCTCGCATACCGACGCGGATATCGAAGCGGCGCTGAAGGCGGCCGATGCGCTTTACCATTCGGACTGGGCGAAAGGCGACATCAATCAGCGCCTGCCGGTGCTGCATAAGCTTGCCGATCTGATCGACGAGCGCACCGAGGAGCTGGCGAAAATTGCCAGTCAGGAGATGGGTAAGCTCATCGAACAGAGCCGTGGCGAAGTGAAGCTGTGCGCGCAGATCGCCCGCTACTACGCCGACAACGCGAAGCAGTTCCTGGCCCCGGTGAAGTATCAATCCGAACTCGGGGAAGCGTGGGTGGAGCATCACCCCATCGGCGTGCTGATGGCCGTTGAGCCGTGGAACTTCCCGTATTACCAGCTGATGCGCGTTCTGGCGCCAAACCTGGCGGCGGGTAACCCCGTTATCGCCAAGCATGCCAGCATCGTGCCGCACTGCGCCGAGACCTTTGCCCACCTGGTGCGTGAGGCGGGGGCGCCGGAAGGGGCGTGGACCAACCTGTTTATTTCGTCCGAGCAGGTGGCGAACATCATTGCTGACGATCGCGTGCAGGGTGCAGCGCTGACCGGCTCTGAAAAAGCCGGCAGCGTGGTGGCCGCGCAGGCGGCGAAGCACATCAAGAAATCCACCCTTGAACTGGGCGGTAACGACGTGTTCGTGGTGCTGGACGATGCGGACCTGGACAAAGCCGTCAGGATTGGCGTGAATGCGCGGCTCAACAACGCCGGGCAGGTCTGTACCGCGGCGAAGCGCTTTATCCTGCATGAAAAGATTGCCGACACCTTCCTGAGCAAATTCACCGAGGCATTTAAGCAGGTGAAAATTGGCGATCCGCTCGACGAAAGCACCACGCTGGGGCCGCTGTCGTCGAAAGATGCTCTGGAAACGCTGACCAAACAGGTCAACGAGGCGGTGAAAAACGGCGCGACGCTGCGCTATGGCGGCAAGCCGGTGCAGCGTGAGGGGAGCTTCTTCGAACCGACGATCCTGACGAATATCTCGCGCGACAACCCGGCGTACTTTGAAGAGTTCTTCGGCCCGGTGGCGCAGATGTACGTGGTAAAAAACGACGACGAGGCGGTCGCGCTGGCGAACGACTCCCACTACGGCCTGGGTGGGGCGGTATTCAGCCAGAATATCGAGCGCGCGAAGAAGATGGCGTCCCGGATCGAGACCGGGATGGTGTATATCAACTGGCTCACCGATACCGCGCCAGAGCTGCCGTTCGGCGGCGTGAAGCGCTCCGGTTACGGACGCGAGCTGTCGGATCTGGGGATCAAAGAGTTTGTGAACCAGAAGCTGGTGGTGGTGCGTCAGTAAGAGGCCATAAAAAAAACCTGCCAACCGGCAGGTTTTTTTATGGAGTTATTGCACTTCGATCTTGTCCCAGCCGCTTTTGAACATGCAGCTGTCAACCAGCGTATCCCGGCGATATTCATTCGCGTCTTCAACCGTGTAGCTCGTGGAAATATCCTTTTTCTTTTTCGATTTGTCCGTTTTTTCCGAGCTCGAACCGGTCACCACGTTATCCGGGGGAAGATCGATCAGCGCCTGCGCTTCGCATTCCGTGAGCTTTTTATTCATTTCCGCATCGCTGACGCCCGGTTTCACCCATTTGTACTGGACGCAGCCGGTGAGCATCAGCGTGAGGCTCAGAACGCAAAGCGCGGTCATGCGGTGTTTCATCAGAAGGTGACTCCACCGCCTACATATGCGCCGTCAATCAGTGTGTGGCCAGGGCGGCCGTCCTTGCCATCAACGCTCACGTGGCGGTAACCCACTTTCAGGGTCACAGGCGTAATTGGCGTCCAGCTTACGCCGCCGTTGGCTTCCACGTAGTTTTTCACGCTGTTGTTCAGCCCTTCTGGCGCCACGTAGCCTTCACCGTACACGTGGATGCTGTCGGTCAGGGCAACGTTCACACCACCGCCGATCGGGAACGCCACGCCGTTATCGCCTTTCTTCGGGCCGATGTAAATGGCTTTGGCACCCGCATTCAGCATCACCGGGCCCACTTCCAGGTTGTAGCCTGCGCCCACGCCGCCGGTCTGGGTACCGTCATCGGTGTTTTTAAGCCAGTTGCTTTCGGCATACAGGCCGGATGAGGATTTCCCCATCTCGAGGTTGAGGTTGGTAAAGTTTTTACCCTGCTCAATGCTGCCGCCCATTGCCAGAGCGGAACCCGAGAGGGCGGTCAGAGCAGAAAGAAGAAGGATATTCAGTTTTTTCATGTTTTATGCCTCGTCATTAAATTCATCTGGGGGCACCTTAACAAGCGATGTTTATGACTGCAAATGTGATGAAGGTCGCTGTTTTATGCTGATATTGTTAACTTTTTTATTTGAAATGTTGCATTGATGTTTGATTGTCGAGGTGTCAACGCGTGATGTTTGGACGTTTAGGCACCGTTTAATTTTTTGACTAAACATAAACTGAACGAGGAAGGGATAGTGATTAGAGGTGAATTAATTGGGTTTCTAATAATTTCCAGAAGTATTTCAGATGTCACACAATACAACACAACCTTACATTTCAGGGCAATGAATATACGTTCACCCGCGCACGTCGGTTGCCTTTCTATGTCATTTTTCTGACACGTTTATTCTTTACGTTGTTGGCTTCACTCACTGGACACTAACAATATGAAAAGAAAAATTATTCCTGTGCTTATCGGTTGTGCGCTCTCTTTCTCTGGCCTGGCTGCGCAGCCTACCGCTGAGCGCTATATCGTCAGCTTCCCTGACGGCTCCCATGTGAAATACAGCGGCGCGTTTGCCGATGCGTTCCCGAACGGGCTCCCGGTGGGGATTGGCTCTGGCCTGCTGTTTACGGGCAAGCAGGGCGATGCCCTGACGTTTGCGACCGTGACCGATCGCGGTCCCAACGCCGATGCGCCAAAAATGGGTAAAAACGAAGCCAAAATCTTTGTTACGCCGGATTTCGCGCCGCTCCTGATGACCATCCGCGTCCAGAACGGCAAAGCGGAGGCGGTTGATGCCCGCCCGCTGCACGACGATAAAGGCGAGATTAACGGTCTCCCGCTGCAAAGCGGCGTGATTGGCTCCACCAATGAAGTGGCGTTCAGCGACACCCTCAAGGTCCTGAAAGGTGATAACCGCGGACTGGATACGGAAGGCATTACGCCGGACGGCAAAGGCGGCTACTGGCTGTGCGACGAGTACGGCCCGTTCCTGATTAACGTCGACAGCAAAGGGAAAATCCTCGCGATCCACGGGCCGCAGGCCGCGGAAGGGGAAAAATCTATCGCGGGCGGTCTGCCAAACATCATCAAATGGCGCCAGCCCAACCGGGGCTTTGAAGGCCTGACCCGGATGCCGGACGGGCGGATTATCGCCGCCGTGCAAAGCACGCTGGACATCGACGGGAAGAGCAAAAAGCAGGCGCTGTTCACCCGTCTGGTGAGCTTCGACCCGGCGACCGGCAAAACCGCGATGTACGGTTACCCTATCGACAGCGCGGCCTACGACAAAAACAGCGATGCCAAAATCGGCGACATCGTGGCGCTCGATAATCAGCACATCCTGCTGATTGAGCAGGGAAGCGATAAAAACGACGGGATGCGCAACCTGATTTACAAGGTGGATCTCAGCAAGGCGAGCGATCTTTCCGCCTTCGACAAGCCGGGCGAGTACCCGGAGTTTGATGATGAGAAAACCCTGGCGCAGCGCGGCATTACCCTTGCGGCAAAAACGCAGGTGGTCGATCTCCGCGCGCTGGGCTGGCAGCAGGAGAAGGCTGAAGGACTGGCGCTGATCGACAGCAAAACGCTTGCGGTGGCGAACGATAACGACTTTGGCGTGAAGGTCGCGATACAAAACCCGGTCGAGGGCAAGAAGCTTAAGGATTACCGGGTGAACGCGGAAGGCAAGCTGACGCTGGAGGATAAACCGGTGGAAACCACGCTCAGCGTGAAGCCGCTGAAGAAGCCGGAGTCCGACAGCGAGCTGTGGATTGTGACGCTGCCGGAGGCGGTGAAATAAGTTTACCGCTCACCCCTCTCCCCACAGGGGAGAGGGGATTGTTCGGATCGCATAGTTAAGCGGGGAGGCTATTTCTTCAGACCCGCAAACGCCGCCCGAATCTCCTCTTCCGGCAGCTGGATGCCTATAAACACCATCACGCTGTGCGGCGCTTCATCGCCCCACGGTCGGTCCCAGTCGGCGCTGTACAGGCGCTGCACGCCCTGGAACAGCAGGCGGTTCGGCTCGCCGTCAATCCACAGCATCCCTTTGTAGCGCAGCAGCCTGTCGGCAAACGACAGCAGCAGGTTCTCCATCACGCGGGAGACCTCGCTGATGTCCACCGGGTAATCCAGCTCCACCACAATCGACGCCACGTCGTTTTGCTTGTCGGACATAAAGTGGAAGCGCGGTTTTGCGGTGACGTTCTCCTCCAGCATAAAGCCGCTGGTGTTGAACAGCTGAGACAGGTCGATATCGCCGTGCGTCACCGTGTAAATCGGCGCGCGGGAGTTGATGCGGGTCAGGCGCTCGCGAAGTTTTTCGCTTTCGCCCGCCACGTCGGTTTTGGTCAGCAGGATGCGGTCGGCGTAGCCCACCTGAGACTGGGCGATGGTGAACTGGTTCATCTGATCGTCGGCGTGGACCGCATCGACCAGGGCAATGACGCCGTCCAGCAGGTAGCGCTGGCAAAGGATCTCGTGCGAGAAAAAGGTCTGAATGATCGGGCCGGGGTCGGCCATGCCGGTGCACTCGATCACCAGACGGTCAAAGTCGATGTCGCTGCGATCGCGGCTGTCGAGCAGGTCCAGCAGGGCATCTTCCAGCTCGTTAGAGCGGGTGCAGCAGATGCAGCCGTTGGTCAGGGTTTTGATCTGCGTGGCGCGATCGCCAATCAGCTGGTCGTCTACGGAGACTTCGCCAAATTCGTTTTCGATGACGGCGATTTTGAAGCCGTGCTGCTCGTTCAGGATGTGGCGCAGCAGGGTGGTTTTACCGGCGCCGAGGAAACCGGTCAGCAGGGTAACGGCAATCGGGGTCATGGTCTCTCCTTTAGCAGCAGCGGACGCCGCCTTCTCCACTTCCGCCGTAGCGCGCTTCCTGACGCTCGCGGAAGAATTCGGTGTAGGTCATGTACGGCTTATCCGGATGGTTGGTCTTCATGTGCTCAACGTAGTTGTCATAGTCCGGGATGCCAATCAGCATTTTCGCCGCCTGACCGAGGTATTTTTTTGCTTCGCCTAAGTTACCAAACATAACGTGTCCTGATAAGAAAAAGCCCGGTGGCGCGCAGCGATCCGGGCCTACAGCACCGTTGTAGGGCGGGTCAGCGCAGCGCCACCCGCCATTGTTTTAGTGGTGTGAAGAGGTCTTCACGCCGCCTTCCGGTACCGGCACGTACGGGGTTTCTTTATCCGTGCGGCCATTGATGTTGCGCACTTTCATCCAGGTTTTGATGCCGTAGAAGATGATGCTGTACACCACCACCAGGAACAGAATGCTCAGACCCGCGTTGGTGTAGTTGTTCACCACGATATGGTTCATGTTGGCAATCTGCTGCGCGGTTAAATCCGCGCCGCCTGCAGCAATCTTCTCTTTGTACTGGTTAGCCATGAAGAAGAAGCCTTCCAGCTGCGGGTTGGTGCTGAACAGCTTCAGACCCAGCGCCCAGGTGGTGCAGAGCAGCAGCCACAGCGCAGGCACCACGGTGACCCAGATGTATTTGGTACGTTTCATCTTCACGAGGACCACGGTACCCAGCACCAGGGCCACGGCCGCCAGCATCTGGTTAGAGATACCGAACAGCGGCCACAGGCTCTTCACGCCGCCGAGTGGGTCAACCACGCCCTGATACAGCAGGTAACCCCACAGGCCTACGCAGCCCGCGGTCCCGAGTACGCCCGCCACCAGAGAGTCGGTTTTCTTCAGGAACGGCACGAAGTTACCCAGCAGATCCTGCAGCATGAAGCGGCCCGCACGGGTACCGGCATCCAGCGCGGTGAGGATGAACAGCGCTTCGAACAGAATACCGAAGTGGTACCAGAAGCCCATGTCCGCCCACGGCAGCACTTTGTGGAACACGTGTGCGATACCTACCGCCAGCGTCGGTGCACCACCTGCGCGGTTCAGCACGGACGGTTCGCCGATGTCTTTCGCGGTCTGCATGATCTGCTCAGGCGAAATCACAAAGCCCCAGGAGCTGACGGTCGCCGCCGCGTGTGCGCTGGCCTCTTTCAGCTGCGCCATGATCAGCGCGGTATTTTCGCCGCCCATCTCATGCAGGTTAGGCATGGTGATGCCCAGACCCGCTGGTGGCGTGTTCATCGCGAAGTACAGGCCAGGCTCGATAATCGACGCCGCAACCAGCGCCATGATCGCCACGAAGGACTCCATGAGCATTGCGCCGTAACCGATGAAGCGCGCGTCGGTTTCATTGGCCATCAGCTTCGGCGTGGTGCCGGAGGAGATCAGCGCGTGGAAGCCAGACACGGCACCGCAGGCGATAGTGATAAACAGGAACGGGAACAGGGCGCCTTTCCACAGCGGACCGGTACCGTCAATGTACTGGGTTACCGCCGGCATTTTCAGCTCAGGGTTGATGATCACAATCCCGATTGCCAGCCCGACGATCACGCCGATTTTCAGGAAGGTCGCCAGGTAGTCGCGCGGAGCCAAAATCAGCCACACCGGCAGCAGGGCAGAAACGAATGCGTAACCGATCAGCGCGAAGGTGATGGTGGTGTCTTTAAAGGTCAGCGCCGGGCCCCAGTACGGGTCGTGCGCAATCACGCCGCCGAAGTAGATGGAGGCGACCAGCAGCACGATACCGATCACCGAGACCTCGCCAACGCGGCCAGGGCGCAGGAAGCGCATGTAGATGCCCATGAACAGCGCAATCGGTACGGTAGAGCAGACGGTGAAGACGCCCCACGGACTTTCGGCCAGCGCTTTCACCACGATCAGCGCCAGCACCGCGAGGATGATGATCATGATCAGGAAGCAGCCAAAGAGGGCGATGGTGCCCGGCACGCGGCCCATCTCTTCTTTGAT
Organism: Enterobacter sp. HMSC16D10; assembly: GCF_001807145.1. Classification (NCBI taxonomy): domain Bacteria; kingdom Pseudomonadati; phylum Pseudomonadota; class Gammaproteobacteria; order Enterobacterales; family Enterobacteriaceae; genus Enterobacter; species Enterobacter sp. HMSC16D10. Next base: position 103,445 of record NZ_KV787899.1, read on the forward strand.
CATCTCACCCAGCGACGAACCGTTACGGCGCGAGGAGATAAACAGCACCATAAAGTCCTGCACCGCCCCCGCCAGCACCACGCCCGCCAGCAGCCAGAGCGTACCCGGCAGGTAGCCCATCTGCGCGGCCAGTACCGGGCCGACCAGCGGGCCAGCGCCTGCGATGGCGGCAAAGTGGTGACCAAACAGCACGTAGCGGTTGGTAGGCACGTAGTTCAGGCCGTCATTGTTAATGACCGCCGGGGTGGCACGCGTCGGGTCGAGCTTCATGACCTTCTGCGCGATGTATAAGCTGTAGTAGCGATAAGCCACAAGGTAGACGGAAACCGACGCGACCACGATCCACAGGGCGCTGACGTGTTCGCCCCGGCGTAATGCGACAACCGCCAGACAGAAAGCACCGAGGATCCCGAGTAAGGCCCAGGGCACGTGCTTCAGTAGTTTTTTAGTATCCATAGTAAGACCTGGTTTTTTATGTAAAGAAAAAAGGGTCAGGGTTCGTTGTGAGGAGGTATTGATTAATGCTGGAGCGATCGTGCCAGATCCCCGCGCGCGAAAAGGACGGTAAATGAATGAGTGGTTGAAAGTGCCGGGTGAGCGGTCAAAGGCGGCGACGAGCGGTTTCGGCGCGCCGCCGGAGGGCGAAATTATGTGATTGAGATCACTTGATTATTCGGGTTGCGCTCTACGGCCAGATAGCTCTCCAGCGTCCTGATGAGTTTCTCCTTCAGCCAGCTCGGTTCCAGGATCTGAATATGGGGGAGCCAGTAGAACAGCAGCGGCAGGATCTGGTTCTCGTGGGCCGCCTGGCAGCGCAGCGTGACGCCGTCCTGCTGCTCCTCTAGCAGCTCCTGTTCCGGCAGAAGATCCCGGCGCAGGAAGTAATGTGAAATATTATCTTTGATAAATATTTTCACCGCGAAAGTATCTTCGGACACCCAGGGATCGAGGCTTTTCTCCAGCAGCTCAAGAACATTTTCTTCGGGAGTGAAGGTCGTTTTCTGAATATCAAACCAGCTAATCTGGCTCAATGAGAAGGATTTCAGCCGGCTATTTTCGGTGGCTTGTAAATACCATATATTTTTTTTGTTAATGAGTTTATAGGGATTAATCAGGCGGGTTTTACCCTTATAAACGATCTGGCAAACATTATGGTTTTTAATCGATTTCTCGATTTTCGTTAAATGACGGCGAATATCGCGTTCTACCGTATGTTCCGCTTCATTGCCAAGAATAAGAATATGGTTTTCGTCTACGCGCGTTTCAAGCTTTTGCCAGAATTCCATATTTCTTTCAGGGAAAAAGCTGTCGGCATTCAGAAAGTTAGCCAGAGTGTGATGCAATCCTTGCCCACCCGGCGATTGTGCGGAATGAATCAGCCGATATAGACCGTTACCGGTATGTTCAACAATGGGCGAGAGGGCATTTAAATCCCGGTAGACGGTGCGTTCGGTAATTTTAAATTTCTCCATTAGCGCACCGCGGTTTACCACACCGTTTAAATGTAGCTCAAGGAGAATATCGACCAGACGTTCAGCCGAGCGGCTCCGCGTCGTTTTAGCCATAAGGTCATCCTGTATATATAGGTATGCGCTGAATGATGCGGGTGCACTGACAGGCGGCGTCAGTATTCAGGCACAGAAAATTTCTCTTATGGGTATATAACGGCGTGATTTAGCGGAAACCTTAGGAGTTTTTGCAGAAAGCGGCGCTGGCCGGAAAAAAGGCCAGCGCGAGGGGGGATCACACGGCGACTTCCGTCTCCAGCATGACCGGGTGGAAGCGGCGTCTGAAGTAGATCAGGCCATGGCCCGCGTCACTCAGAATGATGTTTTTAATTTCAACCAGATAAACCAGATGCGTGCCGATGGTTTGCACCTGGCTTATTTCGCCTTCAAGGCTGGCCAGCGCGCCCTTCAACACCGGCTGCGCCAGCGGCCCTTTCTGCCAGCAGGAGAGGGCAAAGCGCTCTTCCATCGTCATACCGGTCATCCCGGCGAAATGGCGCGCCATGATCTCCTGCTCGTGGTTCAGCACGTTAACGCACAGCCTGCCGTTGCCCTGGAATACCGGGTTCATGGCGCTGTTGGCGTTGATGCACACCATGACCGACGGCGGGGTGTCCGTGACCGAGCAGACGGCGGTGGCGGTGATGCCGCAGCGGCCCGCCTCGCCCTCGGTGGTGACCACGTTAACCGCCGCCGACAGGCTACTCATTGCGTCGCGAAAACGCAGGCGTTGTTCATCTGAATGCATTGCAACCTCCCGCTGCGCTATTTCAGCAGCTTGTCCAGCATGTTGATATCGCTGTTGTTGTGCAGGTGTGGCACCGTCCAGCCGTGTTGGTCGTATTCGGACATACAGCGGTCGACCATCGCCATCATCTTGTCCATATTGCCGGAGCTCTGCGCCTGGCGCAGACACTGCAGGCGAATTTCATCCTGGCTGCCGGAGTAGTTAATTTCGTACAGCTCGTGACGGCCGCCAAACTCGCTGCCGATGGCGTCCCACATCAGCTTCAAAATCTTGATGCGTTCGACGTGGTCCATGCCGTTGGAGCCGCGCACGTATTTCGCCAGATACTGGTCAATCTGCGGGTTGTTCAGGTCCCGCGCGCTGGACGGCAGGTAGATCAGCCCGGAAGTGACGTTACGCTCGATGATGTTCTTGATCTTGGCGTAGGCCATCGGGGCCATCACGCGGTAGGTCTGCAGCGCCGCGTGGTCAGGAAGATACGCACCGTTGACCCACGGGGTGGCTTCGGAGCACATGGAGTCGCTCAGCGCCCAGAACATGTTGCGCCAGGCCACCACTTCGCCGAGATCCGCCTGCACGCCGCGGAACTCCAGGGTGCCGGTACACTCCAGGGATTTCTTCAGCAGGGCGGTGATGAAGTCGAGCTTCACCGCCAGGCGCACGCAGGCCTGCAGCGGGTACATGCGGGCGAAACCGCCTTCCATCGTCCAGCGGCGGCAGCGGTCGAAATCGCGGTAGATCAGCACGTTTTCCCACGGGATCAGCACGTGATCCATTACCAGAATGGCGTCGTTCTCGTCAAAGCGGCTGGAGAGCGGGTAGTCGTAAGGGGAGCCGGTTGCGCCTGCCACCATCTCATAGGAGGCGCGGGAGATCAGCTTCACGCCCTCGGCATCCATCGGCGCGACGAACATCAGCGCGAAGTCCGGGTTTTCGCCCATCACCTGCGCGGAGCCGAAGCCGATCATGTTGTAGTGGGTCAGGGCGGAGTTGGTGGCCACCACTTTCGCGCCGCTGACGATAATCCCGGCGTCGGTCTCTTTCTCCAGCTTGATGTAGACGTCTTTCACCTCGTCCGCCGGCTTGTGGCGGTCGATCGGCGGGTTAACGATGGCGTGGTTGAAGTACAGGCCGGTTTCCTGAATGCGGGTGTACCAGTTGCGGGCGTTCTGCTCGAACTGGCCGTAGAAGGCCGGGTTGGCGCCCAGCGCGCAGCCGAACGCGGCTTTGTAGTCCGGCGTGCGGCCCATCCAGCCGTAGCTCAGGCGCGACCACTCGGCGATGGCGTCGCGCTGCTGGCGCAGGTCGTCGGCGCTTTTCGCCACGCGGAAGAACTTGTGGGTATAGCCGCCGCTGCCGGTGTCGGTGCCCCAGCAGAGCGTGTCCTGCATGTCCGGCTTGTGCAGCGCGTCGTACATCTGCGCGATGGAGGCCGCCGCATTGCGAAACGCCGGATGGGTGGTGACGTCTTTGACGCGCTCGCCGTAGATGTAAATCTCGCGTCCGTCCTGCAGGCTTTTTAAATACTCTTCGCCGGTTAACGGGCGTTTGGCATCAGCGCGGAACTCTTCAGGCTTCATAGGGACCTCGTATCGGAATTGTGTTGTTAAATTTATGTTTTGTTTTTGTTGTTTAATTGAAGCCTGAGAGGGGCGTAACGTGAAGGGACGATTGGGACAACGACGGGTACTTTTCGGGTGGGTATGGGCTTTGTGATCGTTGTCGCCTCGCCTCGCGTTGACTTGACAGCATGTTTTATACTGTGCATATTGTTATGTTATAACATAACTTTAAGCGAAATGATGAAATTTACAATCCCCCTTATGCTCTCTGCATTGCTGACCTTTCCTCTGGTGAGCACGGCTGATACTCGTTATCCGATAACCATCGAAAACTGCGGCATTAAAGAAACCTTCACGCATGCCCCTTCACGCGTGGTGACAATTGGTCAGCACGAAACAGAACTGATGCTCGCCCTGGGGCTGGCAGATAAGATTGCGGGTACTACCGTCTGGTTTGGCGCCTTACCCGACGATGTCAGCGCGCAGGGTGCCAGACTTAAGCGACTGGCAGAGAATGCTCCTGGGTTCGAAGCCGTAGTCGCTCAACGTCCTGAGCTTGTTCTCGCCCAGTACAGTTGGCATGTCGGGCCGCAAGGTGAGGTTGCTACGCGTCAGCAATTTGAACAGTTAGGCATCAAGACCTGGATCTCGCCAGCCGACTGTACCAATAAGGCCGTCACAGCCACCTCCAATGGCGACGGCGCACGCTCTGCGCCTTACTCCATTGATATCATTCTTGAAGAGATTACGGCTCTGGCTCGCATTTTTGACGTACCGGCACGTGGCGAAGCGCTGAAACAGAAAGTTTCCGGGCGCATTGCCGCCGCGCAGCAGCATGCGCAGGCGCCGCTTAAGGTGGTTTACTGGTTTTCAAGCTCCCGCCTGAAAGGCGATCCGTGGGTAGCGGGCAATAAAGGCGCACCAGACTGGATCAGTAAAACCCTTGGTCTGACAAATATCATCGATTCTGGCGAGGAGTGGCCTGCGGTGACGTGGGAACATATCGTTAAATCTCAGCCTGATATTATCGTCATCGCGAGTATGGACAGACGACTGCATCCCGCAGATGACGTGGTGACAAAAAAACGGTTCCTGGAAACCGATCCCGTCACGCGTGAAATGGCTGCGGTCAGGCAAGGGAATATCGTGGTGGTTCCTGCCATGTCGCTGGATCCCTCACTGCGTAACGTCGAAGCGGTTGAGCTCATCGGCCAGCATATGAAAGAGATGACTCAAGCCAGATGATGCACAAGACCGTTTATTACTGGCGAACCGGCACGATCATCTGCGCTGGGATCCTGAGTCTACCGATCATGATAACGCTGGCTGCTGCGACTGGTGATATACCGGTGAGCTATGCCACTGCGTTTTGGGCAATAACCAATGGTCTGGGTATCACCCACGTCGATTTGCCTGCCGTTGAAGCCGGAATTGTCTGGCAATACCGTATGAGTCGTGCGCTGATGGCGGCCAGCAGCGGCGGTGGCCTGGCGTTGTGCGGTCTGGTCATGCAGTCGCTGTTGCGTAATTCGCTTGCGGACCCTTACCTGCTGGGGATCTCTGCCGGTGCCTCAACCGGTGCCGTCAGCGTAATGCTGTTGGGGATTGGCAGCGGTGTCCTTACGACAGGCGCCGGAGCGTTTATTGGTGCCTGTATGGCGTTTCTGCTGATCGTCGTCTTATCAGGCGGTATGCGCGAGAAGGCAGCACGGATTGTACTGGCCGGAATCGCCGGTACGCAGCTGTTTAACGCGCTCACGTCGTACATTGTCAGTACGTCGGCTAACGCGGAGGAGTCTCGTGGGGTCATGTTCTGGCTGCTGGGGAGTCTGAGCGGTGTGCGCTGGGCTGATGCACTCCTGTGCTTCACCGTCGTTGTGGCAGGGTTGCTGATAACGATCTGCTACGCCCGTTCACTGGATACCTTTAATTTCGGCATGGACGTTTCCGCGACGCTTGGCACACGCGTTCAGCGGGTACGCGTGATTTTACTGCTGACCACCGCGCTGATAACGGCGGTCATCGTCAGTGCTATTGGTGCGGTGGGCTTTGTTGGGCTGGTCATCCCGCATATTACCCGCATGATTGCTGGGCACCGCCATTTGCTCACTGTCCCTCTCGCCTTCCTCGGCGGGTGTCATTTCATGATCCTTGCAGACCTGATTTCACGCATGCTGATTAGCCACCAGGTTTTGCCAGTTGGTGTGGTCACCGCCCTGGTTGGTGCGCCTGTTTTTGCCCTGATTCTGTACCGTAACCGGGAGAAATAAGCATGCATGTCGTGGTGGATAAGCTGAGCGTGACGCTCCAGGCGCGCCGGGTGTTGTCTGACATCAGTTTTATGGCACAACGGTCGCAAACGGTAGGGCTACTCGGCCCTAACGGGTCGGGAAAATCGACATTGATCCGTGCCATGGCGGGCGTCCAGCCCTGCACTTATGCCGGAATCACAATGGGCGGTAAGCAGACGAATACCCTGAGCCAGCGTCAGCTTTCCCGCAAGCTGGCTTTCGTTCCGCAACATGCGGAAGCGGAGGCGGAAATGAGCGTTCTTGATATTGTTCGCCTTGGGCGCACACCGCATCGCAGAGCGTTTACGCCCTGGCATCAGGCTGATGAGGATGCGGTACAGCAGGCGCTTTCGATGATGAAACTTAATGCCCTGGCCCACCGAGCCTGGCAGAGGCTCTCTGGCGGTGAGCGTCAGCGATGCCAGATAGCGCGTGCGCTCACTCAACAGCCGGATATTCTGCTGCTGGACGAGCCGATTAACCATCTGGACATCCAGTTCCAGCTTGAGCTGATGCGTCTTGTTACCGCGTTGCCTGTTACCGTCATCGTGGCTTTACACGATCTCAATCTGGCGGCGAATTATTGTCAGCACCTTGTCGTTCTGAATGAAGGAAGAGTTGTGGCATCCGGTGAACCTGCCGCCGTGCTTACGCCGGAGCTGATTCAGTCAACCTGGCAGGTGGATGCCTCCATCTATCGAACCGATCGCGGCACGATGAACATCCAGTACGTCTGAAGGTCTCATTCTAAGAGATCGGTACTTTCTGCGCCCGATACGCGCTCGGCGAGCACCCCACTAAGCGATTAAAAAAGCGGGCGAAATAGGCCGGATCTTTGAACCCCAGCTGCCAGGCAATCTCGCTGACCGTGCTGTCGGAGAAGAGCAGCAGTCGTCGGGCCTCGCGCAGCTGGCGGTCGAAGATCAGCCGTTTTGGCGGGCGGTTGGCGAAGCGGCGACAGATATCGGTCAGGCGGGATTCGGTCAGGTGCAGCTCGCTGGCGTATTCCGGCACCGTCCAGTGCTGGTGGTAGTGGGTGTCGATCAGCTGGGTAAACCGCTGGAACAGCTTCAGCTCGCCGCGCATGCCGCCTGACGCGTGGTCGTCGAGCTTCGCGTTGCGCAGCAGCAGGGTGAAAACCGCCTGGGCCAGCAGGACCAGAGTATGCTCGCGCCCGGGCAGCTGCTCCGTGGATTCCCGGGCAATCAGCTGCCAGTAGTGCTTCAGCGCCGCCAGCTCGTCCGGCCTGTCGGCAAGCGAAAGGCAGATCCCCGGCAGGCCAAACGCCTCCCGCGTGCCGGGGTAGAGCACCTCAAGCAGCGGCCAGATCAGATCCTCGCGCACCGTCAGCACGTGTCCGTCGCTGTCGGATTCGGTGATAAACGCGTGCGGCACCGACGGCGGGGTGAGGACGAACAGCGGGGCCTGCACCGAATAGCGGTGATCGTCGAGCTGGAGCTCAATCTGCCCGGTATCGAGAAAGTGCATCTGAAAATACTGGTCGTGACGATGCGCCTGCATGTCGCGGCCAAAAAAGGCCGCCATGCGGGCGAACGACTGGTAGTGCACATCGTCGGTGCCCAGACTTTCGTCGTACTCCTTGCTGATATCAATGTTGGCGATAGGGCTCTGGCACATGATCGTTCCTCTGTTGATCCCGCTGCGTCATCGGAATGCGCGTCAGCACCAGCGCGCCGACCACCAGCAGCCCGGCCACAAACCACAGCCCCGAGCTGAAGCTGCCGGTCGCGTCGCGCAGGATCCCAATCAGCAATGGGCTAACGGCGGAGCCGACGTTGCCGATGGCGTTGATCACCGCCAGCGCCACCGCGCGGGACTGCAGGCTAATCACCCGATCCGGCGTGGTCCAGAATATCGCCATGGCGGTAAACGATCCGGTTGAGGCCATGATGATGCCAAGCAGCTGGATCAGGCTGTGATCCGTCGCGGAGGCCAGCATCCATCCCGCCGCGGCGAACAGGTACGGCAGGATGGTGTGCTTTTTTCGCTCTTTCAGCCTGTCGGAGCGGCGGCTCCACCAGATCATCCCGAGGATGGTGCAGAACTGCGGGATCGCCGCCAGCAGGCCGATGACGATGTTGCTGCTCCCCGTGTTAAAGCTTTGCAGGATTTGCGGGGTCCAGATGTTGATCGCGCTCAGCGTATTGGTCAGGCAGAAGTAGGCCAGCGTGTAGAGCAGTACCGCCGGGGTCAGCACCTCGCGCAGCGTCGAGCGCGGCGTGACGGATTGAGCAATGGCAACCTCCTGCTCGCGGGCGATCATCGTTTTGAGCGCCTGCTTTTCGTCCTCATCCAGCCAGGTGGCCTGGTCCGGCGTGTCGTTGAGGTAAAACCAGGTCACCACGCCGAGCACCACCGACGGCAGCCCTTCCAGCAGGAACAGCCACTGCCAGCCCTTGAGGTTCCACAGTCCGTCCATCGCCAGAATGTACCCGGAGAGGATCGAGCCGAGCATCATGGTCACCGGCATGGCGATCATAAACAGCGCGTTGGCGCGGGCGCGGTGATAGGCCGGGAACCACCAGGTGAGGTAGACCAGAATCCCCGGCAGAAAACCGGCTTCGGCAATGCCCACCAGCATGCGCAGAACGTAAAGGGTTTCGGGGCTGGTGGCGAACATGGTGCAGGTGGAGGCAATACCCCACACTACCATGATCCCGGCGATCCAGCGTCGCGCGCCGATCTTCGCCAGCATGATGTTGCTCGGGATCCCGCACAGCACGTAGGTGACGTAAAAGAGCGTCGCGGCCAGGCCAAACATGGTTGAGGTGAGGCCCAGATCTTTGCCCATCGTCAGCCCGGCGAAGCCGATGTTGATGCGATCGAGAAACGAGAAAACAAACAGGATAAAGAGAAAGACGATCAGGCGTCGGAACAGCTTGTGAATGACGCGGTGTTCAACGGCTTTATTATCATGGGCTTGCAGGGTAGAGGTCGTCATGGTGCGCTCCAGATCTTACGTTTAGTAGACGGATTTATTGTTATTAACTGACGTAACCGGTTTTTCGATAAAGCGTGCCGCCAGCGCTTCCGCGCCGCGGGCGAGCAGGGTCGTGTCGACCCCGACGGCGACAAACCGCGCGCCGAGTTCAAGATAGCGTTTTGCCAGCTGCTCGTTCGCCATCAGGATGCCGGGGGCTTTACCTGCAGCGCGTATCTGTGCGATCGCCTGTTCAATGGCGGCCTGCACCTCCGGGTGCTGCGGATTGCCGGCAAAGCCCATGTCGGCGCTGAGATCCGCCGGGCCGATAAACACGCCGTCGACGCCTTCCACGTCCAGGATCTGCGGCAGGTTTTTCAGCGCCTCACGGGTTTCGATCTGCACCAGCACGCACATGGCGTCGTTGGCCTGCTGCAGGTAATCCGGAATGCGGTTCCAGCGCGAGGCGCGCGCCAGGGCGCTGCCGACGCCGCGAATGCCCGCGGGCGGGTAGCGGGTGGCACGTACCGCCTGCCGCGCTTCGTCGGCGTTTTGTACCATCGGCACCAGCAGAGTTTGTGCGCCCACGTCCAGCAGCTGTTTGATCTGCACCGGGTCGTTCCACGACGGGCGCACCACCGGCTGGCTGGGATAAGGGGCGATGGCCTGCAGCTGGGTCAGGACGGTCTGCACGCTGTTCGGCGCGTGCTCGCCGTCGATCAGCAGCCAGTCGAAGCCTGCTCCGGCCAGCAGCTCCGCGCTGTAGCTGCTGGTCAGCCCCAGCCATAGGCCAATTTGCGGGCGGCCCGCCTGCAGCGCCGCTTTGAATGCGTTTTGCATGGTTATCTCCTAGACAAAGCGGCAGCTGATGGAGCCCATGTTGCCGTAGTCGACGTGGAAGGTGTCGCCTCTGCTGGCGGGCACCGGGCGGGTAAACGAGCCGCCGAGAACGATCTGGCCAGGCTCAAGCTGCACGTCGTACGGCGCAAGCTTGTTGGCCAGCCACGCCACGCCGTTGGCCGGGTGGTTCAGGACGCCTGCGGCCACGCCGGTCTCTTCGATCACGCCGTTGCGGTAGAGCAGGGCGGAGATCCAGCGCAGGTCCAGCTCGTCGGGCTTAATCGGACGGCCGCCGAGGATCACGCCCGCGTTGGCGGCGTTATCGGAGATGGTGTCGAACACCTTGCGCGGGCGCTGGGTGTCCGGGTCGACGTTGTGGCAGCGGGCGTCGATCAGCTCCAGCGCGGGGATCACGTAATCCGTGGCGTTGTAGACGTCGAAGATCGTGCAGTTCGGGCCGCGCAGCGGTTTTGCCAGCACGAACGCCAGCTCCACTTCAATGCGCGGGACGATAAAGCGATCGACGGGAATGTCGCTGCCGTCATGGAAGAACATGTCGTCCAGCAGCGCGCCGTAGTCCGGCTCGCTGATCTGCGAGCTGGCCTGCATCGCTTTAGAGGTGAGGCCGATCTTGTGGCCCTTCAGCACGCGGCCTTCGGCGATCTTCAGGCTCACCCATTCGCGCTGGACGGCGTAGGCGTCGTCGATAGTGATCGTCGGGTAGTCGAGGGAGATCTGGCGGATCTGCTCCCGGGACTGCTCCGCCTGATGCAGACGATGGGCGATCAGGGTATGGGTGTGTTTATCGAGCATGGCGTATCCTTTATGCGGCTGTTGCCGGGTGACGCTGCGCTTACCCGGCCTACGTTCGAGCCGTTGTAGGTCCGGTAAGCGAAGCGCCACCGGGCGGAAAAGATGTCTACTTAAACAACGCGTGCACGTTGTTTTGTTTGTAATTGAGCGTTGGGTGCAGCTCGTCCAGCTCAAACGACAGCGCCAGATAGCGGCTCGCCATCAGCGCCGCGAAATGCGTTTTAATCAGCGCAAACAGCATTTCACCGACCTCTTCCCGGCTCTCCAGGCTGCGCCCCGCGCCAATCTTCAGCGTCATATGGACAAAGGCGTAATCGTGCTTGCCGTCGGCCATCTGCCAGGTGTCCAGCCAGTGGGCGCGGCTGCGGATACCGCCGATAGGGAAGATGCCCGTGGCGGCGAGCGCCTCGTTCACTTTGGCGAACAGCCCCGGCAGGTCGGCCTGCTCGCGGATGTTGTCGGTACATTCAGCAATAAAGTGCGGCATGGTGGCTCCTTATGCGGGCAGGGGGAAAACGGCGTTGACCTGGCCGGTGCCGGAGCTGGCGAACAGCTCGGTGAGAAACTCCACCTTGCCGTCGTATTTGTCCCAGCCGAGCATCCCCAGCAGCATCACCGTGTCGTGCATGTTGCCCTCGCCGTAGCAGTAGTCGGCGTACTCCGGCAGCATGCTGCAGAATTCTTTGAACTGACCCTCGCGCCACAGCTTCACCACGCGCTCGTCCATCTGGCGGTCGAACTCCCGGGTGTAGCTGTTCATCCCTTCCTCGGCGCGCTGGTCGTCGATAAAGCGGTGCGACAGCGAGCCGCTGGCGAGCACCGCCACGGTGCCGTCATATTTTTCGATGGCGCTGACGATGGCCTCGCCCAGCCTGCGGCTGTCGGCGAAGTCGTGAACCGTGCAGAACGCCGAGATGGAGACCACCTTGAAGTGCTTATCCGCGTTCATGTAGCGCATTGGCACCAGCGTGCCGTACTCAAGCTTGAGGCTCGGAATGTTGTGCGCTTTGGCGCGCACGCCACGCTTCACCGCCTCGTCGGCAATCATCTGGCCGAGTTCCGGGTTGCCGTTGTAGTCGTAGGTCATGTCGCGGATAAAGTGCGGTAGCTCGTTGCTGGTGTAGACGCCCGAAAAATGGTCCGCACAGTTAATGTGGTACGCGCTGTTCACCAGCCAGTGGGTGTCGAAGACGATAATGGTATCGACGCCCAGCTCCCGGCAGCGCTTGCTAATTTCTTTATGCCCATCGATGGCGCCCTGGCGGCAGCCGTGGTTTTTGCCCGGCAGTTCGGAGAGATACATCGACGGCACGTGGGTGATTTTTGCCGCTAACGCTAATTTGCCCATTTTCAGATCCCCCACTTTGGAATCGGATGGTCGCCCATGGAGATGCAGACGTTCTTCATCTCCGCGAATACCTCGAAGCTGTACTCGCCCCCCTCGCGGCCGGTGCCGGAGGCTTTCACGCCGCCAAACGGCTGGCGCAGGTCGCGCACGTTCTGGGTGTTGACGAACACCATCCCCGCTTCGATATTGCGCGCCAGACGGAGTACCTTGCTCACGTCCTGGGTCCAGATGTATGACGCCAGGCCGTACTCCACGTCGTTGGCCAGGCGCAGCCCTTCCGCTTCGTCCTTGAACGGCAGCAGGCAGGCCACCGGCCCGAAGATCTCCTCCTGCGCCACGCGCATGCGGTTATCAACATCCGCCAGCACGGTCGGGCGCAGGAAGTTGCCGCCCTTCAGGTGCGCAGGCAGATCGGTCGGTTTGTCCGGGCCGCCCGCCAGCAGTGTTGCGCCTTCCTCAATGCCGAGGCGGATATAGCCGGAGACTTTTTCCCAGTGCTGTTGGCTGATGAGCGCGCCAATCTGGGTGTTCGGATCGGTCGGGTCGCCCACGCGCAGGCGGCTGGCGCGCTCGGCAAAGCGCTTCACGAATTCCGGGTAGATGCTCTGCTGGATGAAGATGCGCGAGCCCGCGGTGCAGCGCTCGCCGTTGATGGAGAAGATGGTGAACAGGGCGGCGTCCAGCGCGCGCTCGATGTCCGCGTCTTCAAAAATCAGTACCGGGGATTTGCCGCCCAGCTCCATGGAGTATTTCTTCAGCCCGGCATTTTTCATGATGTTGCGCCCGGTGGCGGTGCCGCCGGTGAAGGAGACCGCGCGCACGTCGTGATGCCGCACCAGCGCATCGCCTGCCGTCGCGCCGTAGCCCTGAACGACGTTCAGCACGCCCGCCGGAATACCCGCTTCGAGGGCCAGTTCGCCCAGACGGTCGGCGGTCAGCGGGGAGAGCTCGGACATCTTCAGCACCGCGGTATTGCCTAAGGCCAGACAGGGCGCGACCTTCCAGGTGGCCGTCATAAACGGCACGTTCCACGGCGACACCAGCGCGCAGACGCCCACCGGCTGCACCAGGGTGTAGTTGAGCATCTTGTCGTCGACCGGGTAGGTCTTGCCGTTCATCTGCTGGCACACCTCGGCGAAAAATTCGAAGTTGTGCGAGGCGCGCGGGATCAGCACGTTTTTGGTCTGGTGGATCGGCAGCCCGGTATCGGCGGTTTCCATGGCGGCGATCTCGGGCACGTTCTGGTCGATCAGGTCGCCCAGGCGGCGCATCAGGCGCGCGCGCTCCTTCATCGGCAGGTTAGCCCACTTCGGGAACGCCTCTTTGGCGGCGGCAACGGCCTGATGGATTTCGGCCTCGCCGCCGGCGGCCACTTCTGCCAGCACCTCGCCGGAGGCCGGGTTAGTGGTGTGGAAGTAGTCGCTGCCCGCGACGTTTTTACCGTTTATCCAGTGGTTAATCTTTTTCATTTTGCCGTCTCCTCACTCACAATTCGGTTCACCAGGCGTCCCACGCCTTCCACTTCCACCACCACCTCATCGCCCGGCACCACGTCGGAGAGCCCCTTCGGCGTGCCGGTGGCAATCATGTCGCCCGGCTGCAGGGTCATAAAGTCGCTCAGGTACGCGATCAGGTACGGGATGCTGAAGATCAGATCCGCCGTGGTGCCTTCCTGGCGCAGCTCGCCGTTGACGAAGGTGCGCAGGGCGAGGTTGTGCGGGTCGGGAATGGCCTCTTTTGGCACGATATTGGGGGAAATGGGGGTCAGCCCGTCGCGGCTTTTTACCCGCAGGTTCGGGCGGTAGTAGTTTTCGAGATAGTCACGAATGGCGTAGTCGTTGCAGACCGTATAGCCCGCAACATAGTCCATCGCCTCGGCTTCGCTCACCTTGCGGGCCGTTTTACCGATGACCACCACCAGCTCCGCTTCATAGTGCATGTATTCGATATTGTTCGGGCGCACCGAGGTCTGGTTGTCGCCGTTGAAGGTGTTTGGCGCTTTGATAAAGACCAGCGGCTCGGTGGGCGGCTTGAAGTCCAGCTCGCTGGCGTGATCGGCATAGTTCAGGCCGAGGGCAAACAGCGTGGCGTGCGGCGGCGTGCGGTGCGCAATAGTGACATCGCGCTCGTCCACCACCGGGTTTTCCAGCGGTGGAAACCCTTCCGCCAGAATACGCACCCGATCGCCCAGGCGGATCTCAACGCGGCTGTGCGGGGTACCGAGCAGGATCGCATCGCCGGGATTAAGGGTGGCGAACTCGCTCAGGGCGCTCAGCAGTTCGGCAGCGTTACGCTGCAGATCGGCGGTGTTCCAGTGGTCCGCTTCGCGGCCGTTGATCTCGGTGATGATGGTCAGGCTATCCACGTTATCAACGGCGACCGGTTCGCCGAGCGGGCAGAATCCGTCGCGGCATTTGGCCTTGATGGCCGGACGGTAGAAGCTCTCTTCCGGCAGGCTCACCTCGTTGGCCAGCGCATATCCGGCGATGTACGCCGCGGCGTCCTCCACGCGTACCTTACTGGCGGTTTTACCGACCACCAGCGCTACCGTGGCGCCGCTCAGCACCGTTTCCCCCTGCGGGAACGGAATGGGGTCGCCCGCGCGAATCACGGTGTTATGCGGTTTGATAAACCACACCGCCGTTTTCGGCGGCGTGTTGTAGGGGGCTTTTTCAAACGCCTCTCGCCAGGCTTCGCGCTGGCTCTGATGGTTGAGGGCGACGGCAAAGACGGTACCTTTCATTCACATACTCCTCAGGCCGGAGGTCCGGTTTGGATTTCATTAATATGTTAATGATCTGGTTTTATGCTTTTGCTGATTATTTCGCAATCAGAAGTGAAAGATTTGTGATACGAATAACAATAAATTTATATATTGGTTTTTATTGATATTAAAATCAGATGGTTAATAAACTTAGTGGGTTTCTGTTAGACTTTTTGACGGAAAACGTGTTGTTTATAAAAGCATCTTTTATGAATTGTTTACGTGTTAATGATGTGAAGGGGAGAGGCTATGCATGATTCATTAACCATCGCGCTGCTGCAGGCGCGGGAAGCGGCGATGTCCTACTTCCGACCGATCGTGAAGCGCCATAACCTGACCGAGCAGCAGTGGCGCATTGTGCGCGTGCTGGCTGAACATCCGTCGATGGATTTTCACGATCTGGCGTTTCGCACCTGTATTTTGCGCCCGAGCCTGACCGGCATTCTGACGCGCATGGAGCGCGACGGTCTGGTGCTGCGCTTAAAGCCGCTGAACGACCAGCGCAAGCTGTACGTCTCGCTGACCAAAGAGGGCAATGCGCTGTATGAGCACGCCCAGGCGCAGGTGGAGGAGGCGTATCAGCAGATTGAGGCGGAATATACGCCGGAGAAGATGAAACAGCTGACGGCGCTGCTGGAAGAGTTTATTGAACTCGGAAACCGACATAACGCAGCGCGGGAAGAAGAGTAAAAACCACAAATTTCAGGATGAATTTCGTAAAGTTTTCCCTTTCCAGGCCGAAAATTCTGTATCTGTCTGAGGAAAGAGAAAACATGTTAAACCGTATCAAGATTGTCACCAGCTTAATGCTGGTTTTAGCGATATTTGGCCTTTTACAACTCACATCCGGTGGTCTTTTCTTTAATGCTCTGAAGAATGACAAAGAGAATTTCACCGTCCTGCAAACCATTCGCCAGCAACAGTCCACGCTGAACGGCAGCTGGGTAGCGTTGCTGCAAACCCGTAATACCCTGAACCGCGCGGGTATTCGCTACATGATGGATCAGAGCAATATCGGTAGCGGCGCGACCGTGAACGATTTGATGCAAATCGCGTCTGCGTCTCTGAAACAGGCGGAAAAAAACTGGGCTGCCTACGAAGCCCTGCCGCGCGATCCGCGTCAAAGCGATGCGGATGCCATGGAGATCAAGCGTAACTATGATATTTACCACGGCGCGCTGGCGGAGCTGATTCAGCTGCTGGGCGCGGGCAAAATCAACGCCTTCTTCGACCAGCCAACCCAGAGTTACCAGGACGGTTTTGAGAAACAGTACGTGAGCTACCTGCAGCAGAACGACAAGCTGTACCAGATGGCGGTCGAAGACAGCAACAGCTCCTACAGCCAGGCTATCTGGGTGCTGATCGGCGTCCTGATTGCCGTGCTGGTGGTGATTGTGGCCGTCTGGCTGAACATCAAGCAGACGCTGATCTCTCCGCTGAATCGTCTGATCGACAACATTCGCCATATCGCCAGCGGCGATCTGGTGAAGCGCATTGAGGTTCAGGGCACCAACGAGATGGGTGAACTGGCCGACTCGCTGCGTCATATGCAGGGCGAACTGGTGCGTACCGTTGGCGACGTGCGTAACGGCGCGAATGCGATCTACAGCGGCGCGAGTGAAATCGCGATGGGCAACAACGACCTCTCCTCCCGTACTGAACAGCAGGCCGCTTCCCTGGAAGAGACCGCTGCCAGCATGGAGCAGCTGACGGCGACCGTTAAGCAGAACGCCGAGAACGCCCGTCAGGCGAGCCATCTTGCGCTGAGCGCCTCTGAAACCGCGCAGAAAGGCGGCAAAGTGGTGGACAACGTGGTGCAGACCATGCGCGATATCGCGGGCAGTTCGCAGAAAATTGCCGACATTATCAGCGTGATCGACGGCATTGCTTTCCAGACCAACATCCTGGCACTGAACGCGGCGGTAGAAGCGGCGCGTGCGGGCGAGCAGGGCCGTGGTTTTGCGGTGGTGGCAGGTGAAGTGCGTAACCTGGCCCAGCGCAGCGCCCAGGCGGCACGCGAGATCAAGAGCCTGATCGAAGACTCCGTGGGTCGCGTGGAAGTGGGTTCAACGCTGGTCGAAAGCGCCGGTGAAACCATGGGTGAGATCGTGAATGCGGTCACCCGCGTCACGGACATCATGGGTGAAATCGCCTCTGCGTCTGACGAGCAGAGCCGCGGTATCGACCAGGTCGGTCTGGCGGTGGCAGAGATGGATCGCGTGACCCAGCAGAACGCCTCGCTGGTGGAAGAGTCTGCCGCAGCGGCAGCCGCACTGGAAGAGCAGGCAAGCCGTCTGACGCAGGCCGTGGCGGTGTTCCGCATTCAGCAGGAGCAGATGAAAGCGCGTGAGTTCGCTTCTGCGAAAACCGTTGCAGCACCGGCGATGGCGCGTAAAACGGTTACCGCTGATGCTGGTGATAACTGGGAAACGTTCTAACGCCGTATGTTGTGCCGGGTGGCGGCTACGCCTTACCCGGCCTA